>JAIOAV010000020.1 GCA_019873665.1 Chloroflexota bacterium
TGCGTGACCGTCTCGGTTGCCGTCGGTGTGGCGGTCGCTGTGGCGGTAGGCGTGGCGGTCACCGTGTGCGTCTCGGTCGGCGTCGGCGTGCCTGTGGGCATCGTGGTGTGCGTGGGCGTGCCGGTCGCCGTGGGCGTCGCCGTGTCGGTGGGCGTGCTCGTGAGCGTGGCCGTCGCCGTGGCGGTGGGCAACGGCGGCCGCACGTAGATCGGGCCGCTTCGCCCAAGATGTCCATATGCCAGATCCTCTACTTCTGCAAAGACGTGTACACCCTCCACCGACGTGATCACCACCGTCAAGATGCGGTGCCCGGCATCTGCCGGCGTAAAGGCGTAGACTAGTGCCGCGCCCAGCGGCTCATTGGTGCCCTGTAGGCGTATCGTCAGCGCCGCAGTGCCGACATAATCCACAACCGGCTGACCGTGCGCGTCGAGTAGCGTGATATCCACATCAAACGGGATGCCACGGATCACCTGCTCCGGGGCTAGAACGCGGAAGGTTGGGGGCGGAGTAGGCGTCCAGGTTACGGTCGGTGTCTGGGTCAGTGTGGATGTGCTGGTCTGCGTGGGAGTGGTCGTCGTGGTGGGCGTCCAGCTCGCTGTCGCGGTGGCTGTGGGCGTTAGCGTCGTAGTGGCTGTGGCGGTGGCAGTTGGCGTCGGCGTAATCGTCGCCGCGATGTGCAGGATCGCCAGCGGCTGCCCCAGACGATCCACCATGGTCACCGTGCGCGCCGTCTGGTCGCTGAGCCGCGTTGCTGTTACCGTGAGGTGCGTCGTCGCCTCAGGCAGCAGGTAGACCTCGATCTGGAAGCGGCCATCCGCCGTCTGTTGGCGATAAGCGCCGGTCTCGCACTCGATCAACACCTCGACATCCGGCTCGGTCGCACCAGTGATAGTCTGCTGCAAGAGGTGTGTCGGCGAGGTAACTGGGTCAACCGACAGTGCCGGCCCGCGCGGGCCAGTGGACGTCGGCGTGGCGCTCCCCGCCACGGTCGCGGTAGGAGTCGTCGTCGGTGTGGCGGTGGAAGGCCAGGTGGTGGCGGTGGCAGTGCTCGTGGGAAGCATGGGGTTGCGCGTCAGTGTCAGGGTATACGGCTGCTGCTGGTCAAATGCATCATCTGCGCCGACGACCTCCACCAGGAACGCGCTGCTCGGGCCGTTGACCTGCACGAGCACCTCTTCATCTCGCGTTCCCAGATTAGTAGAACGCCCGATGAGGATATCCTCCTCATAGACGAACAAGTCATAGTTCGCCGGCATATCTGTCAGCGTAACGCGAAAGCTGAGGAGCGGCGTGCCATCATCACAGAGATGAAAGAGATCTCGGTCGCCGGCTGAGCAGATCAAGCCGTGCAGTGGCGTGTCGCACAGCGTCGTCGCCGTGTCTGGCGTGTCGTTCGGCTCGTGAGGATCGAGGCATGACACGCTCTGGTGAACTACCCACGGCAGGTGCACCACGTGCGCGCTGGAGGTGACTGCCGGGCCGGCGCCGGTAGCGGGCGTCGCCCAGGCGGCAGCGACGAGCAGGGACAGCAGCAAATACGGCAGAAGAATGACGCTCTTTTTCACCCGATCCCCCTTCTCTGTGTAACGCCGCTTTCTGGCGCGCAGCCTATCGCCCGGCCGAGAAGCGAGCTATCAACGATCCTTATCTTTGCCCCAGCGGATGGCGACCGGCAACGAATCGCGCACGCTGCGCAGGGCGACGAGGAGGGCAATTGCGCCTGTCAAGATAAACAGGGCACCTCGCACGGGGCGGGGTATGAATTGCAGGGTGATGTAATAGACGAACTCCGGAAATGGACGCACGCGATACAGATGGGTGAGCAGATAGGCAATGCCCAGGCTAAGCCAGATGCCGCCGACAACAAACCAAACAAGCCATCGCCCACCATAGCGGATCATTTGCGGCGCGCGCTGATCCGGTTGCGGGCGCGCCGTATAGGCAGTCAGCGTGGGCAGCGCGCTGGCCGGGAGATCTTCAGGGAGTCCGGCAGACCCGTCAATCTCATCAGCTCCCTGTGAGAGCGCTGCAGGGCGAGCGTGGCCGAGTTCTTGGGCAATCTCTTCCTCGCTCAGCACGTAGCTCACCGCCTGCCGCAGGTCGCGCGCCACAGGGAAATCGCTTGGTTCGGGCTGAAAGCCCCCATACAGCTCGTCTATCGTCCGGCCATTGAGCACGAGGATAGGGCGGCAGCCAGCCATGTATGCCAGAGACACATCGTTAGGGGTATCGCAGATGACATAACTCTCATCGAGGCGCAGGTCCAGATGGCGCGCCGCTTGCCAGAGAAAGCCGGGACGCGTGTGCCAGCAAAAGCAGAGCTCCCCAGCCGTGTGAGGGCAGTGTATCTCCGCATCTACCCGTCCGCCGGCCGCGGTGATCTCCTCCACAAGGCGGGCAGCAGCGGCTTCTGGCACTTCCGCCTGAGCTGGTTCTGGCGCATCAGTATCAAGGAGGACGGTGTACAGGGCGCTATGCGCCAGCGGCGCGAGCGCCGCCAGGGTGGTGCGATGGTTCTTTTCCTTCATCAAGCAGGCGCTGGAGATAAATGCCGCTCTCATCCTATTCTCCCCTATCAAACTCCCGCGACTCGTTCCACACTCCATCATCATAGCACGACTGCGCACGCGGTGCAAACCCGGCCACGATCATCCTGCGCGGTGCGGAACCTTCTCTTGCAGCGCAACGTCTTGATAGCGTGCGGTCGATGTAGTGCAACCGGCAAGGTTGCGGCGACGGATATGGAGGGTCTCAAATGTCCACATTATGGCAGTATCGCAGCGCGCGCATTGCGCTACTGGTTCTTGTGCTCTTCCTCGCCACTGTGTCAGTGGCGCGTGCTGATGGCATCATCATCCCGCGGCCGCCGGTTCCACCGCGGCCTCTGGAGCCGGTCGCCAGCCTGGCGATCCGCTACCATCGCGTCACTGTCACGATCGAGGGGCAGATAGCGACTACCGAAGTGGACCAGGTATTTGTCAACGAGCTTCCTTATGAGTTAGAGGGGACCTATATGTTCCCCCTGCCGGACGGCGCGGCCATCTCCGATTTTGCCATGTTCGTGGATGATCGCAAGGTGGAGGGGCGACTGCTGGATCAGGACGAGGCGCGACGCATCTACGAGGAAATCGTGCGCGAGCAGAAAGATCCGGCACTGCTGCAGTATGTCGGCCGCAACGCTTTCCAGGCGCGTATCTACCCCATCCCGGCGCACGGCGAAAAGCGCGTCGTCATCCGCTATAGCGAGGTGTTGCGCGCGGAGGCGGGGCTGGTGCGTTATCTGTACCCGCTCGACACGGAGCGGTTCTCCAGCAAGCCGATCGCGGATGTGAGCATCCACGTGGACATCCGCACGCCGCAGCCGCTGAAGGCACTCTACTCGCCCAGCCACGCGGTGGCCGTGGAGCGAGACGGCGAGCGGCACGCTGTCGTCAGCTTCGAGGAACACAATACCAAACCGGATCGCGACTTTGAGCTGTACTATAGCACCGCGAACGATGATGTAGGCGTCAGCCTCCTCTCGTACAAGGAGGCGAACGAGGATGGCTTTTTCCTGCTGCTGGTCAGCCCCAAGGTGGCCGCGGCGGATGCCGAGATCGTCGCCAAGGACGTGGTGATCGTGCTGGATACATCCGGCAGCATGCGCGGCGCCAAGATGCAACAGGCCAAGGACGCGCTGTACTATATCTTGGATCACCTGCACGATGAGGATCGCTTCAACATCGTGGCCTTTAGCAGCGGCACGCGGCGGTATGCGGCGACGCTGCGCCCCGCCGACGAGCGAGATGAAGCGCGCAGTTTTGTGCGCGAACTGGAGGCAGCGGGTGGCACGAACATCAATCGCGCCCTGCTGGAGGCGCTGAATCTGCTGCCGGGAGGCGAGCGCCCGCAGATCATCCTCTTTCTCACCGACGGCTTGGCGACCGAGGGAGTAGTGGCGACGCAGGAGATCCTGGACAATGTACGCGAAGCTGCGCCGCGCGCCGTGCGGCTCTTTGCGTTTGGCGTCGGTGATGAGGTGAATACGATCCTGCTGGACACGATAGCACAGGAGCATCGCGGCGCGAGCGCGTATGTCCGCCCCAGCCAAAGCATTGCCGAGGTAGTGAGTGCCTTCTATGCCAAAGTGGGCACGCCGCTGCTGGCGGACGTGAGCCTCGATTTCGGCGGTGCGCTGGTGGAGGATATCTATCCGTACCCACTTCCTGACCTCTTTGCCGGGAGTCAGCTCATCGTGGCCGGACGCTATCGCAAGGGCGGCACGATCACCGTCACGCTGCGCGGGCAGGTCAACGGCAAGGCCAAAACATACACCTACCCCGGCCTGACGCTTGCGGAGCGCGGCGGTGCGGCGTTCATCGCGCGCCTCTGGGCCACGCGCAAGATCGGCCATCTGCTCAATGAGATTCGCCTGCGCGGCGAAGACCGCGAGTTAGTGGATGAAATCGTGTCGCTGAGCGTGCGCTACGGCATCATGACGCCCTATACCGCCTTCCTTGTGGACGAGAATGAGGATGTGCTAACGCAGGCGGGACGCGAGCAGGTCGCTAACCGGATGTCGGAAGCGGCGCAACAACCTGCGCCCGCCTATGGCTCCAAGGCGGTGGAGAGCAGTGTGGGACAGCGTACGCTGCGCGAAAGCGATGTGGCACCGACGGCGCAAGTTACCGAGATCAAGCATGTGCGCAATATCTCCTTCATCCTGCGCGACGGCGTCTGGGTGGACACGCGATATGATCCACACAAGGCGACGACTATCAAGGTGCGCTTTGGCAGCGATGCCTACTTTGCGCTGCTGGCAGCGCATCCGGATTGGGGCGCGTATCTGTCCGTTGGCCCGCGAGTGATCGCGCTGCTGGACGGTGTTTTCTACGAGATCTCTGAGGCAGAAGGGGCGACGGACGCGCCCGTGCCAACCGCTACCGTGGCGGCAACTACCGCGCCGGTGGCGACGGCTACTCCGCGCCCGTCCCCGACTGTGACGCCTGCCGCAACGCCGCTGGAGCCATCCATCTTGACACGACTTGTGCACTGGCTGCGCGGCCTATTGAAGTAGGGTAGGCGTGCGGCGCGAGCGTTGCCCTGCTGACGGCATGTTAGGGGGCAAATAGAATCGCAGCCGCGGGGCCGGACAGATACCCGGCCCCGCGGCTGCGAAGGTGCTGCTCTTCACTCCTTTTTGCCCGGTACATCCCCGCGCATGCCGCGCAGCTCCCGCGCGCTCAGCCGGCGGGCCGGCGTCTCGGGCAGCGGGATCGGGTCGTGTGGCGTGGGCATAGGCGGATAATCCGGCATGCCAATGCCCTGCACGAGGTCAGCGACGTCAATCAGCTTGCCCGTAGCCATGGAGAGGTTCGCCGCCACGCCGGTGAGGATCGAGTAGGCGCCGGAGCGCTGGTCTGCGGCGCGCAGATACTTGTCCCGCGGCGGATTGGGGCTGAACAGATCATCCAGCATCACGCGGTCGCCGCCGCCGTGCCCGCCTACTCCCTCCCAGACGGGTACCGAGTAGGCCGTGCCAAAGTGCGGGAAGATAGTGATGGTCGTCCCCTCCGCCAGCAGCTCGCCTGGCACCGTGCCGTCGCCGCTGATATAGACCGTCTCGCGGCACTTGTGTTCCAGGCGGCCCCTGGAGCCGTTAAAGTCAATGGTGTACCCCTCCCAGGGCTGGAAGGCGTTCAGCGAGTAGGTCATCTTGGCGCCGCTGGCATACGCCACCACCACATTCATCGAGTCTTCAATGTCAATCTGATCGGAGAAAACGCAGCGGTCGCGATAGTAGCCGTCGTACTGCTCCGTCTCCAGATAGAGCTTGCTCAGTGGCTCGTTCCCCTTCAGATCGAGGAAGAAAGGGCATCTCTCGGCTTCGGGACAGCCAAGACAGCGCTCGCCGCGGTTCTTCAGCCCGTAGCGCAGCGCCTGCTGCGGCGTGTAGAACTTGCGGTGGCCCATGGCAAAGACCGATGTGGGCACGCTGGATAGCCACCAGTTGACCAGGTCAAAGTGGTGCGTCGCCTTGTGCACCATTAGCCCGCCGGAATTCTGCTTGTTGCGATGCCAGCGCCGGAAATAGTCGGCGCCGTGGTTGGTGTCCAGCATCCAGTGGAAATCCACCGAGAGCACGTCCCCGATGACGCCGGACATCAGCAGATCCTTCACCTGCGTGCGCGGGGGCGAATACCGATAGTTGAAGGTCACAACGCATTTCTTGCCCGTGCGTCGCTGCGTGTTGATGATGCGCTGGCACTTGGCGGCGTCGGTGGTCATCGGCTTTTCGGTGATCACGTCGCACCCCAGCTCCATGGCGCGGCAGATGTACTCGTCGTGGTAACAGTCCTTGGTGGTTACCACCACGCAATCCGGCTGACATTCGGCGATCATGCGGTCGAAATCCGCCGCGTCATACGCCGGCACCCGGACGCCCTGCTCTGCGGCCCATGCCACGCGTTGCTGCAAGCGTCCCGGATTGGAATCACATAGCCCTACGAGCTCGCAGCTATCGGCGTGACTCTTCACAATGGCGAAGGAGTACATCCACGACCTGCTGCCCAGGCCGACTTGCACATATCGCTTTTTGGACATGATGCTCCTCTCCTCCTGTTTCCGCGCTTCGGCGCGCTTTTCTGCTAGGTCGAGTATACCACTGGTGGGAAAATCGGCCAACGCCCGTCACTCGGCTGCACACTGCGCGCGCGGCGGCCAACCGCCCGCGAGCATCACGTGCGCGCAATTGGTGAGCAGCACGTCAATGCCATCGCGAATGTATCGTGCGCCGTCTTCTGGCTCGTCTGACCAGAACAGGTTGCAGATAAGGCCCGCCTCATGCGCGTGGCGGATGTCCGCCGCAGTGACGATGCGGCGGAACTGCACGCGCTGGCATTCGTACTGCCGCGCCAGCGCCACCTGCATGGTCGGGTCGTGTTGCGCCAGCAGACAGGTGCGTGGCACATCCGGAGCGTGCTCGCGGGCGTGCTGTAACACAGCCTCTGTGCCGCTGGCGAGATAGGCCAGCCCCAGCCGCGCGTGTTCGCGCACAAGATCGCAAACCCGGGTGACGAGTCGGCCGTGCGCCCCTGCTTCCTTGATATGGATGTTTAGCACGATGCGGCCATCCACGAGGTCGAGCACCTGCTCCAGGCGCGGGATGCGAATGCCGCGCCACACGTCGCCCCATCGGATGCCCGCGTCCAGCCGCTGGATATCGTCCCATGACAGGTCAGCGATCAGGCCCCGACCGTCGGTGGTGCGGTCCACAGATCTGTCGTGGCAGACCACCGGCACTCCGTCCCGCGAGAGCCAGAGGTCGAATTCCAGCTCGTGCGCGCTCACGGCGATAGCTGCGGCAAAGGCGGGCAGGGTGTTTTCGGGGCACGCCTGGCTGAGCCCGCGATGCGCGCAGAGACGCGGAAAGGGCGCCGTGCTGATCCGGCGCGCTCTCTCCATCCATGCATGATGTGTACTGAGGCCATCGTCCGCAACTGACATGATCTCCCCTGCCTCAGGATAGTGTGTGCCGACCGCAGAACACCCGCACACCCGGTAGCAGGCCTATCTTCCAGCGGCAGCCAATCGCCAATGGCTGTCTGAACCTGAGCATCTGTCGGCCGGTTCCCTTTGTCCACAAACAGGCCAATGCTTAACTCCCTTTGCCTTTCCGCTGCCACTGGCCCAGATAGACCGCGCCCAACCGCCATCCGTCGGATCTCGCACATCCCCGGGCACCCGTTGCACCTCGCTTGACCTGCGGTGCAGTATAGGCGCACACGATGCCGCGTGTCAAGTCTGGTATCCGGGTGAACGCCTTCCGCCCGGGCTGCTGTGGCGCCTGCGAGCCCTCGGACGTAGCCGAGCTCTCGTCGCGGAGCCGATGTGACCTGCCTGAATGGCTTGTATCCGTTTGACCGCGCGCGCGAAGTGTGCTACCTTGACGGCATCTCCGACGAAGCGAGGCATGCATCGCGTGTTCACTCATCTCGGGCAAGGTCCCTCATGGCCATCCCCTTTGGGTTAGGGCGTCGTTTCCCGTCGGCGCGGCGGGTGGACTTTCGCTGGTACTGGTTGGGAATGTTCTGCTACTCGTTCGGCATGCAGTCTCGCGCCGTGATTGCAGGGTGGCTGATCTACCAGCTCACCGGCTCGGCGCTTTCCATCGGCTGGTTCATCGGCACGTGGGGACTGGCCGCATTCTTTCTCTCCTTTGTGGGCGGCACGTTGATTGATCGGCTCAACCTGCGCCTGGTGCTCGTCGTGGCGCGCGGCGTGTCGGCGCTGGCGCTGACGGTCCTCTTCTTGCTGGTGCGAGCGGATCAGCTTGCCTTCTGGCATCTGCTGCTCTTCAACCTGGTGAACGGCGCGGTGGCAGCGTTCGAGTATCCGGGGCGCACGGCGGTCGTGCCCAAGCTGGTGCCCGGGCAGGAGCTAACGGGCGCATTCGGGCTGTCCTACACGGCGCAGAATCTGGCTGCCATCATCGGTCCGGCATTGGTGGGCCCCATTATGGATCGCGTCGGCGCCGCTCCTGCGCTCCTGGTCACAGCGGCGGTCATGTGGGGCAGTGCGCTCTTTATCGTGCCGATCCGCCCCCATCTGTGTGAGCCGGCTACAGATTCGCGGCGCGCGCCGGTGTTGCAGGGGTTGCTGGATGGGCTGCGACATGTGCGGGCCACGCCGGTGCTGCTGGGCGCGGAGCTGCTGGTCCTGGTGTATGCCCTGCTTATGATGCCGTATCGCGACATCCTGCCCGCGATCGCGGCGGACGTGTTGCGCACCGGCGCCACCGGTCTTGGCCTGCTGTCGTCGGCACTGAGCACGGGCGCGTTGCTGGGGACGCTTTTCCTCTCTGCCGCCGGCGAGATCCGGCCACGCGGCCTCTATTTCCTGGGCGCGGCACTGATAGAGAGCGTGCTGCTGAGCGTGTTTGCCACCAGCCGCCTCTTCGTTGTGTCTTTGGCGCTGCTGGCGCTGGCAGGGATCGGCCATGGCTTTTTCATCCCGCTCAGCAACACGTTGTTGCAGGCATATGCCGCGCCGGAAATGCGCGGGCGCGTGATCGGCATGAACATGTTCATCTGGTCCTTGCAGCCGCTGGGCACCATCGCCATTGGCGCGGCGGCGGATCAGATCGGGCCGGCAAGAGCGCTCCTGTTCAGCGTCGTGGCCGCCGCCATCATCTACCTGGGCGTGCTGACCACCTCGCGCCGCATGCGCACCCTGCCATAGATCACCTCACGCAAAGACGAGTCCCCATCTCTGCGTGAGCATCTTGTGCAGTCTGAAAGGGAGGCAAGGCATGAAGGCAGCCATTTTCCGTGGGCCAGGCCAACTGGCTGTGGAAGAGATCGCATATCCCGAGTTGCCGCCCGATGGGCTGATCCTGCAGGTCAAGGCGTGTGGCATCTGCGGCTCGGACCTGCGCGCCTACCAGCATGGCCTTCGCTTTGACCGCGAGTGGCAGATCCTGGGCCACGAGATCGCCGGTGTGGTGGCGGAGGTGGGGCGGGATGTGCCCGACTATCAGGTGGGAGAGCGGCTGGCCATCGCCGCCGATGTGCACTGCCAGCAATGTTACTATTGCCGGCGCGCGCTCTATAACCTATGCGAGAACTGGCAGGTGATCGGTGCACACTATGCCGGGGGCATGGCCGAGTATATGCAGGTCCCGGAGGCGATCCTGCGACGCGGGATGGTGCACCGCATGCCGGAGGGACTCTCCTTTGTGGCGGCGACGGTGGCCGAGCCGGCGTCATCGGTGCTCGCCAGCCAGCACGAGATCGCTGTGGACCTAGGCGAAACCGTTGTGGTGATCGGCGACGGGCCGGTGGGCTGCCTGCACGTGCAGGTGGCGCGGGCGCGGGGCGCGCGGCCCATCCTCATCGGGCGGCGTGCGGAGCGGTTGCGTCTGGCGGAGCGGATCGGCGCGTGGCGGATCATTGACGCGCGGCAGGCGGACACCGTGGCCGCGGTGCGCGCGCTCACCGAGGGGCGCGGCGCGGATGTGGCCATTGTCGCTTGCGCCTCCAAAGAGGCGCAGGCCGACGCAGTCAATATGGTGCGCAAGCGTGGACGCGTCGTGCTCTTTGGCGGCCTGCCCAAGTCCGATCCCATCACCCAGTTGGACAGCAACCGCATCCACTATGACGAGTTGCATATCTACGGCGCGTTCTCGTATCACCCGCGCTATCATCGTATGGCGCTGGACCTGCTGGCGCGGGGTCAGATCGAGACGGACAAGATCGTAACGGCCACTTACCCGCTGGTGCGGGCGGTGGCGGCGTTCGAGGTGGCGCTGAGTCGCGCCGAGCTGAAGGTGGTGCTCACGGCGAACGAATAACTCGCGCTCATGACTTGAGAATGACCGGCAGGTGCACGCCACCATTCGCGGCGGGGGCGGGTGTAGCGGTTGGGGTCGGGCTGATCGTCGGTGCTCGACTGGCTGTTGGGGTGGGAGAGGGAGTTGGCGTCCGGCTCGGCGTCAGCGTTGGGCTGGGCGTGACGTCGCTGGCAGTGCCTAGCCGGGCAAAAAACGCCTCCCCCTGTGCCAGCGTGGCATCCGCCGCGCCCTCGGTCAACGGCCAGTCGCTGGAGCCGGTGTAGCCGGTGAGATAGGCAGTGCTACCTGCTCCCAGCGCCACCGCATAGCTATCATCTACCTGCGTGCCGCCGAGAAACGTGCCATAGTGCAACGCGCTGCCGTCGGCGCGCAGCCGCACGAGGAAGACATCCTCCTGATAGGTGTAGCGCCCGTTATAGCTGGTGTCGAACGCTCCCGGAGTGGTGGGGAACTCGGCGGAGCGGGTGGAGCCGACAACGTGCGCCTCGCCCGTAGCGTTGACCGCAATGCCGTACCCCACATCGTTGGCGCGTCCTCCCAGAAAAGTGGCGTAGCCAAGCCGCTCCCCACTAGGATCTAGCTTTACGACAAAGGCGTCTTGGAATGCGTTATAGTCGGGATCCAGCACATCTGGCGTGGTCGGGAAATCGCCTGACCGCGTATAGCCGGTGATATACGCCGCGCCGCTGCCATCCACCGTCACCGCCTGCGGGCGATCCTCGCCACTGCCGCCGAGAAAAGTGGCATAGGCCAGTGCGCCCTGGGCGCTGATCTTGGCGACAAACCCATCCCCATTGCCTGCATTGTAGGTCGTGTCGAAAGCGCCCGGCGTGACGGGAAAATCGGGCGATACTGTGTAACCGGTCAGATAGCTGTGCCGTGCGCCATCCACGGCCACCGCCACGCATCGCTCGTCCAGCATGCCGCCGAGAAAAGTGCCGTAGAGGAGCGTGCGGCCTTCGCCATCCAGCCGCGCGAGAAAAGCGTCCCAGTAACCGTCCAGGATGCGATCCACCGCCCCGGCAGTGGTTGGCCAGTCGGATGATTCAGTCCGGCCGACGACGTGCAGCAGGCCGAGTGTGTCCCGCGCCAGCCCGTTCGCCACATCCTCGCCACTCCCGCCCAAGAAGGTGGCCCATTCGAGGCGCGTGCCGGTGGCATCCAGCCGCGCTACAAATGCATCCGCCGGGCCGCCGCGATAGGTGGCCGCGAACGCGCCCGCCGTGGCCGGGAAATCCGCCGATGCCGTCCATCCGGCGACATAGGCCCGTCCCGCCTCATCCAGCGCCAGGCCGGACGCCTCGTCGCGACCGGAGCCGCCAAGGAACGCGGCATAGATCAGCCGCCGCCCATCGCCGCTGATCTTGGCGACAAAGGCATCGCGCTCGCCATCCAGCGTGTGGTCCACCGTCCCCGGCGTGGTGGGGAAGTCAGCCGACGCAGTCCACCCGGCCAAATACGCGTCGCCCGCGTCGTCCACGGCAATGGCGCGCGCCTCCTCCCAGCTACCACCACCTAGCCACGTGCTGGCGATCAGGTCCTCAGCGCCGGAAGGGACGGGCGACGCGGCCAGAACGTGCTCCAGGCCGCGCGCGCTGCCCGTGAAGCGCACCGTCGGCGCCGCATCCGCAGCGTCGCGCCACACCAGACAGCAAGGCACGATCCCGGCCAGGCCTGGCAGTGCACTCTCTGTGACCTCGTCGCCCCGCCTGCCAAGCACCAGATCAACGCTGGTCGTCGCGTCCGTCCAGCAGACGCCATGCCAGACCGGCACATCTGGCTGCCAATAGCCGGGCTGCGCGCCGACAAGGTACGAGATGCGTGCGGCAGCCCGGTCGAAGGGCGTCAGCCGCGCCTCATCGCCGAAGGCAACTTGCACATAGTGGGTCTGCAGCCCGTCAGGGACAGCTACCCAGAGCGCGTCGTCTGTGAGCCAGGTGGGATACGGCGTGCCGTGCAGCAGAAAGCGGACGTGCGCGGGGAACTGGCCGACGTTCTCGATGAACAGCACACGGGACGTAGCAAGCGAGCCGTCCGGCAGCGGTGCTGCCGTCAAAGGGATCAGCGCCAGCCACAGGACGAGCAACGAGTAGCAGAGCAGCGGCATCCGGGCTGCCTCCCTTCGCGCGCGGTAGGATGATCGAGCGTGTTACTGCTGCGTCGCGATCCATGCCGCGATGTCATTCACTACTTCCGGCGCAACGTGGCCGGGCACATCATACTCCTGCGGCGTGCTGGGCCCTTCTCCGGCCATGAACAGGTGGTTCAGCGTCGCGTATGTCCGCAACTCGACGTTAGCCTTGCCGGAAAGCGCCTCCTGCCAGCGGCGGAAATCGTCTATCGTTACCTGATAGTCGCGCTCTCCCTGGAGGACGAGCAGCGGCACAGATAGCGTGGCCGCCACCTGCGCCGGCTGTTATCCCTTCAGATCCAGCCAGTACGAGGCGGGCGCGCCCAGCAGCGTCTCGGAGGGCGAATCCGCCGGCGTGAGCGCCTTGATCTTGGCCACCGCCGTCTCCAGCTCGGCGATTTGCGCCTTATCTTGTGCTGATAGCTCGCCATCCAGCGCCAGAATGTAGCGGGTCTGCTCCACCATCAGATCCTCGATGGGCCGCGTCGCTCCGGCCATGATGATCAGCCCGGCGACCGGTGCCTGCTGGCCGATGCGCGGCGCGAGGGTGCCGCCCAGGCTGTGGCCCAACACGAACACCCGCTCTTGGTCAATGCGGTCGGTCTGCCGCAGCAGCGCCACGGCACGGATGGCATCCTCAATCGTCTCCTCTTGCACCGTGAGGCGTTGCAACGCCGCCATCTGCTGCGGATAGACGTATGTACGCTTGTCATAACGCAGCACGGCGATGCCGTGGCTGGCCAGGCCCCAGGCGAGATCGCGAAACGGCTTGTTGGGTCCGAGCGTCTCGTCCCGGTCGTTCGGGCCGGAGCCATGCACCAGCACCACCGCTGGGAATGGCCCGTCCCCCTGCGGCATGGCCAGCGTGGCGGGAAGCGCCCACTCGTCGTCGCCCACCTGCACATCCTGCTCGCTGAAGGCGTCTAGCTCGACATAATCGGGGAGGGTGGTGGCAATAGTAGGCGCAGGCGTGCCCGCCACAGGAGTGAAGAACAGCCCAGCGATCTGGCCGGTCTGCGTGTCCACGACGACGCGCATATCCAGCGTAGCCTTGGTGAACTGAAGCGTCATAATCACCGCGTCGTATTGGCCCTGCACGATATGGCGCAGCCCGATCACCCGCCGGTACTCGCCGTTCTGCACGCCCAGCGCCGCCCAGAGCTCGGCCAGCCTGCTCGCAGGCAGCGCATCCTTCATCTGCTGGTTGAAGGGGCGCGTCGCCCCCTCCCAGTCGGCGCGGCGCATCGCCTGCAAGAACTTGTCGGCAACGTCCTCTGTCGTGCGCGGCGCGACCGACGACGTAGCGGGCAGCAATGTCGTGGGGGTCACCGCGGGCGTGGCGGTCGGCTGCACCTTGGCGCAGGATAAGGCGCATAGCACCAGCAATGCTACAACGAGCGAGCAATTGATCCTAACCATCATGCACCTTCCATACATAGTCGTCGGCGCGCCCGAGGACAGAAAGACCACATCCCAGCGATGGGTGCGCCGTTTCGCTCAATACGGGAACTGCACCCCTAACGCCGCCACATCCTCTTTCACCTTCTGGTACATGTCGAGATACCACCCCTGTGGCCGCGCCGTGCGCACATCGTAGCATTCCTGGAACGGCTTCCCCCTGGGCGCGTCGGCGATCTGCGCCTCGTACCTCTCGAGCAAGTGCAGCGCGATCTCGTTCGCCTGCTCACGGCGCATCCCCTGTCGGGCCACGGCGTGGCCAACCTCGCACGCCATGCGCGCCTCCAGCGGCGTCGCATAGTTGCGATACTTGTTGTGCGCCACTGCCGCCTCCCAGAGATCGCCGCCAGAGACAACGCTCACCAGCCCGTGCGCCGCCGCCTCGTAGAGCACCATCTCGGTGCCCGGTCCGGCATTCAAGAAGCCATTGGAGGTGGAGAGCAGCCGGCTGTTGCGGCTGACGGCCTGCTGCACCACGCTCACGAGCCAAAGCATCTCCCGCCCGCTGTTGGAGGTATAGTGCAGGTGGAAAGGAAAGCTTTGCTGGAACGACGCCTGGTAGATGGTGAGACCAATCAGGTGATAGACCGTCTCCAGGATGGCTGTGCCCTCGGCGCGCCCGGCATAGCCGCCGTATATGGCGCCGCTCAGGCAGCCGATATGGCAGCCGAACTGCACGCAGTGCGCGATCTTGTTCAGCAGCTCGTTGTCTATCTTGCACTCGGTCAGCGCGCCGATGAGCCGTCCGTCGCTCTGTCGCACGCCCCACTCGTCGTTGCTGACGGCGATCTGCCCCGTGTCGGACTGAGCGGTGCCGACGGCGATAAGAAAGATGCCCGGACGCCCGGCGAGCTTGGCCGCCTGTCGCAGGCTCATGGCGTGCTGGACCACCCCGGCCATCTCGCTCGGCGTGCCGGACTTGATTTTGAGCCCCATCGTCTCTTCCAGTATCGGCGCGCACACCCCGTCCGCCAGCGGCTCCTGGATGTAGGCGATGGACATCGGCAGAAAAATCTCTTCATCACAGGTGATGTCCGGGCTAAAGATGCAGAAAGGCGGTTGTGTGTCCTCGACGTGGCGGTGCGACCAGGCGCGCATGTCGCGCCCCGCGCCGACCCAGTAGCGGCCCGGCGCGTGATAGAGCGCCTCCATCAGCTCTCGCTCCTCTATCAGGATGCGGCGGTGTGTGTCCACGTTCAGCACGCCCACCGCGAGGAAGAACTCGACGGCTGCCTGCCAGACGCGATCCGCCAGGTCGTCATCCGCCGGAAGGAGCGTCTGCGGGTCGTACTTGATGCCGTGCTTGGCTATGACCTCGCGCATCTTGGGCAAAAAGAGCTTGTAGATGAAATCGTCGTCCTCACAAAAGGGGCCGGTGTTGGCCCGCTCCATGATCTCCCACAGCTTGAAGGGTGACATATCAGCGCCTCCTTTCTGCCATGACGCGCTCGAGCACTTCCACGGCAACGCCGGCGTTCTCGCCCCAGCTATCTGCCCCCGCCTCCTGCACCCATTCCGCCGTTACCGGCGCGCCACCGAGGATGACGTGATACTTGTCGCGGACGCCCTTGGCCTTCAGCAGCTCAACGATCTCCTTCTGGCCGGGCATCGTTGTCGTCATGAGCGCAGACGCGCCGATGATGTCAGCGCTCACTGCTTCTGCCTGCCGCACAAACTCCAGCGGGTTGACGTTGGCGCCTAGGTCGTGCACCTCAAAGCCACTGGCGCGCAGCAGCGCAATGACGATATCCTTGCCGATCTCATGCATGTCGCCCTCTACCGTGCCGATGACGACGACACCCCGCTTGGCTGCGGGCGTCGCTGCTGCCGCCAGGTGTGGCTCCACCACCTTCATCACCGCCTGCATGGCGTGCGCGGCGAGGATCATCTCCGGCAAAAAGATCTCCATGCGGGCAAAGCGTTGCCCTACCTCGCGCATGCCTGCCGTCAGCGCGGCGATGATCTCGCTGGCGGGTGTGCCCGCCTCCAGTACTGCCCGCGCTGCCGCCAGCGCTTGCTCCTCCTCGCCGTTTTGCACGGCCTGGACCAGTTCCTCCATGTGGGCTACCTCCTTGGTTCTTCTGTCGTCCGGTTGTGTGGCATCCGCCGCTTTGCGGCGCGCTATGAACGAGACGCGTCGTGGTGTATCTCCCGGCGCAACATCTCCAACATCTCCGGCAGTCGCACGTCGCAGAGCTCTTTCAGGTTCACCATCGCCTGCCGCAAGTAATGTCCCTCTTCGACCATGCCCATCAGCGCCTCATAGGCGCCATCACCTTGGTATGTCGCGTCGCGCAGCCCCTGCACTGTGAAACGACTCCCCAGGATCGCCAACACGTCCGCGGCACGGAGCGCTCGCGCCAAAAGCGTCTCATCGCGCACGCCGGTTCGGTAGTCGTGGGCGGCGATGGCGTGCGTCGCCACCGCCGGCAGCACGCCATCCAGCCATTGCGCCGCCAGTACGTCCTGTCGCGTCAGGTCTGCTTTAGTTGTGGCGAGGTCGAGATCGTGCAGCACACCTCCCAGCTCCCAAAGCGACTGATCCGCTTGCAGCCGCTCCGCCAGCCGCGCCATCAGGTGTGCCACAAGGAGCGAGTGTGCGACGCGTCGCTCGTCGCCGACCTCGCGGCGCAGGCGACCCAGCGCTTCGTCCCATGTGATCATCCGCCCCTCCTAGCGATATAGCTCTGGATGCTCCTGCGCGTGGCGGTCGCAGCCATCCATGATGCCACGATAGCTATCCCGCCAACGGTCCGGGGGCGGGTCGTCGGTGATGCCAATGAGCAGGCCATCGGGCGTCCCAGCCTGTTCGATCAGATCCACGGTGACAGCGGCCACTTCGTCGCGGGGCAGCAGGTGCGCCGTGCAGGGGAAATTGATCCAGAGCACCTTGCCTGGCCATGCCTGGCGCGCCTCCGCCAGCGTCATGTCAGTGGAAGGCGCTGGCGTGAACGCCTCGATATAGTCCAGGTCTGTCTGGGCGATCTCGCCGGCGAGGAGCTTGCAGTCGTCGTCAAAATGCACGCCGATCAGCTTGCCGTGGCGGTGCATGATCTCCGCTGCCTCGTTATAGTGCGGCGTATAGTACTCGCGGAACATGCGCGGGCTGGTGATCTCCGGCACGACGTTGCCGCCATAGTTGGCGTGCGACACCGGCGACTCGGCCACGATCCTGTAAAGCCGGCGGCGGTTGGCCACGATGGCGTCATAGAGCTTGAGGATCTCGTCGCGGTTGTCCATCCACTGCACACAAAAATCCTGCATCGCCATCATGCTGCCCGAAATGAGCGCCTGCAACGGCTCCAGGCCAAAACTGGAGCGAAAGATCGCGTCGTCGCCGAAATCGCGCTCCGCCTGGGCGAACGCCTCATAGTCCGGCTCATACCGCTCATCTTGGATCATGAACAGCAGTGTCTTGTAGTCGTCCGGCGTCTTGAACATCTTCTCATGATGCCACGACGTGAACCCAGCAGCTTCGTCAAGCTGGCTGACGGTGCCAACGGGGGTTTCGTAATAGGTGCGCGTGAAACGCCGCTCGCCTTCGTAATAGACGTGCTGCGTCACTTTGACGTTGGGGCGATGCGTCTTGAACACGGGCACGCGACGTTGCACGATGCAGGCGCCACGGTTGCGCACCTCGCGTTCGGCCACGCACTGTGCGATCATACACTCGTACACAGTGAACGGCACCTTGTCGGCGTGTCCGCCGCGCATGGCGATCTCAACGCGCTGCCGCGGCGTCAGGTTGGTTCGGTTCATAAAGAAGCTCCCTTCTTGCGCAGAATAGCCACAGTATAAGGGATTGTGGGGCCTACGTCAACCTGTTATATTCTCGGTGAGTGCCTCGGCGTCTGCAGGCTCGATACGGCGCTTGGCTGTTCAGGTGGACGAGAGTATAATATCAGTTGTGGCGACAATCGAGCGGAGGGTAGGGAATGGGCGAAGATGGCGTGCCGGCTTCGGCTATGGTCATCATGGCGCACCCGGACGATGCAGAGTTCACCGTGGCTGGCACTGTGGCTACCTGGACGCGGGCGGGATGTCGGGTGATCTATGTGCTCTGCACCGACGGCGATGTCGGCTCGCATGAGCCGGGCATGACTCGCGAGCGACTCGCGCAGATTCGGCGGACAGAGCAGCGCGCCGCCTGCGACATCCTCGGCGTGCGCGAGGTGGTGTTTCTGGGCCATGGCGACGGCGAGCTGGAGCCGACGCTACAACTGCGCCGAGAGTTGGTGCGTGCCATCCGGCACTACGAGCCAGAGGTCGTGATCGCCGCCGATCCCACGCAGCTCTTTGTGGGCAACTGGTACATCAATCACCCGGATCATCGCGCGGCGGCGCTGGCGGCGGTGGATGCCGTAGCGCCTGCCTGTCGGATGCCGCTGCTCTGGCCAGAGTTGGGTGCGCCGCACCACGTCCAGCGCCTCTATGTGCACAGCCACGATGCGGCAGAGGTGTTTGTGGACATCAGCGACGTGCTGCCGCTCAAAATCGCCGCCTTGAAAGAGCACAAAAGCCAGATGCGCAACTGGGACCCCTGCGAGATGATAACCGAATGGGCCGTCGAGACAGGCAGGCAGCATGGAGTGCGCTATGCGGAGCAATTTCGCGTGATCAACCTCTGATTCCGGCATCCCCCTGCGGGCTGATGAGGCTGAGAGACAAGGAGGATACATGCCCCAGCTGAAACGATGGAGCGGCGTGATCTTGATCATGTTGGTCGCCGTGTTGCCGCCGTCGGTCTGGGCCAGTGGCGGGCAGGTGATGGCGGCGCGTGTCGCCGCGACGACCGTCATTGGGCGCGTGCTGCTACAGGGACGCACCGATTTCAGTGGCGTGACGGTGCAGATCGGAGCGCAGAACGCTACTACGGTTACCGATGGCAGCTTTGCTGTGGCCGACGCGCCCGCGGGCACACAAGATGTGACGGCACGCAAGGCGGGCTTTCTCAGCGCGCGCGGCGCCGCACTGCAGATTCCATCAGGACAGACGACGACCCTGGCGGACGTGACGCTGTTGGCGGGCGACATCACTCAGGATGACCGGATCAACATCTTTGACCTGGTGCAGCTGGCGGTGGCGTATGGCAGTTGTCCTCCGGCCGACCCGCGGCTGGACTTGACGGCTGACAATTGTGTCAACATCTTTGACCTGGTGCTCTTGGCTGGCAACTATGGTCAACAGGGGCCGCTGCCCTGGCCCACGCCGGACGGCGGAGCTACTGTGGTCCCGATTCCGACGACGACCGGCACTGCTGAGCCTACGGCGACTTCCATGCCTGTGGCGACGGCGACGACACCGGCGGGACCCACTGCGACGGCGACCTCCATGCCGATCGTCACTCAAGAGCCATATCCGGCGCCCACCGGCACGCCAACCGCTCTGCCATAATTGTGTGGCGCGTGACTCTCACCAATGATCTAGTTGCGGCACTCGCACCCCCACGTGAGCCGCAGCCCGGCTGTCGCAGGAGCGAAGGATGAGAAGAGCAGTATCACTTCTCGCCCTCTGGGCAGGACCTCTCATGATTGCGGTGGTTTTCGTGTTGCGGCTGTCCCGCGCTGCGCCCGCCATCACCGCGGTGCAAATCCCTCTCCAACTCGGCTGGAACTTGGTCTCGCTGCCGGTCGCACCGGAGAGCACGGCGATTGGCGATGTGCTGGCCCCCATTTCGGGCGCATACGACATCGCGTATGCCTACGATGCGGCGACACCCGATGACCCGTGGCGGCGCTACAACGTGGCGATGCCCGAGTTTCTCAACACGCTCACTGACCTCACCGAGACGATAGGCTTCTGGCTGAACATCACCGACACGGCCACCCTGACCGTCTCTGGCACAGTGCCAGTCTCGAGCACGATCCCGCTCTACCCAGGCTGGAACCTCGTGGGCTACCCCAGCCTCACCACCCGCCCCCTAACCGAGGCGTTGGCATCGGTGATCGGGCAGGTTGATCTGGCATATGGTTATGATGCCGCCGACCCCGACACGCCCTGGGAGACCTACGATGTGGCCCGTCCGTCATTCCTCAATACGCTGACCGAGATGCGTCCGGGGCGGGGCTACTGGATTCGGGTTACAGAGGCGTGCGCGTGGGTGGTGGACGGCGCGACGCCAACGCCGACTGTCACGCCAACGGATATCCCATCTCCGACGGCTACCGATACGGCGACTGCGGCGGCTACCGCGACCGTTACGCCTCTTCCAACAGCTACGCCGACCGATACGCCGTCGCCGACCGCTACCGATACGGCGACCGCCACAGTTACGCCGACGGATACGCCTTTCCCGACGGCTACCGCGACCGATACGCCGTCGCCGACAACGACGAACACGCCTATGCCGACAGCAACCACAACTCACACGCCAACACAGACGGCAACCCATACGATACCGCCATCACCCACAGTAACCGCCACGTCAACGTGGACACATACCGCGACACCGTCGCCAACTCGCACCCAGACGCCGACGGCGACGCGGACAGTAACCGGGACGCCGGGCGTGATTTCCTTTGTCAAGCACGTGCTCATCGCCTCCTGGGTCGGCGCCATAGATGTGCAGGGTGTGGACATGGATCGTGACGGCGATCTGGATGTCGTGGCGTGCGCGTACCACCAGACGGACGCGATCAGGTGGTGGGAGAACAACGGGCAGGGAGGCTTTACAGCGCACACCATCGCCAACATCCCGCAACACGGCGTGATTGATATCGTCTGCGTTGATCTGGACAAAGACGGCGACCTGGATGTGGTGGCGGCATCGGCATCGGGTTCGGCGCAGGGGTTGGATGCGGTGCTCTGGTACGAGAACAACGGCTCGCAATCCTTCACCGCGCACATGGTGGCCAACGCCGATTGCCCGATCTGGGTTGGCGTCGGCGACCTGAATGGGGATAGCGATCTAGACATCGTGGTGAGTGCCTTTGACGCGGACACCATCTACTGGTGCGAGAACGACGGGCAGCAGAACTGGACGCGCCGGGTGCTGGAGAGCGACTTTAGCCCGCAGTACGTTCAGGGCCCGCTGCATGGCGATATCGTGGACCTGGATCGCGATGGCGACCTGGACATCATCGTGGCGGGACAAGGAAACGGGAACATCATGTGGTGGGAGAACAACGGCACTGCGGTCTTTACCAAACGTGCAATTCCCACCGGCTTTTCCAGCGGGTCATGGTCGGTGCGCGCCGCGGATCTGGATGGCGACGGCCACCTGGATCTGCTGGCGCACGGCGTCAATGGGCTGTTTTGGATGCAGAACAACGGCGCGCAGCAGTTCACCTCACGCGCGATTAGTGCAGCCTATCGAAGCTACTATGCCGCGCCGACCGATCCGGTGGATATGGATGGGGATGGTGACATTGACTTTGTGGCGGGCACGTTCGGCCCCTCTGGCCCGTGCTGTAGCAGCAGCGCCGAGGCGGTAACGTGGTGGGAGAACGACGGCGATGGTTCCTTCACCGGCTACCTCATCGCGCGCCCATTCGATGGCCCCTGGAACGTGGATGGCGTTGACTTGGATCAGGATGGCGACGTAGATGTGCTGGCGGCGGGCGACTATTCCTACGAGATCGCATGGTGGGAGAACACGTCCATCGGCCCGTAGGGGGCACATCCCGCTGACGGCTGTGGCAAGAGGTAACACATGA
Source organism: Chloroflexota bacterium (assembly GCA_019873665.1). Lineage (GTDB taxonomy): Bacteria > Chloroflexota > Anaerolineae > JAAYEA01 > JAAYEA01 > JAIOAV01. Next base: position 21,578 of record JAIOAV010000020.1, read on the forward strand.
GCGCGACCTTCCCGTTTGGCAACGATCCAGCCAAGATAGAGGGGTACCGACGGTTCTGGCAGCGGGCGCCGGTGGCGCGGCCGCTGGTGGGCTTTTCCGTCAAGAGCTGGTTTCCGTTGCAGGAGTTCGCCGCCAGCGCGGCATGGCAGACGGCAGACGAGCTGACGCCGGACATGGTGGACCCAGAGGCGTTTCTGGACGATCAGGAACGGCTGCTGCGGGAGGGGGAGACCATGAGCGACGACATCCTGCGCGGTGCGTCGCCGTCGCAGGCGGTGCCGTGGCTGATGGGGATGGTGGGCGCGCGGCTGCGCATCTTGCCGGGGAGCATCCTGGGCGAATCGCGCCGACTGCCGCGGGCGGCTGTGGAGCAGGTGACGCTGGAACGGGACAACCCCTGGTTCCGCAAGTACATGGCGTTCATTGATGCCCTGGTGCGCCGCGCAGAGGGGCGGTTTCCCGTCAGCCACGGCACGCTCGTCGGCCCATCCGATCTGTTTGCCGGGCTGCGCGGCGCCAGCCAGAGCATTCTCGACCTGGTGGAGGAGCCGGAGCGCACGGCGCGCGCGCTGCACCGTATGGCGGACATCTTTCGCGAGATCACAGTCGCCGCCTGGGAGCGCATCCCACTCTATCACGGCGGCTACTATGATGCCCAGTATCAGCTCTGGGCGCCCGGTCCCATTGCCCGGCTACAGGAGGACGCTTCGGGGCTTTATTCGCCCTCCCTTTATCGCCGCTTTCTCCAGCCGGTGGACCGCGCGCTCGCGGCGCATTTCCCCTGCGCGTTCATTCACCTGCACTCGACCTCCATGTTTCTGCTCGATGCTTTTCTGGAGATCGAGGAGATTCGCTGTTTCCAGGTTAACTATGAGGTGCGCTCCGGCGGCCCACCGGTGGCTGGCATGATTCCATACTGGTGCAAGATCCAGGCAGCGGATCGGCCGCTGCTGCTGCGCGGCTCATTCACGCCGGACGAAATGCGCCTGCTCGTGGACGCACTGGACCCGCGTGGGCTCTATCTCTACGTCATGGTTGAGGATATGGCCGAGGTGGAGGCACTCAGGCCGCTGGTGGGGATGTGATTTCCGCCAGCGACTAGATCATGTTCAGGTGCACCCACGGCAGGGGCAGCGGCAGGCATCGCTCCACCAGTGCCCACATCGCGCCATGCGCGACGACGGTGCTTTGGGGTGCGTCGGCAGGCCGGCCGAGAAGCAGCCAGAGTAGCTGGCTCTCTCCCTCCACTTGGAGCCAGCCGTCCGCAGTCCACGCGACATAACGTTCCTTGCCTGCCGCGACATGTAACTCGCGCCGGTCCCAGCCGCGAAGGCGCTCCCGGAAATAGGGGAAGAGCTTGCCCATTGTTCGGGTCGGGTCGAGCAGCTTGATGGTGCCGCTGCTGCGCGTCGGGATGGGCGCTATCCCCTGCGCTGCCAACATGAGCGCCAGGATGTCGCCGTGCGGCACATTGATCTCGATGGTCTCCTCTGGTGGGGATTCCCGGCGCACGCGGGCCAGTGCAGCAAGGAGTGAGGCACGGTCACCTGCCAGCTCGATCAGTCGTGTTGCGTGGCGCGCGCGCTCGTATTGCCAGAGCAGGTATGCAACGGGCACGCTGCCGCACTCCACCAGATAGAAGGCGCACGGTCGGCCCCGGCAGTGTCCCTCTTGTATGACGAATTCCCAGTCAGCACGCGGGCGGATGATGCGCACCCCTTCGCCTTGCGCCAGCATCACCAGCGCGTCAATGTCCTCTTCACCAGCGAGGCGCACCGTAACATCATCGCCTGCATTGTCGAGCGATCCCGGCTCCAGGATGAAGCGCTCCTCGATGGCGGCGTGGTTCGCCCCCGCGCCATAGTACAACCCGCGCGTGCCGCTGATATACACCAGGTCCACATCTTCCGCATGAAGCTGTCGTAGCGTCGCATCCAGCAGCGTGCTGGCCAGGCCCTGGCCGCGATAGGCGGGATCGGTGCATACCGCGCCGATGTAGCCCAGGCGAAGGCGATGGCCATGCACGAGCATGTCGCGCACTAGCCGGTTCATGCTGGACACAGGGTGCCCGTCGTGAAAGAGGGTCAATGCCTGCTGGCGCGCGTCCGGGTGCAGCGACATCGGCCAACGGCGCATCCAGGTCCAGTAGGTGGGCGCGTCCGGGAAAAAGACGGCGCGCTCCAACTCGCACACCGCATCCCACTCGTTGGGGTGCGGCATGCGCGGTCCCTCGTACATTACTTGCTTTTGACTCATGCTCACCTCATCCGCTCAGGGGATCGCCCGCCACGGCGCGGCCGGGCTGACGTGACAGGATACGGCAGAGTGGCTGGAGTGTCAAATGCGCGCCGCAACTGGCGGGAGACCGTCCCCATGTGGCTGAAGCTGGCCCCGGTCATAGCGCGCTTTCGTCCACTCCGTCTGCACTAAGCCTAATACCTTAAGGATTGACGCATATTGAAACGACATAAACAAAATATTTAATTAATATATATTACATAATGATAACACTAGCAACATAATCTGGTGCCTAACGCGCCTGCGGGTGCAACAGTAGCCCGCAACGGCCTGGGCCTGTCGCTATGCAGGGCGCTCACCCCTCGGCATCGTGCCTCCGCAGAGCCATTTGACACGCTCGATCTTTTGCGCTATCATGCGTCACAGCCTGCTGTGGCGATCACGGTAGCAGAAGAGTGGAGAAGTGCTTGAGGCCGAGTTCTCTGAAGCCGAGATGCAGTTACTGATCGCGCTGATCGAGCTGGCACAGCCGATCGAGACGCCGAACAATAACTCTTACCGCTTCTACCCCAAGACGCTTGCTGAGGCGGCTACCTACTTTCGTTGCCACTTGGAACCGTGGGACGACGCCTGCCGCAGCCTCACCGCGCGTGGCCTGGTTCGCGCCGACGGCATGGCGCATGTGCTGACCGACGTGGGGATCGCAGCCGCGCATCGTGTTCGCGCCGCGCGCCCGCCCATCTACTACTGGTATCGCGAGTTCTACGTCGAGGCCACGGCTAGCCCTGCCTACGGGCGCTTTTGCATGCGGCTCTATGGCAGCGACCTCTGCCAAGCTGGATTTACCGACGTGGCGCAGCTCCAGCTTCTGCTAGATGCAACACGACTGGGGCCGACCAGCCGCGTTCTGGACCTTGGCTGCGGTACCGGCGTTGTCGCTGAGCATATCTCGGACGCGACGGGCGCATTCGTCTGCGGTCTAGACTATGTACCGGAGGCGATCGCCCTGGCGCAGACGCGCACCCGCGCCAAAGGGGAGTGCCTCACGTTTCGCTTGGGCGATCTGAACGCGCTGGATGAACCACCGGGGTCTTTCGACACTATCATCGCCATTGACTCACTTTATATGGCGCATGATCTGGCGGCGACGGTGCAGCGCATGGGCGAGATCGTCGGGCCTACGGGCCAGATGGCGCTCCTCTACTCGTACCTGGCGTGGGACGCGCCCTCCCGCACGGATCTGCAGGCAGAACGCACGCCGCTAGCCGTGGCGTTACGCGCGAATCACCTGCCGTTTCGCGCGTACGATCTCTCAGCCGACATGCACGATCTCATGCAGCGCAAGTATCGCCTCGGCCAGGAGATGCGGGACGAGTTCGTTGCCGAGGGGCGCGCGATGCTCTATGAGCACATCATCGCCGAGTCGGACCGGGGCACAGCCCCGTTCGACCCCGCTACGTCGCCCTACACGCGCTATCTGTATCACGTGTGTCGCCCGTTGGGGGCGTGTTCTGTATCTGCCTGACGGATTCCTGCTATACCCGGTCGCCCGGGGACACGATCGGCGCATCATTACTGGTGGGGGATTGCCAACAGAGGAGGAGCAAGATGGCCAAGAACAAGTCGCGAGTGGTCAATGTTCCTGCACGCACGCTGGACGAGGTGCCAGAAAAGGTGTACACCAGCCTACGTCGCTTTAATGCGATCATGGGCGTGCTGCACCTGCTGCAGGGCATCCTCATGATTGTGCTTAGCAACGATACTACCTATCCGATCTACACTAATTACCTGCGGTTCGACCTCGCCGCGCGCTCGCTGGTGCCAGACCCCAAGCTGGCATACGAGCTGCGCTTTGGCCCGGCGGTGGCCGCGTTCCTGCTGATCTCGGCGGTGGCACACCTTTCACTGGCCACTTTTGGCTATGGCTGGTATGTGCGCCATCTGAAGCGCCATATGAACCCGGCCCGCTTCTACGAGTACGCTTTCAGCTCGTCCCTGATGATCGTTCTGATCGGCATGCTGGTCGGCATCTGGGATCTGGGCAGCATGATCCTGATGTTCGGCCTCAACGCCATGATGAACCTCTTTGGCCTGCTGATGGAGTTGCAAAACCAGACGACGGAGCGCACCGACTGGACCTCCTTCATCTATGGCTGTATCGCGGGGATCATCCCGTGGATCGTGATCGTGATGTACCTGGTTGGCGCGGCATCGTCAGCAGGTGCGACTCCGCCCGCCTTTGTGTACGCGATCATCGTCTCGATCTTTGTGTTCTTTAACATCTTTGCCGTGAACATGTTCCTCCAGTACAAGAAGATCGGCCCCTGGAAGGACTATCTGTTTGGGGAGCGCATGTTCATCGTGCTCAGCCTCGTTGCCAAGACGCTGCTTGCCTGGCAGATCTTTGCCGGGACGCTGGCGCCCGTCTAGGCGCGCAGCACTGGAGGAAGACCGTGCGACTACGACCATCGCCGCGGGCGTTTCTGACGAACTTGGATCAACCAATGCCGCTGGGGGTCAAGCTGCGCAAGCTGGCGCGCAACCTCTGGCGGCGCGTGATCCTGTTGCAACCTTGCTGCGGGCATCCCGGCGAGCCGGGGTGCTGAGTGGATGCCGCGCCGTCCGGTGCGGACGGCCGCGCGCATTCACACCAACACGGGTAAGCAACGCAACGATGCGGGGAGGGGCGCTGGAAACGGAGGGATGATGTTTGCGGAGATCGTAACTGCCTTGTCGCGGTATTCGGTCGTGCTCGAGCCGGATGAGAACCGACCCGAATGGTGGGCGGGCGCCCCATCGGTGGCGCTGGCGAAGGATGGCACCTTCTACATGGCGTGTCGCATGCGTGAGGGGCTATCGCCCCGCGGGCGACGCGGTTATGAGATCCGCATCCTGCGCAGCGACGACGGGGTCAATTTCGAGCCGATTCATCGCCTCCGCCGTGAGGACGCTGGCGTCCCCGGATTTGAGCGCCCTGCGCTGGTGCGTGATCCCGCGTCGGGCAAGTTTCGCCTCTATGGCTGCGCCGGGCTGGAGCGTGGCTGGGTCATCCTGAAGTTCGACGATGTGGACGACCCGGCGCATTTCGACCCGACGTCAGCGCGGGTCGTGCTGCAGGCGGACTATGTGGACGACGGCTTTGCGCATGTGACCGGTTACAAAGACCCTTTTGTGCTCTGGCGCCGGGGCCGTTGGCACATGTTCGTCATCGGCACGGACCGCGTGGAGCGCATCCATCACTTTTCCAGCAGCGACGGCGTGAGCTGGGTGCCCACCGGCCGTTTTCCTGCTATGGAGAACACCGGCTGGCATAGTTTCTACACGCGTCCGGCGTGCGTGCTGCCGCTGACGCTGGGTTATCTGTTCGTCTACGAAGGCTCGCACATCCGCTGGCGTGACCCAGTGTACAACATCGCCACAGGCCTGGCCTATTCGCCCGATCTGGACACGGTGATTGACCTGACGCCCGACGAACCACTGCTCAGGAGCACCACGCCGGGCGACTATGTCACGTGGCGCTACTCGCACTGGATGGTCGTCTGCGACAAGCTGTATGTCTACTTTGAGGCGGCGCGTCCCAACAACACGAATGAGATCCGCGTGGGGGTGTTGGAGATGCCGCTGCCGGACTGCCCCGGCACGTAGCGGGCGGGGTGCAAAGGCGGCAGTCTCGAGTTGCTAGAAAGGCATGGCCGGATATAATACGGCCTATAATGGGGACAGATCAGGGAAACGGCTCCTGTAGAAAGGGAGGAAATGATCAATGGCAAGCATCAAGGGAACGCAGACGGAGAAGAACTTGTTGGCCGCGTTTGCGGGTGAATCGCAGGCACGTAACCGCTACACCTATTTCGCGTCGGTAGCCAAGAAGGAAGGATATGAGCAGATCGCGGCCATCTTTACCGACACGGCGGACAACGAGAAGGAGCATGCCAAGCTCTTCTTCCAGTTGCTGGAAGGCGGCGAGGCCATCATCACGGCGGGCTATCCGGCGGGTGTGATCGGCGACACCGCCGCGAACCTGAAGGCAGCAGCGGATGGCGAACGTTACGAGTGGACGACGCTCTACAAGGATTTCGCGCAGACCGCGCAGGACGAGGGCTTTCCGCAGATCGCCGCCCAGTTCAAAGAGATCGCTGAAGTTGAGGAGGGCCACGAGGAGCGCTATCGCAAGCTCCTGGAGAACGTGCTGAGCGGCAATGTGTTCAAGCGCGATGTGCCGGTCAAGTGGCGCTGCCGCAACTGTGGCTATATCCACGAAGGCAAGTCGGCACCCAAGTCGTGCCCGGCGTGCCGTCACCCGCAGGCTTACTTTGAGCTCAAGGCCGAGAACTACTAGGCAGTTGTGTGGATCGGTGCCATGCGGGAAGGGCATTCCCGGGTTGAGGAGGCTGCCCACAGAGCCGGGCCATCAGGTTGCCTGGCTCTGCTCTTTGTCGGGGTGCAACGCGGGGCGCACCAGAAAAAATCGCATATTGACAAGTTGAAGATTTTATCATATAATATAGTTGAAATTCTGTCCTGAGCTAGGGGGAGCTCAGGATGGCTGGATCGGCAGCTCGGCGGATTCCCCAATATCCACGGGCTGCCGACCCAGGTTCCTGTCCCTCAGTCGCCAACCGCCCCTTCGGGCCGTGCGATGGCCAGTGTATACGCCTCTGTATCCAGGTAAGTGCGGGCCACCCGTTGGACGTCCTCCGCCGTAACCGCCTCAATCAGTGCGGGGTAACGCTGCAAGTAATCCAAGCCCAAGTTATATGCCTCCATGGCCTCCAGCGTGGCGGCGATTCCGTCGTTGGTTTCCAACGTCAGCGGCATAGAGCCGATCAGGTACGACTTGTTGTCGGCCAGCTCGTCTTCTGGCACTGGCTCGTCCTGCAGCCGCCGCATCTCGTCCAGGATGCTTTGCACTGCCCGCTCCACATTGTCCGGATGCACGCCAGCGATGGCCATCCAAGGCCCTGCTGCCAGTGACGCTGCCAGCGCCGAATAGGCGTAGTATGCCAGTCCCTGCCGCTCGCGGACGTTTTCGCCGATACGCCCCATCATGCCAAAGACTCCGAGTATGGTGTTAGCCAGTCGCGCCGCGAAATAGTCGGGGTGGTTACGCATTAGCCCCACATTGCCCAGCACCAGATCCGCCTGCGATTTGCCGGGGATGGTGATCTCTCTGCGACGCATTGTCAACGGCCGCACGGCGGGCGGAATGACCAGCGGTGCCGCCGGTGTCTGGCGCTGCCAGTCACCCAGCACCTGCTCCACCTCGATCAACGCTCGCTCCGCCGGGACGGCACCAACGACAGCCACGATCATCCGCTCTGGCCCATAACGTTGCTGGTAGAACTTTACAAGATCTGCGCGTGATAGGGCCGACACCGAGTCGTGATAGCCATGGCTGCTGATGCCTATCGGCTGGCCCTCATAGAGTGTCTCGTAGAAGGTGAGCATTGCCATACGTCGCGTGTCATAGGCGCGCTGCTCCAAAGAGGTCAGAATCTCTCCGCGCACCTTGTCCACTTGATCCGCAGGAAAGGTTGGCTGGCGCAGGCAGTCCGCGATGATCTCCAGTAGCAGCGGCAGGTCTTCTGCGAGACAGCGCCCAGAAAAGCTGGTGGAAAACCAATCGCTATCAAAGCCAAAGGACGCGCCCGCTGATTCGACTGTCTCGGCGATAGTGGCGAAATCGCGTTTGACTGTGCCGCGTGTGAGCATCTCCCGCACAAAGTTGGGGAGCCCCGCTTGAGCGCGAGAGACCAGCCCGTCCACCCAAACTCGCCCCTCGATCACGACAGATGGGCTAGCGCGATTCTCGCTGGCCAGCGCGATGACGCCATTTGGCAGCTCGCGCCGCGCGATCGTATCTGGGCCGGGCACAGAAGTCCAGCGGATGGGTTCATGACGTGATTTCATGTCCCTGCCTCCTCTGAATGCGTCGCCGTCTGCACCGGCTGGTACCAGCCGGTGGTGCGGTTGCGCCGTTGCAGGATGCGGTTCGCCAGCTCCAGCACATCCTCCGCGGTCACTGCGGCGAGGCGATCAAGGAATGAATCGAACCATGCTTGATCCGCAACAACCTCGGCAAGGCCGAGCCAGTATGCCTGATTGGTGGCGCTCTCCGCCGAATAGGCGAACTGGGCGCGCACCTGCTTCACCGCCTTCGCCAGCTCGTCGGCCGTTACCGGCTCAGTCTGCAGGCGTCGTAGCTCCCGATCCACGGCCTCCTCAACCTCGACCAGCGTGCGTCCGGTGCGCACTGTGGCGACGATCGAATAGAGATAGGGGTCGCGTGTTGGCGACACGATGCCCGCCACGGATGTCGCCAGCTCGCTGGCGACCAGCGCCTTGTACAGGCGGGAGCTGCGATTATCCGATCCCCCGCCGCTGAAAAGGGATATGCTATTGGCGCCGGCGAGCACGGCGTTCAGCACGCGCAGCGTCACAAAGTCGGGATCCAGCGCCGCAGGTGCGTGATATGAGATCTGCAGATAGGCTGTGGTTTCCTCGCCTTCGACGATAACCCGCCGCTCGCCGCGCTGCGGCGGCTCCACCTGCCGCACAGGGGGCGGCTCTGGGCCGCGCGGGATCGGCGCAAAGAGCTCCTCCAGACGTTGGCGGGCAGCCTCGGCCTGCACGTCTCCCACCAGTACGCCAATGGCGTTGTGCGGCCCGTAGTACATGCGGTAGTAACTCTCCAACTGGTCGCGGGTGATGGTCTCCAGGTCCGCCATGTTGCCGATGGTATCGTGGTGGTAGGGATGCACGCGGAAGGCGGCGGCCTGCACCTCCTCCTCCAGGAGGAAGGTGGGATCGTTCTCGTTGCCCTGCCGCTCTGAGATGATCACTGTGCGCTCCGCGGCCACCTCATCCTCGTCGAACGTGGCGTTTGTCATGCGGTCTGCCTCAATCCGCCAGGCGAGATCAATGTGGTTGCTGGGCAGTGTCTCCAGGAACGCCGTAAAGTCGAGCCAGGTCATGCCGTTGAGCGAGCCGCCATGGCTGGAGATGAGCCGGTCAATCTCCCCCTTGGGAAAAGCAGGCGTGCCCTTGAAGAACATGTGCTCGACCCAGTGCGAAATGCCAGTAATGCCTGGCGTCTCGTTACGGCTGCCGACGCGATACCACACCCAGAAGCTGGCCACCGGCGCGTGATGCAACTCCTTGATCAGGAATTGCATACCGTTCTCCAGTACAAATCTTGTCAGCATCGGTTGCCTCCTGATGAAATAGCATGTGCCACGCGAAGAACGACCTGCGTGGCACACGCTTTGCTGATAAGCATCGGAGCCCAATTATACGCCGATGAGCGCTCACGGTCAAAAGATCCCGCGCTCTCGCCCTATAGCTCCGCCATGAGCTTCTCCAGATGCGCCTTGGCCTGGGCGGTTATCTCGCCGACCGGCTGCGCCCAGTATTCGTCGCGGAACACCTCCACCGAGAGCGCACCGTCATAGCCCCGCGCCGTAAAGGCGCACACCATCTCAGCTGCCGGCACGACGCCCAGCGTCGGCCAGAGGCGGTGCTTGTCGGTGAGCTTGTCGCGGGGCAGCGCCTCGGCGCTGTTGACATGAATCAGGCTCATCTTGTCCAGAGGGATGTCGCGCAGCACGTCCACCGACACGCCGGACTTGAAATAGTGAAAGGTGTCCATCATCAGCAGAAAGTCGGGGCGATTCACCCGCGAGATGATCTCCATCGCTTCCGCTGGGCCGGGCACAAAGGCATGTCCGCCCAGCGGCTCCAGCGCCAGGCGCACACCATATGGCGCGACCACGTCGCAGCTCCGCTGCGCCGCCTCGGCGGCGCGACGGATGGCCTCAGCATGGCTCAGGTCGGCGGGCGGCACATCGGGACAGACCAGCAGCAAGTTGCAGCCGATCCCCTGGGCGACCTCTGCCGCCTCCTGCAACTTCTGGTGCACCTCGTCCTGGGGCCGGAAGAAGCCAAAGGTGATCGGGCAAAGGGAGGCGACGCGGAGCCCGTTGCGGGCGATCACCTCCGCCGCCTGGCTGACGCTGTGGCTCTCCAGATACGGGAACAGCTTGCGGCTCCACACCTCCACCGCCTGGAATCCGGCCGCGCCGGCGGCAGCCATGTCCTCCTCAAACGAATACGGCATGGTAGTCGCACCGTTGATGCAGCTGAGCATAATGGCCCTCCTTCGAGAGTTCTAATGGCCTGAGTATAGGCTGTCTGCCGAAATCAGCAACCCGCGCAGACGAGGCAAGTCGCCACAGCGCGACACCGAATCTAGTGATACCTTCTGCATTTGTGGCACACGGGCAAGGGTGCTACAATCCGCTAGCGAAACGGAATCCATCCAGAGGTAAGAGATGATCAACGAGATCGGCACCCAACTGCAGGCGCATCAGGCGCTGCTGGCGCGCCTGATGGCAGAGCCATACCCGTCGCAGGTGCAGGCGCTGGCAGAGCGCATCATTGCCGCCTACCGTACAGGCGGCAAGCTGGTCATCTTCGGCAACGGCGGCAGCGCCGCCGACGCGCAGCATGTCGCCGCCGAGATGGTGTCGCGCTTTCGCCGCGAGCGTCCGGCCCTCCCTGCCATCGCCCTGACGACGAATACCTCGACCCTCACCGCCATCGGCAACGATTATGCCTATGATCGCGTCTTTGTGCGACAGGTGGAGGCAATAGTAGCCGCTCAGGATGTGGTGATCGGCATCACCACTAGCGGGAACTCGCCGAACGTGGTGGCTGCGCTGCGGGCAGCACACGAGCGCGGCGCGTGGACGGCAGCGCTCACCGGCGAGGGGGGTGGCTTGGCAGGGCAGGCAGCAGATTTCTGCCTGGCAATGCCCTCCCGGGACACGCCGCGCGTGCAGGAGGCACACATCACATTGCTGCACATCATCTGCGATCTCGTCGAGGCGGGGTTATACGGCGCATGAAGGTCCTCTCTGTTGTCGGGGCGCGGCCGCAGTTCATCAAGCTGGCGCCGGTGAGCCGCTATCTCCGCACGCGGCACCAGGAGGTGCTAGTGCACACCGGCCAACACTATGATAATAACCTGTCCGACATCTTCTTCCAGCAACTCCACATCCCCGCGCCCGACTATCATCTGGGCGTCGGCTCCGGCCCGCAAGGGCGGCAGACGGGCGAGATGCTGATCGCGCTGGAGGAGATTGTGGCGTGGGAGCGCCCGGACTGGGTCATCGTCTACGGCGACACGAACTCCACCCTCGCCGGTGCGCTGGTGGCGAGCAAGAGCCATATCCCGCTGCTGCACATCGAGGCAGGGTTGCGCTCGTTCAACCGGCGAATGCCGGAGGAGATCAACCGCATCGTTACCGATCACCTCTCCACCCTCCTCTGCTGCCCCACTGCCACCGCCGTGGCGAACCTGGCGCGAGAGGGGATCGTGGAGGGAGTGCATCACACCGGCGACGTGATGTACGACGCGGTGCTCCATAACGCCGATCTGGCGCGGCGCGAATCTGCCATCTTGGCGGAGCTTGGTTGTCAGCCCGGCGGCTATGTGCTGGTCACAGTGCACCGCGCCGAGAACACCGACGATCCCGCGCGGCTGGGTGGGATCGTGGTGGCGCTGAACGCACTCACCGAGCCGGTGGTGTTGCCGCTGCACCCGCGCACGCGCAAGGCAGCGGCACAGGCGGGACTGGCTTTCGGCCCTGGCGTACGGGTGATCGCGCCGGTGAGTTATCTTGATATGCTGGCGCTGGAAATGCACGCCCGCCTGATCCTGACCGATTCCGGCGGGGTGCAAAAGGAGGCGTATTTCCTCGGCGTGCCGTGCGTGACATTGCGCGACGAAACCGAGTGGGTGGAGACAGTAGCGGCAGGGTGGAACGTCCTGGTAGGAACGGACGCAGCGCGGATAGTGGAGGCAGCGCGCACCTTCTGCCCGCAGGGAGAGCGACCCGCCTACTTTGGCAACGGGAACGCGCACCGCGTCATCGTGGAGCTACTAGATAAAGGCGTCTAGCAGAGGCAGCGTTTCCCCTGCAGCGCGGCCACGCGCTTTCGCTTGGCCTAGCGCCCCAGCAGCGCGCGCAGCGCCGCTCCGTCCTCCGGGTCCACAGCCTGCCCGCGCACTGTCCACACCTCGCGCTGCACAACCTCCTGCCTGGGCGCGATGATGCCCTGCGGCGAGAGGGTCTCCATCTCCACAAAACTGGCGCAGGTATAGACTTCCACCGAGCAGCCGCCATCCGGGTAGGTGGCAAAGGGGTCGGGCGTGAACGACTTGATGAAGGTGGCGTCGCTGCGACACAGCGCCAGCCATCCCTCCGGCGAGTGTGTGCCCACCTTGCCCTCTTCACCGGTGGGCCGCACGAGAAAGAGGTCTGGCCCTGGTTGGTACTGCTGGCTGCGCACGTTGGAGCTGTGTCCCGCCCACGCAGTCCACCACTGGATCTTCTTCACTGCCCAACCGCCGCCCGTGCCCCAGGGGAAGGCGATCGTGCCCTGCGGCACGACGCACGTCAGCGCCCAGACACCGCCCGCCGCCACAAAGTCGGAGGTGTTTTGCACGGCGCTCTCCACGATAAAGCGGTCGCCGTCGGCGCGCACTGTGAGCCGCTTGCGCAGCTTGGTATCCGGGTCCGACGGCGTGACGGCGGAAAGCTCGCCGGCATTGACCTGCACGGCGCAGGGCGCGTTATCCGGCGCGTAGGCATCCTCCGATTCGGGCGAGACCCAGATGCGATGCCCGCCGTATATGTGCCACGTTGCATCGCCCTGCCCCCGTCCTGCCGTGCTGGGATCCATATAGATCAAGTTCGGCCCGCCTGCCACGCGCAACGACAGGATGCGCGGCCCGATCTCTGTGACCACGATCATCTCTGTGTCGCCCAGTTGCAGGCGATACGCCTCTCGCCAGCCCATGAAATCGGTGCGCTCGATGTGCAATGTCACCTATCCTCCTCCTTGCTGTACCTAACCGGGAGCCTCTCCCTCCCAGGCAAAGCGCCAGATCATCTGGTGGATCACCTGTTCGATGGGCGCGCGATCATCGCGCAGCGGTGGCATGGTGGCCGACGTGAAGGGGCGCAGGTGCGCCGTGGTGCGTGCCAGCACCTCCACCAACAGCGGGTGCGTCGCCCGCGCGCTCTGTTGCTGGAAATCGGCTGCGCTCACCGGCTCGGCAGCCGCCACGATCATGCTATTGTGGCTCTCGGCGGCATCCACGATCCACACGGTCGGGAACACCGCCTTGAGCGTGCTGGCCAGCGCATCCACTAGCGTGAAATCGTCTGCCGTGCGCGCCGCGTTCACGGCGACAACACCGTGCGGCGCGAGGTGGTCGCGCGCCTCGGCAAAGAACTCGGTGGTGGTCAGGTGAAACGGGATGTAAGGCGGGCGGTAGGCGTCCACGATGATCACGTCATAGCGGCAATCCTTTTGCTGCAAGAAGTAGCGTCCGTCGCCGATGGTGATCTCCAAGCTTGGCACGTGCAGGTCGAGATAACGCCGCGCCACGACGACAATCTGCGGGTCAATCTCCACGCCGTCCATGGGCACCGGCCCATACACCGCCGCATACTGCCGTGCCATCGTCCCGCCCGCCAGTCCGATCAGGCAGACCCGCTCCAGTGTCCAAGGTGCATCTGCCGGCCGGAAGAAGGGGGCTGCCAAGAAATAGTCAAAGATGCGCGACAGGAGGATGCGGTCGGGATGATACGCCGACTGGTTGCCCTCTCCCTCGTTCAGCTTCAGGATGAACTCTTCCCCCTGTTGCCGCACCTGGATATAGTTGTAGGCTGACTCGCCCTCGTAAATCAGGCCGGCGACGGGGCGGATCGCGCCGCCCGTGCCCCACATCCAGAGCAGGACAGCGAGCAGCGGGATAAGCGCATAGAGCCAGCCGCGCCGTCCCAGCGTCTGCACCAGCCCCCAGAGCGAGACGACGCCCAGCGCCAGCGCCATGAGCAGAAAGGTGCGGCGCGTGCCCAGCGTCGGGATGGAGACAAAGACGGAGAGAAAAGTCCCCAGCAGACTGCCCACGGTGGACACGCCATAGATACTGCCCGCCACGCGCCCTGTGGCATGCAGGCCGCGCACGCTGAGGCGGATGGCAAAGGGAGACACGCATCCTAGCAGGATCATCGGCGCGGCAAAGAGGAGCATCACACCCAGGAAGGAGCTGACCAACAGACCCCAGCGGGCGGTGGCAAAGCCGGTGGCAGCCAGACTGAACACGGGCCGCGATACCATCGGGATCAACGCGATGGCCAGCGCCGCCGCTGCCGTCAGCCGAAAGAGCACCTCTGGCCGCGGCATGCGGTCCGCCAGCCAGCCGCCAAGATAGTAGCCGACGGTGAGATAGAGCAGGATCAGGCCGATCAGATTGGCCCAGACGATCAGCGAGTCGCCAAAGTAGGGGGCGAGGAGGCGCGAACCGGCCATCTCGACCGCCATCCCGGACATCCCGCCCGTCAGCACGAGCGTCAGAAGCGCCAGCCGCCGCCAGGTCATGCGCCGTCCTTCGCGGGCCGCCAATAGCGCTCGGCATAGCCGACGCCGCCCGCCAGCGTCTGGCAATAGGCGCGCACCTCAGCCTCCATCGTCGCCAGATCGCCAAAGAGAGTCTTGATCTGCGATCGGTAGCAGGCGATGGCGGCGATGCGCGCGTCCATCGCTGCATCGCTGATATGCACGACTTCGGGCTGCAGAGCAGGCTGGCCTGCCAGCGCGGCGTCCAGCATCCCCGCCCGCATAGCGTAAGGATGATCCTCGTAGAGTGTCAGCCGATAGCCGCGCGACAGGAGGGCGTGCGCGGCCCGCCAGATCAACTGGTGGTCCACATGATGGCCCACCGTCAGCGGCGCGTAGAGGGTCAGGTCAGGGCGCGGCAGCCCGGCGATCGGGGCGATGCGTTCGGCCAGCGTCTCGTGCCACTCGGCCTCTGCCGGGTCCACCTCGCCAAAGATGCCCTCCTCCGATGCGTACATTGGCGCGCCGGTCTGTGGGTGGAGGCGATAGATGCAATCGAAGTGGTCCAGATACAGCGGCTCGGCACCCAGGACGGCATAGGCGGCGCGATCCTCGGCGCGGCGCTCCGCCATCGCGTCCTGCTGCGTCTGCCATTTGGCATGCTGCCCCTCGGCAAAGTCCGAGAACGCCATCGGCGGCGGTGTAGCGGCAAAGAAGGTAACAACATGTGCCACCGCGCCGTGCTGCGTCTGGTCGAAGATGCGCCCGCCGCACGATAGCGCCACGTCGTCCGCATGCGGCGACAGATAGAGGTGCAGATCGCTCAAGCCTCTGATCCTTTCGCGTCTTTCTGCATCACGGTGGGGATGCGCCTTGCTGGCCAAAGTTGCCCTTCAGCAGGGCAAAATCCAGGATGTCCACTGCGCCATCGCGGTTCAGATCGGCGCGCTCGTCGCGGCTGCCGTAAAGCTCGCGCAGCAACGAGAAATCCACCATGTCCACCACGTTGTCTCCGTTGATGTCGCCGGCCAGCAGCGGACCGATGTGCACCAGGTTCATGCCGGGGATCAGGGTGATGGGTTGCAGCAACGCCAGTGTCTGCGGGCTTTGCACAAAGAACATATAGTCACCCGGCCAGACCTCCGGCAAAACAAACTTCCCGTGCGCGTCCGTAAAGAGATCAAAGCGCTCCACCAATGCCTGCCCCTGATACATATCCAGACGCAACGCGACCGCCCACGATGGGTTGGGCGGCTTCGGCCGGCCCTGCAACTGCACGCTTCCCAGCACCATGGCGAACGGCGGCGGCGTGCCGGTTACAGTAGGGCGCGGCGTGAATGTATGGGTGGGCGTAGCCGTCGCCGTCGGTGAGAGCGTGATGGTGGGCGTGGCAGTCGCCACCGGTGCGGTGGGCGTCGCCGTCGCGGGGCGGCGCAGCCCCACATCAATCGGCACAATGGCGATTGCGCCCGGGACATAGACGCCGAGATGGCCGACATTCGCGTCGGTGATATAACCCGGCGCGATGCCAACGGTAGTTACTGATGAGCCGGCAGGGTATCCCAGCACGGTGTATTGCACCCGGTAGTGGCCGTCCGCGTCCGCCGACAGCGTGCTGTGCAGCCGCAGCGTCGGAATCCACACCTCCACCTGCGCGCCGGGTATGCCCGCGCCCCGCCCGATCCCTGCATCATAGATGATCCCCTCGACGATCAGAACGCCAAAGGGGGTCGGGGTCCCTGTGTGCGTCATGGTGTGGGTCGGAGTGGCCGTGGGCGTATGCGTGCCCGTAGGTGTAACGGTTGAAGTCGCCGTGGGTGGTGGTGGCAACACCTTGAGTGGAATGCGCCCGATCTCCACGCTGCTGACTACATCGTACGACACGACATCGTACTGGCCTGCCGTCAGCGACGGCGGGATGACGAACTGCCCCATATAGTTGCCCAGCGGATCGCCAATAGCTCGGAACATGAACGCGCCATCGAGGTATACGTCCGCTTGGCCGCCATTTCGGACGCGTGGGCAGTAGCCGTGCACGACCACCGTTGTGCCGGGCGCTCCCTCGCCGGGGATGATATAGATGCCGCAGAAGGGGGTTGCGGTTGGCGTGCGAGTGGCCGTCCAGGTGGCGGTCGGCGTATGCGTTGGTGTGTCCGTCGGCGTGGGTGGCGTTGTAGTGTTTGTCGGCGTCGCCGTCGGCGGCAGCGTTTCGGTTGATGTCGGCGTGATGGTTGGCGTGAGCGTGTAGGTGGGCGTGGGTGCGCCGGGCGTCGTCGGCGTGGTGGTCGGCGACACCGTTGGTGTCGCTGACGCTGTTGGTGTCGCTGACGCCGTTGGCGTCGCTGTGGCTGTGTCTGTGGCGGTAGACGTGTGTGTCGGCACGGGAGTCTCGGTGAAGGTCGGCGTGGCTGATGGGACCTCGGTGGGCGTCAGGGTAGGGGTGCGCGTCGGCACGGGCGGTTTGAGCTCCGAGCAGTCGATCTCCAGCCGGTAGCCGCCCGCATCGCCGCGATACCCATCCACAACGATGTAGTACAGACCGGGCGGGGCATCGGGCAGGTGCGCCTCCGTGGTACCGTAGGCGACGCAGTTGTTCTCCGATGGACCATCCAGGATGAAGACGTCGAGGTCCACCATCACGTCAAAGGGGGTTACCGTTACCGTGATACCCATCGTGATGGAGGTAACGATGAAATACACATCTTCCGGGCCGCTCTCATCCCAATCCACGCAGCTATAGCGGCTGGCGTTGTTGGGCTTGCCACTGTTGTTGCCGGTGTAGAGGTACTTGCACACCACTTCCACGGCGTCGGAGACATCCAGCCCGGGGGGCCGCGTGTTTGTGGCGGTCGGCGTGGATGTCGCGGGCGCAGGCGTCGTCGGCGTTGGCGTAGAGGTGGGCGGGCCGCCGGTGGGGGATGCGGTCGGCGTGGCCGTCGGCGTACCTGTGGCGGTGGCAGTGGGCGTATAGGTTGACGTGGGCGGGATGGGCGTCAGCGTGGGCGTGGCGGTCGGTGGCACGGCGCACGCTACCGACAGCGCATAAGTATCCACCGGGCTGAAGCCCTCGTACGACTCGACGGCGACATAATAACGGCCGCTTGTGGTAACGCTATGGATGATCAGCTCCCATGTATTGCCCGACTGCACTGAGGAAGCGAGGAGCTGGAGCTCCGGGCCATAGAAGTAGAGATCCCAGTCGCAGCCGGCGGGGATATCGGTGAGCTGGAGCGTGAGCACGACTGGAGCGATCAGGTCGACATAATAGTAATCCACATCATAGGCGATCTCAATCAAGCAGTTGACTGTTTGCCCACACGTCAGGGGGCCTCGCGCCTGCGCCGACGTGTTGTTCGGCTCGTCGCAGATACCGCCTTGCGCCAGCGGGGCGGCCAGTGCCGGCAGGCGAAAGCCGGCCAGCAGCGCCGCGATCAGCACCACGCATAGCGGGGGGATGAAGACGCGGGAGCGCTGTGATGGATGCGCCGGTCTATCGAGGTCTGTGTGACTTGGCATAGACGTTATCCTCCTCACGGCTTGCCGCCCGCTTCGTCGCCGCGCGGCCTGCGGCGCGCGTGCTGCGGTGCGACATCTCACGCGAAACCCCCACTGCTTTACCCATCACCAAAAGGCAGGACATGGCTCACTCGCTGCTATTATAGCCCGTTTGCCCAGTAGGGCAAAAGACGCAAGTGACTGCCGTCACAATACGGCGACCCTGACCATATAGGAGGAGCTGCGCAGACCGTTGGTTGACCGTGGCCCTGCGTTGGAGTATAATGTCTGCCATCGAACTGAAGTTCTATGGAGCGTGGGGAGGACGGCTGTGCCCTCTTTCGAGCTGATCTCAGACTTTCAGCCTACCGGCGACCAGCCCCAGGCGATTGCCAAGCTGGTGGATGGCCTTCGCGCGGGCTACAAGCATCAGACGTTACTGGGTGCCACTGCCACTGGCAAGACGTATGTTATGGCCAACATCATCGCACAGCGACAGGTGCCGACGCTGGTGCTGGTGCACAACAAGACGCTGGCGGCGCAGCTCTATGCCGAGTTTAAGGAATTCTTCCCGAAGAACGCCGTCGAGTACTTTGTCTCGTACTATGACTATTACCAGCCGGAGGCATACCTGCCGCGCACCGACACCTATATCGAGAAGGACGCCCAGATCAACGACGAGATCAATAAGCTCCGGCTGGCCGCTACCTCGTCGCTGCTGACGCGGCGCGACACCATCATCGTGGCCAGCGTCTCCTGCATCTATAGCCTCGGCTCGCCGGACGAATACGGACAGGATGTGGTAACGCTGGCCGTTGGCGACTACCGGCGTCGCGACAAGGTATTGCGCCACCTCACGGAGATCTTCTACGAGCGGAACGACGCGAACCTGACACGTGGGCACTTTCGCGTGCGCGGCGACACGGTGGACATCTTTCCCGCCTACCGCGATACGGTGATTCGCGTCGAGTTCTGGGGCGACGACGTGGAGCGGATCAGCGAGGTGGACCCGCTGACCGGGGAGCTGATCGCGGCGCTGGACGAGGTACGCATCTTTCCCGCCAAGCACTTTGTGACTTCGGCAGACAAGATGGCCGCAGCGTTTGGCGCCATTGAGGCCGAGCTGGAGGAGCGGCTGGCATGGCTGCGTTCCCGCGACAAGCTATTGGAGGCGCAGCGGCTGGAGCAGCGCACGCGCTATGACCTCGAGATGATGCGAGAAGTCGGCTATTGCTCCGGCATCGAGAACTACTCGCGGCATCTTTCCGGACGGCAGGCGGGGGAGCAGCCGTGGACCTTGTTAGACTATTTCCCCGACGATTTCCTGCTCATCGTGGACGAATCGCACATCACGCTGCCGCAGGTGCGCGGTATGTACAACGGCGACCGCGCGCGGAAGGAGGTGCTGATTGACTTTGGCTTCCGTCTTCCCTCGGCACTGGATAACCGTCCCCTCACTTTCGAGGAGTTCGAGCGGCACATCAACCAGGTGATCTACACCTCGGCCACCCCCGGCCCCTATGAGCTGGAGCACTCGCAGCAAGTGGTGGAGCAGATCATCCGGCCCACCGGGCTGGTGGACCCGCAGATCTCGGTGCGGCCCACCAAAGGCCAGATTGACGATCTGGTGGGCGAGATCCGCCGGCGCGTGGAGCAGCACGAGCGTGTGCTAGTTACGACGCTGACCAAACGGATGGCCGAGGACCTGACCGATTACCTGCAAGAGCTGGGCTTGAAGGTGCACTATCTCCATTCCGAGATCGAGACCATCGAGCGCGTGGAGATCCTGCGCGACCTGCGGCTGGGGGTGTACGACGTGGTGGTGGGCATCAACCTGCTGCGCGAGGGACTGGACCTGCCGGAGGTGTCGCTGGTCGCCATCCTGGACGCGGACAAGGAGGGCTTCCTGCGCTCCTCAGGCTCGCTGATCCAGACGATTGGGCGCGCGGCGCGCAATGTCAACGGCGAGGTGATCATGTATGCTGACACGATCACCGACTCGATGCGGCGCGCTATAGACGAGACGAACCGCCGTCGCAGCATCCAGATTGCCTACAACGAGGCGCACAACATTCAGCCGGCGAGCATCGTCAAAGAGGTCCGGGACCTGACAAGCCGCGTGCGCGTAGCGGCAGAGCCGCGCGCCGACTACCTCCTGCGTCCGCAGATGCCACCGGACGAGATGGCGCGGCTGGCAGAAGAGCTGGAGAAACAGATGCGGCAGGCTGCTGCCCGTCTCGAGTTCGAGAAGGCGGCGTTGCTGCGCGACCAGATCATCGAGCTCAGGCAGAGACTGGAAGACCCCGACAAGGCGGCATGGGACCTTATCCGCCAGACGCCGCGTCGCTAAGGCATCGTGCGTCGCCGTAGCCGCTCCTCTTCCCATGCCGTCATGTTCGGTGGCGGCGGCACGGTCTCTTCCGGAGCCTTGCGCCGCAAGCTGGCGGCGCCGAACTCGCAGCCACTGACGCAGAGGCCGCAGCCAATGCAGCGCCTCAGGTCTACTGCCGCCACGCCGCCATCCAGCGCGATCGCGTGCACCTGGCAGCGTTCCACGCAGACACCGCAACCGGTGCAGGCGTCCGAGTCTATGACCGCATCGTAGTTGCTGCGCGCGATCGACCCCTCAACGCCGAACTCGTTGATCGAGCGCAGCACACCGCAGCAGCAGCCACAGCAGTTGCAGATAAACCCCAGGCCTTCCATCACGTTGCTGACCGAGTGCACCAGCCCGATCCTCTCCACCTCATCAAGCAGCGCCAGCGCCTCCTCCCGTGTGATCGCATTCGGGTGCGGCGTGGTGCTCTCGGCGTTGGAAAAGGTGAGGCAGACGCGCAGGGGAAAATCGCAGCGGCGGCCGATGTGCTCCTGCTGCAGGCGGCAGATGCAATCTTGGACGCGAAACGTCTTGGCGCGCATCAGGATCGCGCGTACATCGTCGTAAGGCAGAATCTCCTCCGCCTTGACGGCGCTTTGCACCGGGATGACGCGCGTCAGCGCAGGCTGTGGCCGCATGATGTCTGCTGCTCCGCCCGCGGCAAAATACGCCTCGAACAGATGTGCTAGCTCATTGTCCATCACATCGAGTTGCGCCTCATAGCTGCCGACGACAAAGGGTGCGAGGCGAAAGCGAGCCTTGCCCTCGCCCCGCTCAAACCACACGAGGCCCTTGCGCGCCATGTCCATCAGCTTCTTGCGGGCGGGCAGCGGTTCCATCCCAAGGCGCGCCGCGATCTCCTCCACTGTCTCCATCTCCCGCCCCAACTGCGCGCCGATCTCTGCTTCCTCCGGCATGAACATGCGCTGGAGCAGCGGGATCTCGGCGCGCGACGCGGTGCGCGTAAAGCCGTTCGGCAGCCGATGCAATGCGTCCGCCAGACGGTCGTAGATGCTCTCACTCATTTCTCTCCTCTTTCCGCTCACGCGCGCCAGAAGGCCCAGATGGTGTGGACGAGGACATACCCCAGCGCGGCCAGCGCGATCAACTTGATGACGGGCGCGCCCAGCACCACAAAGAGGCCAAAAGCTCCCAGCAAAAGCAACACGCTACCGACGGCCATGACGAGCCAACGCCACCATCGCCTGTCCCATCGCCAGTCGCCGGCGCGGCAGCCGCGCTTGAACTCGCGCATGCCATGCGTGTCCGTCAAGGGAAAGCCGCGCTGAGGCGTCGCCTCAGCCTGTGGGGCGCTATCCTCGCTCATGAGGGCGGACGCGGCCAGCAGCAGCGCCGTGCCGAGCATGCCGACGCCGCTCACGAGCAGCATCCAGCGCCGCGCCTGTACGGGATGCGCCTGAAGATGTGTGTTCAATGTTTGCAGCGGTGTCAGTCGTGCGGCTACGCGGTTGAGGACGGAAAAGAACACCACCACCACCAGCAACCAGACGAAGCTGCGGAACGCGCGGCGTGTCTCGGACATGCGTGCTCTTGCCCTCCCTGAGGCGATCTATCGTTCTTGGTACTGTCGCTGGCCGAATTGGGCATCTGTCATCCTGATAAACCCCCAAACCGTCGCGACGTTGCTGCCTGCGGGACGGCCCAAGTGCACGATAAAGAGGCGGCAGAGCGCCCGCGCGCATCGCTCCAGGCACGCGACGATCTGCCGCACGCTCTCCTGCCGGAATTCGCGCAGCCGCCGTTCCTGCACATACCGGTGATATATCTCCAGCCCCAGCACCTGCCGCTCCACCGTCTCCCACTGCTGTTCCAGCCAGCCAGATGTATCACGGGTGTTGCCAAAGGTAGCAAGGTGTATATAGCTTTCGCTTTGTCCTACCTCCGCCAGAAAACGCAGCAGGAGCGCAAGCGTCGCATCGTCCTGCAGAAACGCATGATCCTCGGCTGCGGCAGGGATACGCAGATAGTCAGGAGTGAAGGCCTGCGCCACCACCATCTCTCGCAACGTGCCCAGCGGCTGGTCGAGGCGGCGCAGTTCCTTGGGGGTGGGCAGGGCGGCGATGGGACCTGTCGTCGCCTGACAGAGCACGAGCTTCATCATCCGCTCCAGCGCGACGGCGAGCATCAGCGCGAACGACATATTCTGCCGTCGCGGCGGCACCCGCGCGTGGCGCTGCACCAGCGCCAGGCTCGACTCGAGCATCGAGACGGACAGCTCCATCTCGCGCATGAGCGTTACCTTGCGGAGCACGTCATCTTGGGCTGGATCGGTCGTTCGGGAGCTGCGCACACTTGACCCCCACACTCCAAACTATGCTGGATTCACTAGGCAGCAAGGCCAGCATCCCATCAACTCGGCTTGAGGAAGCCGATGATATACTCCTCGTGCATTCGCTTCTGTATCTGCGACCCCGGGTCGAGTTTCGCTCCCGCGGGCATCATGCGGCGGTTACGATCGAGGTTTCGCACGGCGATTCTCGGCACCGCAAATCCCAGGGAACGCCCGATGTCGGCCAGGCACAGGTCCGTCATGGTGTCCTGGCCGCGCATGGTTGAGCTACCGACAACCACGATGGCAGCCCGGCCCGGCTTTAGGACTCGCCACATCTCGGCCAGTACCAAGGTCATCTCCGAATAGTAGCGATGCAGTACCAGTCCTTTCCTCCGATCCTGGCGCGAGATGGCAGCTACGATCTCGGCGCTGTATTCCGGAAGCGGGAGCAGACCAGAATTGCTGACGCTTTCGCCGCCGATGTAGTCTTTCCGCTTCTCTCCCAACTCCGTCACTGACCGATGCAGCCATACCATAGAGAACTTGTGCGCCCGCATATAGTCAATTGCGTTGGCGGCATAGGGAGGCGAGGTGACGATGAGATCCACCGTGCCATCGCGCAGAGGCATGCACTGCGCATCGCCAAAGGCGATCAGCGGCGTGCGTGTGGCAAGAGCCATCTGCGAAACCCCCTGCAGGTTCTGGCGAAACCTTTTGCTGAACTCGACGAGTGGAGAGCGCAGGCTCTTGGTCAGAAAGCTGAGGTTTCTGCTGGATCCTCTGGATAGCTGATCCAGTATGATGATATTACCCACCTCGTCGGTGACGCGCTTGGCACGATGAGGTCGCGTGTGCGCGAGATCAAGCGCTAAAGAGACGCCGCCGGACTTGGTGATGATGATCGCCGAGAAGGCGAGTTCAAAGAACTTCCTGACATCTGGCTCCTGAATCGCCTCGATTTGCTGCGCTAACGCGAGCAGCTCCAGTTGCGTCTGGCGGGCAAACCAGTAGTCCACAAACTCCTTCGTCTTGGTATCCCAGCGAGCCTCCAATGCAGCAGCCAGTTCAGTGTGCCTTTGCGCCAAAGCCTCGCTTGCGTTCCGCAGAATGCCATTGCCCACGTCAAGCAACCGGGCAGTGTCCAGATGGGTGACTTTGGTTCTGGCGATGTGCGTGGCAAGTGGGTCAATATCTAGGCCAATGGCGTGGCGCTGCAGAAGTGCCGCTTCGACGACGGTCGTGCCGGATCCCATCATCGGATCAAGCACAATATCGCCAACCTCGGTTAGAGCTTCGATAAAGCGTCGTGGCAACTGCGGTGGGAACTTGGCAGGGAAGGAGTGAAAGTTGTGCGAGGCGTAGCTGCTATCGTCCTGGTGAAAGTCGAGGTCGCTAGACAGCGCGGCCACGAGTCTCGCCTGATAATCGATGGCTCCATCAGTCTTTTCAGTTGTGTCAAGAGGTAGGGAAAGCTGATACATCAAACGCGCCGCCAGTCCATTACCTGTCCAGTCGCTGTGCTCTATGACTCAAGTATATGTTGTACCGAATCGCGCATAAAATCCGCGGATGCTGCGCCCGGTTTCTCGATCTCTATACCCGCATCGCCTCAGCCATAGCGCTTGCGGTAGCCGGGAAAGGGGCGAAAGCCCTCCCGCACGTAAAAAGCGTCGGCGCCATCGGTGCAGAGCAGGTCCAGCCGCGTCTCCGGATAGAGGCGGTGGCACACCTCCAGCAGCGCTGCGCCGATTCCCTTGCCGCGCCACGCCGGCGCGACGAGCAGCTCGGCGATGTACATGGACACGAACCCGTCGGTGATGGCACGCACAAAGCCGGCCACCTCATCCCCCGCCACGGCCACGAGCGCCGGCCAGGCGTGCTGCCAGGAGGCGCGAGAGGCTTCCGGGCGCGCTGTTGGCGTCGTCCACCCTTGCGCCGTCGAGAGCGCCTGGATCGCTGCGAAATCCGCGTCCGTCCAGGCGCGGATGGCAACCCCCGGCGGTAGCGCCACCCCGTCTGTGGCTCGTGCCACCTCTTGCTCCCGGTTCATGGCCGATACTCATCCAAGCCGAGGCCGCGCAGGTCTGCTACCGTGTGCGCTCCCTCCGCCTCGTACAGCCTCCAGATCACCCGCAGCCCTTGCAGGCTCCCCGGCCCGTCGGTGAGCGGCCGCTGGCCTGTGGCGATGCAATCGAGGAAGTGGGCCATCTCGTTCTGCGTATGTTTGCCCTCCGTCGTCTCCAGCAATACCTCTTGTTTGTCGCCGACATGCGCGATCAACTGCCGCCCGGGAAAGTATGCTTCCAGCATGCCTTCGGTGCAATGCGCGTGGAACGAATAACCGTGGCGCGTGCCGCGCGCGCCCCACGTGCCGAAATGATAGCCGAGCCGCCCGCCGGCAAATTCGATGCATACGTTGCTCGTGCCTTCCTTCTCCATCCAGGGAGTGCCATAGTTCGTGCCCAGATGCA
Organism: Chloroflexota bacterium; assembly: GCA_019873665.1. Taxonomy (GTDB): domain Bacteria; phylum Chloroflexota; class Anaerolineae; order JAAYEA01; family JAAYEA01; genus JAIOAV01. The sequence continues at coordinate 46,863 of JAIOAV010000020.1, forward strand.
TGCCCTGGATCGGCCGACCCAGATACCAGAGGAGCAGGTCAATATAGTGGCAGCCGTGACTGAAAAGCTGCCCGCCGCCGAGCTTTCTGGCGTCCAGCGCCCAGTGCCCTTCGTGGTAGCGCGTGAGTTGCTCGGTCCAGATGGACACCTGGAACACGTCGCCGTAGGCTTTGGCGTCTAGCGCCTCCTTCATCGCCACCACCAGCGGGTGATAGCGCATGCAGTAGGCGATCATCAGCACACGCTGTGCGGCCTCTGACGTGGCGATCAGGTCGAGGCACTCCGCCTCGCTGTTGGCCATCGGCTTTTCCAGCAGCACATGCTTGCCCGCCTGCAAGCACGCCTTGGCCACCGGGTGGTGCAGATGGTGTGGCAGGGCGATCAGGACGGCGTCCACATCGTCCAGGATCTCGCGATAATCGGTGGCCACCTTGGCGCCCGGCAGCAGATCGGCCACCGCCTGCGCGCGCTCTGGGACGACATCCACCGCCGCCGCGAGCTGCAGGCGATCCAGATGCGCATCAAAGCGCCTGGCGTGCGTTCTCGCCATGCCCCCGCAGCCGATGAGCCCCAAACGAATCCTGTCCATGATGTAGCCTCCGGTGTGATCTGATGCCTGAGATTGCAACAAAGGGCGGCGTTTTGCCAAACGCCCACGCGAGCCGCCCGCTACGGCTTGAGGAGCGCCGGCAAATAGGCGCGATTCAGCCCGCCAACCAGCGTCGGATGTATCCAGCGTTGACCGTAGATGTCCCATGTCTGGTGGCGGAAATCCTGCCACGCCACCACATGCTCCCCGCTCACGCTGTTGCGCGCGATCACCGCCGCGACCTGCATGTCGGGCGCGGTGGATAGCATGATATGCGCGCCGACCGGCAGGCCATCGCGCGCCACACGTTGCCCGCCGATATTCCATTGCTGTGCCGCGTCCGGCTCTTGCCAGGCGCAAAGGTGCTCCGCGGTCTCGGGGTCATAGCTGAGCGCCGGATAGCGCGCGTCGGTCAACTGGCTGAGGGTGGTCGGCACATCCACCGGCCGCAGCGCGGCGGTCAGCCGCCGCCCACGCACGCCCGCGTTTCTGTCGCCCCACACGATCAGGTATTCGTCAGCAGCCTGATGACAGGAGATGTCATACCCCAGCAGCTCCGCCGTCGGTGTGATGACCGGAATGTCGGCGGGAAGCGGCTCGGCAGCGGCGCTCAACCGCTGGGCAAAGGCGCTCGCCGTCGCGCCGGCGCGGGTGTCGGTCCAGATGACAGCATACTGATCGCGCGCGTCGTGGTGCGCCGCTTTTGGATAGAACTCATCGCTCTGGCTATGGCTGAGGCGCACGTTCTGGCCGATCATCTGTCCCGTGTCGCTCAGCCGCTGGCTCCAGATGTCCCACGAGGTGTCGGTAAAGGCGTGCCACGTGATCAGGTACTGCTGCTGGGCCGCGTTATACACCACGTTGGCATAGCCTTCGTTGCTGGCGTTCGTGTGCGCCGAGATCAGGATGGAACTGCCCACGAACTGGCCCGCGCCGCTGATCCGCTGGGCATAGATGTCATAGCCGGCCTGCGCGGAGCGGATCTCCTGCCAGACCACCAGGAACTCGTCACGGGCCGGGCTATAGGCGACATCAGGGACTCCATGCAGGACGCCGCTTGCGGCGATAGCCAGATCATCGCCGATTCGGCTGCCGTTGGCGGCCAGAAGCCGCCCGTAGATCTCATAGTCGCTGCCACTGCGGAAATCCTGCCACACGGCGAGATAACGCCGTTGCCGCTCGCCAAAGGCAATGGCAGGCAGTTCCTGTCCCTTGCGGCCGATGCTCACCTGGATCATGGCTCCGGCCAGTGCGCTCGTGTCGGTGATACGCTGCGCGAGGATATCCGCTTCCGAGCCGGTGTACTCATCCACCCAGGCGATGGCGTATTCGCTGCTGCCGGAGCGGTGCACGATCGTGGGCAGCGAGCGCAGGTTGTGCCACTGCCGCACGTCAAAAGGCGCGCCAGCAGCGCCAGCGCCGCTGATCGTGCATGCGGCGATCTCGGGCAGGCCCGATGCGTTGACCACCCGTGTAAAGGCGACGACGAACTGGTTGGCGGTGTCATGCGCGGCGATGGCGGGCTCTGTGTCGCCGAAGGGGCCGCTGAACACGGACAGCGTGCTGCCGACGAGGCCGCCATCGCGGCCCACAAGCTGCCCTTTGAGATCCCATTGCACGCCGTCGCGGCCATCCTGCCAGACCACCGCGTAGCGCTCGCTCGCGGCGTTGAAGGCCACCGTGGGCATGCTCTGGTTCAGGGGGGCCGACGTGAGGAGGATGGGCGCGCCGAGTGGGACAGCGGCAGCGGCCAGCCTCTGCGCGCGGATGTCGAAATACGTCGTGCCGTTCCACTCCGACCACACCGCGAGAAAGTGGTTGTCCAGCCGATTGAAGGCGATGTCCGCGTCCACTGCGAACCCTGCCTCCGGGGTGAGCCGTTGGCGCTCGCCCAGCGGGTTGCCGCTGGCATCATAGCCGCGGACGAACACGACGGCCACCTCTTCGGTGCGCTCGGTCCACGCGACCACGCAGTGGCCATTCCCGCACGCGAGGCGCGGCGGGCTCAGATTCGCGGTAGTGGCCGCGACGAGGATTTCTGTGCCTGCTGGCGCGCCGGTGTCCGCGAGCTGCTGCAGGTGGAGCTGCCACTGCCCGCTGCGTCCATCCACCCAGGCCACCCAGTAGCCGTTCCCATCGCCGGCCACTGCCGGGTGAGCCTGCGTGCCGGGCGCGGCAGAAACGACAAAAGCGTCATCTACCGGCGCGCCGCTCGCCGAGATGCGCCGCCCGTAGATGTTGTATCCTGTGTCAGAGACATATCCCTGCCACACCACAAGATACTCGCCACTGTGGCTATTGTACGCGATCCGCGGCTGCTTCAGGTCCACGGCCGCGCCCGCGGGATCGGTCACATCGGCGATGGCAAAATTGCCGCCGATCAGATCGTGCAGCGCCGCGTCGCCGCTGCCCAACGGCAGCGGTGCCTGCGCAGCGTGCCAGGCGCGCGCCGTCTCCGCGCGCGACGCAGCCGCCAGCCTGCTGGACACGGCGCCGCGCTGTGTGGGTGGCGCGAAAAGAGCGTATGCCGCATCTGGAGGAGTTGCGGCGGCCAGCGGCTGCTGCACGGAGACGGCCGCCACGATCAGGAAGCTAGCCAGCAGAAGCACGATCCATTTCTCGCGTTCCATAGCAACCTCCCGGCGGCGTTACGCACGCATGCGCCTCGTGATCTCGTTAGCTCTGATCAAGGTAACGATAGTACAGGCGCTTGACAAACTCGGTCGCCAGAAAATAGGCTACCACGATCAGGCAAAGCAGGCTCAGGTGTGCCCAACTTGGCCTGACAAAGCGGAAGAACTCCGCGCCTAGCTTGGTGAAGGGTATGGCAACCGTCGCCACCATGGCGCCGACGGTTAGTATGACGATCGTTCGAGAGGGCGGGGCGCTGGCCCTGAAGAAGACCTCCTTGGTTCGTATCGAATACAGCAAAATCAGCTCGGTCGCGATGCTGCCAATGAACCAGTTCGTTTGCAGGACACCTTCGCCAAACCGCTGAAACGACCCAAACATGACGAAATCAAACAAGGTGCTGACAACACCCAGCAGAGAGGCGATGATGATGATCTCCTTGGTGTTATAGTTCTTGGGATTTCTCATCTCTTTCTCGCTGACGTTGTCTGTCGAAATCGAGAACATCGGAAAGTCAGATAGCAAGTTCACCAGAAGTATCTGCACAGGCAGCATAGGCAAGTACGGTATGATCAGTGAGGCGAAGGCCACAGCGTAAAAGTTGCCGAAATTGGAGAGGAGTGTGGCACGAATATAGGTTACCGTATTGGTGAACGTCTTGCGACCCTCAATGATGCCGTCAATGATCACACCCAGATCGTGTTTGAGGAGCACGATGTCAGCCGCCTCGCGGGCGATATCCGAGGCGTTTTCCACGACGAGCGAGACGTTCGCCACTTTTAGCGCGGGGGCATCATTGATCCCCTCGCCAAGAAATCCGACCTGAAAGTTCTTCTGTAGGCGCTGGATGATCTCAAACTTTTGCCTGGGGGAGACTCTGGCGAACACATTGACCCTTTGCACCTCGCCGCTCTTTTCGTCGGGAGAAAGGGCATCGAATTCCGCGCCAGTGATCACGTCTTGTCGGTCCTCGATGATACCCGCATCGTACGCAACGGCGCCCGCCACAATCGGATCATCGCCGGTCAGCACAACCAGCCGAACCCCCAAAGACTTGGCTCGTCTGACCACCTCCTTGGTGGTCTGTTTCAGTTCGTCAACAAAAGAGACGATGCCGCAGACACGAATGCTTCTCGCTTCATCGGCCTCCGTATAGTGGCCGTCTCCGCCCCAAGGAACCGTCGAAATGGCTAACGTGCGCCTTCCCAGCGTGCCCTGTGCGGCGATCCATTCAAAGACGGGACCTTTCTGCTCTTGAGAGAGGTGCGTGTCGATCGCGATCATCTCTTCGGGTGAACCGCGCACTATCAACTGCCGCTCCCCGTTTCTCTCCACCAGAACGCTATTGCGTCGGCGTGTCGGGTCAAAGGGGATCTCGTTGATCAGCTTGTACTGCCTCAGCTCGGCTTTCTTGGCTTCGTCGAGCCGGGCGAGCAGCGAGAGATCAAACGCATTATTGGGCAGTGATTCCTCCTCGAACACGTTGCTCACCGCCAGCGATCCAACGAAGACGGGATCCAGCTCTCGATTCAGTGACAAGATCTCCGAGACGGTCAGTTTGTTCTGGGTGATGGTGCCCGTCTTGTCCGTGCATAGTGCCTGGATGCTTCCCAGATCCTCGATGGAGGTCAATCGTTTGACGACAACGCTCTTCTCAGCCAGCCGTCTGGCGCCGCTGGAGAGGGAGAAGGTGGTCACTAGTGGCAGCGCCTCCGGGATGACGCCGACCGTCAGCGCGATTGAGAAGATGATCAGATCCGTGAACGATCTGGTTGAATCGCCGAGGACGAAATAGTGGATCAACAAGACGAGGACAAGTGTCGCGATAACCAGCCAGATAATGAACCGGCTAATCCTGTCAATATTGCGCTGAAAAGCGCTCTCCTTCTTGGTTTCGGTTATGAATCGGCTGATGCCACCAATCTCTGTCTCTCTGCCCGTCGCTATTACGACACCTTCCGCCTTGCCGCTGAGAACAGATGTCCCTTTGAACACGATGTTCTGGGCTTCGTACGGCTGAGTGATGGGCCGATCCAACGGTAGGTGCATCTTGGGCACCTGAATGGACTCGCCGGTCAGCACCGACTCGTCCACCAACAGGTTATGCGTCCGCAGCAGCCGCACATCCGCAGGGACCATGTCGCCGGTCTCCAAGATCACGATATCGCCCGGCACGAGCTCGGTGTTGGCGATGACGCGTTCCATGCCGTCGCGACGCACCCTTGCTCTACCCTGAGTGAACCTCTTGAGCGATGCGACGGTTGTCTCAGAGCGGTATTCCTGGACAAAGCCAAGCACAGAGTTGATCAGGATGAACAGGGCGATGAGTGCGGCATCGATTCGCTCGCCCAAGATCAGCGCCAATAGCACTGCGACGATGAGCAGGTACACAAAGGAAGACTTGAACTGGCGGAGAAGAATCTCCCACCATTTGACCCGGCTCTCCTCGATCTCATTTGGCCCGTGTGTGATCAGGAGCTGGGCCGCTTGCTCCTGCGTGAGGCCGGAAGCTGAGTTCGTGAATAGGCGGCGCGATATCTCCACCTCGCTCAGCTGAGCGAACTCTGCAAATCTCATATGCTCTCCTTTGTCTGCTTTGTGTTATACCAAGCCTATCGGAGGTGTGGCGCTTGCCAGCTCTGGGCGGTGTAGGCGTGCAGCTCGATGCGATTCCCGTCGGGATCGGCGAGCCACGCCTGCCAGCTCTGGTCCATCCCCAGCTTGATCTCGCTGACCTCGATGCCACGTGCTCGCAGCGTCTTGACGGTGGCTTCGATGTCGTCCACTTCCAGGCAAGAATGCCGGTACGACTGCCCCTTGGTGGGCGGCTCCACCTGCCCCTGGAATAGCTCGATGAAGTGGCGTCCCCCGATGGAGAGATAGCACCCATAGCGCTCGCCAGTGTCCCGGCGAAAGTCAAACGCGTGTTGGAAGCCGAGGCCGTCCCGGTAGAAGCGAAGCGAGCGCTCCAGATCGGCCACGGTAAAGCAGATGTGAGCGATGCCCGTGATCATGCGATCTCCTTCTTACGATATGTGGGAGGCACTCGGTGAGTGCCTCCCACACGTGATTGCATCACGATGTCTCTAGCGCAATGCCTGCACCATGCGATGGAACGCCACCATGCCGGGATCATCGCGGCCAATGCTCTTTTCGCCAAAGATGCGGGCGCGGCCCTGCTTGGCCGGCTGGTCGCGGAACCGCGCCAGCGCTTCTGCCACCGCCCCGTCCGCAGCCTCGGCCAACGCCGCTGGCGCATCCAGCCCCGCCGTGGCGACGCGCACCGCCTCGATAGCGTCTAGCACCGTCTTGTCGCCCAGTTGCGAGCGTGCCCGCGCGGCCATCGCCGTGATAGCGTCCCCCAGCAGCGGCGACAGCTCGGTCCACGGCAGTGACGTGCGGCCCTTGGCGCGCCTGGCGCCCGCCATAAGCCCCGTCGCGAGGAGCGTGCCGTAGGTGGAGCCAGACACCCTGGTAAAGACCTGCGCGCACCTAAGCAGCGCCATCCCCACGTCCTCCGGCAGATTCGGCAACTCCTCCAGCAGGCTGCGCGTCCCGCGCACCATGGTAACGCCCAGGTCGCCATCTCCCAGCGCGCCGTCCAGCGCGTTCAGCGCTTCGGCCTCCTGCTCCATGCGCGCCGCGATGCGCCGGATGCCCTCGCGCAGCGCGACTGTGGTCAAGCCCTGCTCGCTCATGGGCATACCTTCCAGAACGGGCAGTCGCAGGGCGCTTGCAGCAGCTTTTCCAGCTCGGCATCCAGCTTGAGGATGGTCAACGACATGCCGGGCATCTCCATGGAGGTGGCATATCGCCCCACCAGCGGCATGACGATGCTCACGCCCATCTCTTTCAGGCGCTGCGCGACATAACGATATACGATATACAGCTCCTCCGGCGGCGTCGCGCCGAGGCTATTGCATAGCACCGAGATACTGTCGCCGCGCTGTAGCGGCATATCCGCTAGCAGCAAGTCCAACATCTCGGCGGCGATGTCGTCCGCCTTTTTTAAAGGGCCGCGCCGCACACCCGGCTCGCCGTGGATGCCCATGCCGATCTCCATCTCGTTCTCGCCGATCTCGAACGTCGGGCGTCCTGCCGCGGGGACGATACACGGGCCGAGGGCCACGCCGATGGAGCGGGTGTGGTCCACCGCCTTTTGCGCCGCGGCGGCTACCTCGTCCAAGTCTGCGCCAGTAACCGCTTTGGCTCCGGCGATCTTGTAGGCGTAGACCAGGCCGGCCACGCCGCGCCGCTTATCGCGCTCGTCGGGGCCGCCGCTGGCCACATCGTCGTTCACGAGGATGGTCCTGGTCGGGATGCCCTCCATGTCAGCCATTTCGGCAGCCATGTCAAAGTTCATCACATCCCCGCCATAGTTGCCATAGAGGAGGAGAACGCCCGTACCCCAGTTCGCCTGTCGAATCGCCTCCAGCATCTGGTCCACATTGGGCGAGGAAAAGACGTCGCCGATGGCGCAGGCGTCTATGAGGCCATCGCCAACATAGCCGGTGAACACCGGCAAGTGGCCCGAACCGCCACCGGAGACGATGCCTACCTTGCCGGGCACCGGCCCACTTGCGCGCGCGATCACGCGCCCGTTCGGGCCTACCTGGCGATAGTAGGTGGGATGCGCGGCGACGAGGCCGACCAACATCTCGTCTACATACGCGTACGGTTCGTTGAGGATCTTTTTCATGGTGGCTTCCCTCCTCTAGAGCTGTGCATCTGGCGACTTATTCGACCCTGAGCTCCGATGTGCAGAACGGGCAGCGAGTGGCCTTGAGCGGGACTTTGGACAGGCAATACGGGCAATCTTTGGTCTGGGGCGGTGCTTCCGGTGCCTTGGGCATCATCTTGTTCACGGCGCGGATCAGCAAAAAGATGACCAGGGCGATGACGAGAAAGTCTATGACATTGTTCAGGAACACGCCGTAGTTGA
>JAIOAV010000021.1 GCA_019873665.1 Chloroflexota bacterium
TCGCCGCTGGAGGCGGCGCTCTTTGCCAACAACATGGATCGCGAGACGTTGGAGGCCATGCTCACCGCGGCGCGCGAGTCCTTCCCCGACTTTCGCCGCTATCTGCGCGCCAAGGCCAAGGCGCTGGGCCTGCCGGCGCTGGCGTGGTATGATCTCTTTGCACCGGTGGGGCAGTCGCGGCGGCAGTGGCCCTTTGCGGAGGCAGCGGACTTTATCGTGGCGCAGTTTGCCACCTATTCGCCCCAGATGAGCGGCATGGCCGCGCGCGCCTTTCGCGAGCGCTGGATTGACGCCGAGCCACGCACGGGCAAAGAGGGCGGCGCATTCTGCATGTCGGTGCGCGGCGACGAGTCGCGCATCCTGGCGAACTATGCGCCGGTCTTTGGCGAAGTGAGCACGCTGGCGCACGAGCTGGGACACGCTTATCACAACGTGCAAAAGGCCTCGCGCACCATGCTGCAACGCCGCACGCCGATGATCCTGGCAGAGACCGCCAGCATCTTTTGCCAGCAACTCGTGGTGGAGGAAGGGCTGCGCCAGGCCGAGCCGCAGGAGCAGCTTGCCATCCTGGAGTCTTCACTGCAGGACGCCTGCCAGGTGGTGGTGGATATCTACAGCCGCTTTCTCTTTGAGCAAGGGGTGTTCGATGGACGCAGAGAGCGCGAGCTGTCGGTGGACGAGTTCAACGCGCTGATGCTGGACGCGCAGCGCCAGACGTATGGGGACGGGCTGGATGCGGACGCGCTGCACCCGTTCATGTGGGCAGCCAAGCCACACTACTATTCCAACAGCCGCCAGTTCTACAACTTTCCTTACATGTTCGGGCAGTTGTTCGTGCTCGGCCTCTATGCGCGCTATCGGGCCGACCCAGTGGCATTCAAGGCGGACTATGACGATCTCCTTGCGTCCACCGGCCTCGCGGATGCAGCGGACCTGGCGGCGCGCTTTGGCATTGACATCCGCACGCCTGCCTTCTGGCGCGCCAGCCTGGACGTGATCCGCGCCGACATCAACCGGTTCGAGGGTTTGGTGGCTCGCGCTGCGGGATGAATCCTACGGCTAACAGATGGAAGCCGGCCGAAAGCAGGCTCAAGGGCAAAGCTTTCGTGTCATGGCGAGGGAGCAAAGCGACCGAAGCAATCCCCCATCGGCAATTCAGAGGGATTGCTTCGCCGCTGCGCGGCTCGCAATGACAGGGCAGGTTGTTTCACCTCCATTTGCCTGTGGCAGCCTACTCCTCATCGTCCTTGATCGGGCTTGATTGCCAGTCGCTGCGGTCGCAGACGTGATCCACGTTCGGATTGTCGCTCGCGCGATCCGTATAGAACTCGTGGCCCATGGGCGTCACCCAGCGATAGCGCCAGCAGCTGGGACAATACTCCACCCGCCCCAGAAACGGATTATAGAACGGCGCATAGCTCAGGAAGGGCAGGCCTGGCCGATGTCGCCAGCGCGAGTAGCCGCGCATCTGGCTCTCGCGCATCCGCTGCAGAGCGTCCTGCGTCTCGCGTTGGATCTCTAGCAACCGCTGGAAGCGCCACCGCTCCATCGCCTGCATATCCATGAAGGAGAGGGTGAGCACCTCCTGGCTGATCCGTTCCTCCACGATCCACGCCGGGTTCAGCTCCACCGAGTCCTGGATGCGTTGCAGCACCGGCTCCCACTGCGCGAACTCGTCCGGTGGCGCGCGATGCAGCATGGTTGTCTTGTTGCTCCACACGCCGCCAAAGAACGCGCCGAGGCTCTCGATGACGGTGTACGCCTTTTCCCGCAGCCGCAGCGCGCCCTCCGCATAGTCAAAGGTCACGCCGCCCCCTTGGTGCTCGACGTTGCGCATCAACGGCGACACCACGTAGCTCAGATATCGCTCCACCAGCTCCGGCATCGCCTTCTCTTCCACCACCTCGACTCCGCTGGCGTTCGGGTGCGCCCAGGGAAAGACGATCTCCCGCAGATACTCGGTAGGCGACATCACCGGATAAACGGGCATGTCGCGATACAGGTCGCCGACCTGTGTGAGCCCCAGATGCGCGGTAACCAGATAGCGCGGATCGCAATACTTGATCTCGGGGCAAAAGCGGATCATGACGCTCGCCTGGTCATCCCGTTTGACGATGAGGTCCACCTTGACCTCGATCGTCTGCGGGCCGATCCATTGGCGGCGGAAATCAGGCCGCACCATGCCGCCTTCGAGTTGCCATCCCTGCGGCACAAGGATGGTGAACGCTTTCTCGCGCGGCTCGGGCACGCGCTCAAACACGATATTGGTGGTGTCCATCTCCTGCACCTTCCTGCCCCGCCTCTGGTCAGGGCTGCCAATCCGGCGCGGGATGGAGTCGCCGCTCGCGCGCATAGACGTCGCGCACGGCAGCGAATGCCTCATTGCCCCGCAAGGTCAACCCCGCAATCTGATCCATCAAACCCGCATCTTCTAGCACCGCTTCGGGCGTCTGCGCGATCATCCCCCAGTCATCCCACGGCAGGATCTCGATCTTGTTCAACGCCAGGAAATCGCGCACTAGATTGCCTCGCACAAAGCCGAGGCCATGATACTCAAAGATGCCAAAGTGGTCGGGATTGGCCTTGCCGGCGCGGCACATCAGCCACGCCTTGCCGGCGATGATGAACTGGTCGCGCGGCACATCCAGCGGGTCAAATGGCGGGCGCAGCACCTTGCGCTGCAGCGCGTCTATCTGGCCATCCACCAATACCCAGCGGCGCTCCGCAGCGTGCCAATACTCAGTAACCCAGTGATCCTCATAGCGACCGGGCGTGAAATAGACGCCAAAGCCACAGCGGGCGCGTGCCGGGATCCCGGCGTGGCGCAGGAAAGAGCAGAGGACGACGGCGAAATCGCGGCAGTTGCCCACCAGCCGCCGCTCCACCGGGCGGGCCACCGTCAGCGGCGCGTCGTCCAGCTCCAGCAGGCGGTCCAGTTTGCGCTGCACGGGCCGAATCTGCACCTCGGCCTCGCGCTCGGCGGAGAGCGTCACGCCATAGCGCTTGGCCCAAAAGATGTGCAGCAGCAGCCCCTGCACGACCTGGCACAAGCTGGCGACATCACGCGGCAGGCCATCGTACAGAGCCTTGTGCGGGCCGGGGTCCGTCATCACGCCCTGACCCAGATAGTATCCCAGCGGATCAACAAAAAAGTCCATCTTGCCTCCCTTTCGCGCGCACGCGAGATGCCACGGTGTACCTGAAACACTGTACGCAGCAGGCGTCAGACCGGTTTCTGCCGCTAATCCAGCGTGTTGGCCATCACCCAGAGCGCCCTGAGGGTGATCCATTTGCTCGGCGCGCCCTTGCGCTCCAGATTCGCCCACATGCGGCCCCGAGGCGTCTTTTCCAGCACCCAGAGCCCCTGAGGCGTCATCTTGCCCGCGAGCACGTCCAACGCATCCGCCAGGCGGGGCTCCTCTGACACAAAGTAACCGAGCTGGTTCAGCACCCATAGCCCGCGCAGGATGTCATAGCCATAGAACCAAGGAAAGTGGAGCGTGAGCCAGTCCGCCTTGATGGGTGCCATGTCGTGGTGATCGGCGAGGTAGAGGCGATGCATGAGCAGGAACTCGGCGCCGTGTGCGATCGCCTGCTCCATCGCCGGCGGGCGCCGGTCGTATGGGACGCTGGCGAACGCCTCCAGCGCCGCGATGGTACCGTACATGCAGCCATGCGTGTCGCGCACATGCGCCCGCCAGTAAGGGCAGAGCCAGCCGCCATCGGCGTTTTGCACCCCGGTCAGCCATTGCAGCGCCCTCCGCACGCGTGCGTCATCACCATAGCCAAAGCGCAGCAACGCCGCTACGGTATTGCCTGTGAGGCATGACAGAGTCTCCTGATGGATCTGATCGGCGATGTAGGCGGTCTCCTCTGGCACAGGCCGCCCCCTTGATTGGCTCCTGGCGACCTGCCGCCGGTATTCCTCCTGCGCCTGGGCCTCGCTCGACGCGGCAAAGCCGCCGTCCGGCTGCTGGAAGCGCAAGATGTACTCGACGGCGCGGCGGATTCGGTCATCCTCGCGACTGAGGCCGAGATAGCCAAGGAGCATCAGCGTCCAGTAGGTGGCCTTGTACTTGGGCAGATAAGGGCTGTCCGGGTCGCCCCAGTAGCCGCCGTCAGCCTGCCTGGCCATGACCTTGCGCACCACCGGCGAATCGGGGATCGCCGCCCGCGCCGCCGCCGCGTCCTCCGCCAGGCCGAAATCACGGATCGTCCAGTAACGCACGGATGGGCTATCAGGCTCCATCAACCAGTGGCGGATAATCCAGTCTGCCGATCGTCGCTGGCCCATATCGCCTCCTCGGCAAATGACCCTCAGAACAGCGCCCGGATGGCCTCCTGATCCGCCGCAGAGAGCACCTTGAGCGCCTCGTTGACAATGCGCCGCGTGGCGCGATGCTTGCTGGCGACATGGCGCCCCAGGTAGGCGGAGACGGCGGCAGGATCGCGGCGCGTGATCTCGCGTAGCAGCCAGACGGCAGCATCCTGCACCACCCGCTCTTCATCCGCCATGACCGTATCCAGGATGGCGAATTCGGCGTCGGTCGGCGCGTAGCCGCCCTCCTTGGGCACGCTGGTCAGCGTAACGACGCCCAGACGCCGCACCCATGGATTCGCGTCCCGCACCCAGGCGCGGCAGTGTGGCAAAGCGATCGCAGGGTGCTGCTGCGCCGCATGGCGCAGCCCGAACGCGCCCAACTGGTCGCACTCTTCCCAGTTGCGGATACTTTGCGCCACCTCCGCCGCCAGCCCCATCACCGCCGCCGGATGCCGCTTGCCCAGCGGCTCCAACATCTTGGCGGCGATGATGCGCGCTTCGCGCGAGCCACTCTCCCAGAGTCGCCGCGCCAGAGCGAGCAGTTGCTCTGGCTGGCGCCGCCCTGCCTTGACCGTCTCGGCGGCGATGCGCCGCAGATCCGGCAGCCTGACGCCATAGACGATGTATCCCTCGCCCAGGCCGGGGATGTACCGCCCCGCTGCCACCGCGTCGTCGGCGCTGCCGAGCGCGGCCAGCAGGCGCTGCATCTCGCCGAGGAAGGCATCCGGCGTCGAAAACATCACAGCGAGCGCTCCCATGCGACGGCTGATCTCAGCGGCGTCCAGACTTCCAGCCGGTATCGCCATCTCGCCCTCCTTGCCAAATCCTTGTGGGGCCTGTCGCCATCCGGTCCTTACGAAACGCGACGATAGAGGCGGCCTCCCGAACGCATCCAGCCGATCTGTCCGTCTGGTCGGCGCAGCACGTCAATGGTGCTACCCCTGCTGGGGCCATCTAGCATCAGGAGGCGATCCGGTTCACAGAGCGCCAGCCGGACCGGTGGGGGTGGTGGCGGCGGTGGCGTGTTGTGATCCGGAAAGCCGAACTTTTGCACCGTCTGCATGACGAGCTGTCCTGCCAGCATCCCGATCTCACCCTCGGCGGAGGGCGAGGTGTAAAGCCCGATGTACGGCTGTAGTTCGGCGACGGACGACTCGATCGGCTGCGGCTCCGGGCTTTCCAACCCCAGGTATGTCTTGAGCACCCAGCGGCGCACCTGGCTGGTAACGCCGCCGCCCGCGCCGGAGTTGGTGAAGACGGCCAGCGCCAACTGCCGCTCAGGGACGAGCAACAGCAGGGAGACCTGGCCGTTGGTGCCGCCGCCGTGAGATAGCAAGCGCACGCCGTCCGATATATTGATGGACCACGGCAGCCCCCACTGCGCCGCCTCGCCCCAGACCTTGACTTGCGGCGTCCGCATTGCCGCCAGCGACGCCGGCTCGAGCAGGCGGGTCCCTGCTTCGCTTGTCCCGTCGCCGAGGTGGAAGCGGGCGTAGCGCAGCAGGTCGGGGATATCGCAGACGATGCCCCCGGCCGGATACGCCGAGCGGGAGAGACGCCATGGCCGCGCCACGTTGACCTGCTTGCCCTGACCATAATGGCCCACCGCGAAGCGATGTGTCATCACATCCGAGGGGTCGAGGTAGCTGCGCTTCAGCCCCAGCGGTTCCAGCAGCATCTCGCGCAGTGCATCCTGGTAGCATTTCCCCGTGACGACCTCGATGATGCGGCCGGCCACGGAAAAGCCCGAGTTGCAGTACGAGTAGAGGGTGCCCAGCGGCGCTAACTGCACCGAGTCGGCCATCGCCGCGACGTACTTGGCCAACGCATCATCGCCCGCGCCCGTGTCCAAGAAGAGATCGCCATCCCAGCCGCCAGTGTGCGTGAGGAGATGGTGCAGCGTTACCCGCGCGCTGGCATCCGCGTCGGCCACCCGAAAATCGGGCAGGTAGGTGCGGACGGGCGCGTCGAGATCGAGCTTGCTCTGCTCGACCAGCCGCATGACCAGCGTGCCGGTAAAGGTCTTGGTGATCGAGCCGATCTGAAAGAGCGTCCCCTCGGTTACCGGCAGCGGGTTCTCGACGCTGGTGATGCCAAAGGCGGTGGTGGCCATCTCTCCGTCGTGCCAGAGGCCAACCGCGACGCCCGGCACCGACCGCTCCTCCATGGTCTGAGAAACCATCGCCTGCAGTTCTTTCCATTTGCCATCTTGCCCGATGTGGTTCACAGATCATCCTCCTTCCAGCCAAAGACCTCGCAGGCGTTCCGCCAGTAAAAGCGCTCGCGCAGGTCGTCGGGTATGCACAGCCGATCCATGATGCGGTTGCTCGCCTCGATCCACACGGGTGGCTCTGGGTTGTCGGTGGCAAAGCAAAGCTTATGAAAATACCCCAGCGCCGGGTTCTCGGCGGGGTCGGACATGTCCGCATCCGAAAAGCAGGGAGAGAGCGTCTTGGCCACCCAGAGCTCGTGCGGCTTTTTGCCGCTGCCTCCGGAAAAGTCATAGTAAACGTTCGGGTACGCGGTGATCATCTGCAACGCCTCATCGCCGTGCGGCTTGCCCAGATGCGCGCCGATCATCTTGAGCCGGGGGAAGGCGCGTGCGATCTTGTCCAGCATGTAGGGGCGATAGTTCTCGGCGTTGATGCCGTAACGCCCATCGCTGCCGTCAGCGGCGCTGGCCAGCCAGCCGGTGTGGAAGAAGACCGGCATGCCCAGCGCCTCCGCCCGTTCGTACAGCGGAAAGTAGAGCTCGTGATTATATGGATAGTAACTCGCGATGAACTTGAGGCCGGTGAATCCCTGTTCCTTTAGCCGGTCCACGGCGTCCGCCCTGTCCGGCTGGCGGCCCAGCTCGAGCGCGCCCATGCCCACCAGCAGATCGGGATAGCGCCTCAGCCACGGCAGCAGGTCCTCGTTCGTGTAGTAGCCACCATGCGCGCGGGCCGCGTCTGGCGCGAGGCAGAGGGCGCAGAACTTGCGGACGTTGAGCTTGCGCCACAGGGTGATGCGCGCCGCGACGTCCTGATCGTGGCGCAGGTGGCCGTGCACGTTGATGATGTACTTGGGTTCCATACTCGCCTCCGACTGATGCCACCTCCCTCCTACGCCGCTGCCGTGCAAGGGCAATGACCTGTTAACGCCACGCCTCGCGGAAGAGACGCAGCCAGTTGCCGTGCATGATGGCCGCGATGTCTGCCTCGCTATAGCCGCGCCGGCGCAGCAGGGCCGGGATCCTTTGCAGGTCGAGGATAGTATCCAGGTCATGCGGGCATTGCTCCGTGCCATAGCCGCCATCCAGATCGCTGCCGATGGCGGCGTGATGGGCGTTCCCCGCCACCTGACAGATGTGGTCAATCTGGTCGGCCACTGCCTCCAGGCCGACGACTGTGCGCGATGTCTGCCCCTTCACCCAGCCGGGATACAGCATCCAGGCATCCAGCACGGCCCCGATCACGCCGCCGCGCTGCACGATAGCGCTGATCTGCGCGTCGGAGAACTGGCGGTCGCCCGGCACCAGCGTGCGGCAGTTGTTGTGGCTCGCGAGCACCGGCCCCGTGAAGATCTCCAGCGCCTCCCAGAACGCCTCCTCCGCCAGATGGCTGAGATCGAGGATCATCCCCACCTGATCCATCGCCTGCAATAGCGGCTTGCCCAGCGGGGTGAGGCCGCCCTCGGTGCCAGTGCCATGTGCATAGGCACTGACGCCATAGTGCGAGATACCCACCACGCGTAGCCCGTCCTCCCACCAGTCGCCCACCTGCTCCGGCCAGACGATGGGGTCCGCGCCCTCCATGCTCAGGATAAAGCCGAGCGGCTCTGCCGCACCACACTCCTGCCAGGCCTGCCAGTGGCTCTCCAGCGCCGGCCGGTCGGCGAGCAGCCGCACCTTCCCCTGCGCCTGCAACACGCGATAGTAAGCCAGTTGCCCTTGCGCCTTGGCGTAGGAGATCTCCTGCGAAGCCGAGCCGGGTGCGGGGCTGTCGGGCCGCGCCGTGCGATCGATCACCGTTGCCAGTGAGATGGCAACCTCCGCCTTGCGCATCTCCGGCAGGCTGACGGTGCCACAACCGCGTCCCTTCTCCGTCATCCCCGCCTCTGCCCGCCGAATCTCATGCACGTCCAGGTCCAGGTTGCGATCCCAGTTGAGGGCGTTCATCGCCAGATCAAGATGCCCGTCAATCAGCAGCATGTGGTCTTCTCCTCCTGTGGTAGCGCTGCGCCATCCAGCAGGCGCTGCACGAAAGCGATGTCTGCCACCTCCAACCCCAGCGCCGCAAAGGCATCGTAGGGCACATAGCGCCCCTCGCGGCGTGTGGGCGTCAACATATAGGCGTGCTGGTCGCTGCCGGGGACCAGGCCCACGCCCGCATCCCGAAAGAGCCGATACGCGGCCCAGAGCATCTGCAGCGGCGCGGCCAGGTTCACGCCGCGAATGCGGCCCACGGTCCCGCCGTTGACCTCGATGGGCAGCCCGTGTTCGCGGCAGGCGCGGGCCAGCGTGCGCACATCAAAGCGGAAGAAGGCGTTCAGCTCGGCATCGTCAAATTCGCCATCCCGGCGCGGCCGCAGCGCCGTGATCCACGGCTCGATATCGCGCCGCACGAGTTGGTGATCCACCGAGGGGCGGAAGGGGTGGGCGATGAAAACCGGCTTGCCGCTCCGTTCCGCCAGGTCGCGAATCCTGGGAAGCCAGGCGAGACGCGCCGCCGTGTTCTCCGCGCACGAGTTCTCCACGCCCGGCAGCGCGCAGAGGAAATAGTCGGATACGGCCATGATCTCGGCGGGGATATGCGCCAGATCAATGCGCGGGCTGGCGTGGATCTCCGGGCCAAAGAAGAGCCTGAGCGCTGGAAAGTCCTGCTGCACTGCGGCCACATCGGCGCGAAAGCGCAACACGCCTTCCACGCTCTGCGCGTACAGGGGCGCTTTTTCCGGTGGCGCGGGTGGAATGCCGATGTAGCGCTCCAGGTGGTCGGTAACGCCCACGATGATGCGCCCAGTCATCTGCGCGTGCCGCATATAGTCGGCCAGCGTCTGGCCGGGCTGACGCTCTTGTCCGGCATGATAGTGCAGGTCAATGTTGTGGATGTCAAGGTCGTGTAGGTCCAACAGGGGCATGGTTGTTGTCATCTCATGCTGGCCTCCGGTTTGATCTTGTGCCATCATAGTGCCATTCCAGCAAATCGCCAAGACGCCAGGGCACGGGGCGCTTCCACCCGCGACACCGAGCCTTTGGCCCCCAACAGTTGCGCCCGAGAAAGGATATAATAAGCGAGAAGCTCGAGCTCTCTGATATCGGAGGCAGAAATGGATGAAGCAATCGCCATCGCCCAGATCAAGGTAGGCAACGTAGCCGGCCTGAGGGCGCTTGTGGAGATGTATCAGGCTGAAGCCGTACAGGCTGCCTACCTGATCACCGGGGACCGCGCCGCTGCGGAGGATGTCGTGCAGACAGCGTTCCTGCGCGCTTTCGAGAGGATTGACCGGTTTGAGTCCTCTCGCCCGTTCCGCCCCTGGTTTCTGCGCGTGGTGGTCAACGATGCGCTCAAGGTGGCAGCCCGGCAAAAACGCCACATCTCCCTGGAGGGCGAGCAACATGCGGAGTACCAGGCCCTCGTCCAGAGGCTGGACACTACACGCCGCGAGCCGGAAGAGGCTATCCAGCGAAAAGAGCTAGCGGAAAAAGTGCGACAGGCTCTGGATCGCCTATCGCCCCGACAAAGAGCGGCGGTAGTGATGCACTACTTCTTGGGCTTGAGTACGGCAGAAATGGCCGATCAGTTGAAATGCGCTTCTGGCACGGTGCGGTGGCACCTGAGCGCAGCGCGTGAAAGGCTACGCATACTGCTTGCCTCGCTTAGATGAATTAACAAGACCGAATGAAGAAAGGATAGAGGATGATGAAGCAAAGGAGTAACTGTCACTGGATTCTGCGGGAGGTCGCCGAGAGACAAGTTCCCCGCACAACGATTGACATCTGGTCGCAGGTTGAGCCGCGCCTGGCTTCACGCGCAAAAGGCCACGCGCGCGGCATGCTGGCCGGAGGCCTGAGGCAATACGCCTGTGGACTCGCACTCCTACTGCTGATTATCGGATCGCTGATTTTTGTGCCCGGCGCACGGGCATTCGCCGCCGACGTCGTTCAGCGCATGGGCATCGCGTTCGCGCTGCGCAACCGGTCAGAATCACGCGCTGTATCCGTGAGGGTCGAATCGACGGTGAGCGCGGACATCTCTCCGTCGCTAAGCGTCGCGGAGATTCGGGAGCAGATCACTTACTCGCTCCTCGTGCCCACCTGGTTGCCAGAAGACCTGCGCTATGTGCATCGGCACATCACCGAATATGACCCGCAAGAGCAGCCGGGCAGCGGCAAGCAGGTGGTGATCTCCTATGGCCGCACAGAGGACCTGAGCTTCGCCGAAGGGATGCTGCTCTTCCGAGCCAACGACGGGCCGATCGGCGCGCCTCCCCTGCTGGCCGAAGAACGCGAAGTGCCGGTGATGGTCAATGGCCAGCCGGGCTACTATGTGCACGGCGGCTGGCAAGACAATGGGACCGGCGATCCCAATATCCGGATGGGCAAGCTGCTCTGGGATAGCAGTGCCGATGATGCGTATCTCACCTGGACGCAGGCCGGGGTTACCTACCTGCTTGAAGCCCACAATCTGGGGCTGGGACTGGACGAGCTGCTGCGGATCGCGGAAGCGATGGCCGCACCTTAGCGAACGCGCATTCGCTGCCAGTCGCTGATGCAGGGGATTGCTTCGAGCTCTGCCCTCGCCATGACATGCAGGGCTGTCATTGCGAGCGACCGCAGGGAGCGAAGCAATCCCCAACTGGCGTGGAAGGGGATTGCTTCGGGCTCTGCCCTCACAATGACACAAGAGCAGGCGTTGCCACGACACGAATGGTCCCAGCTATGCACAACACCGCAACTTTAGCTAGTCATAGCGCCCCAGTTCTTTGGCCAGCGCGACGAACTGCCGGAACTGCTCCAAGCTCACCGTCTCCGGCACCGAGTGATCGGAGGAGATGACATAGCCGCCCTTCTCCTTCATCACCGGCACGACGCGCCGCATCTCCTCCCACAGCTCTTCCGGCTTGTTGTAAAGCACCGCGTTCAGCCCGCCGTGGAACGCCAGCCGGTCTCCATATTGCCGCTTGAGCGCCACCGGATCCATCCCCGCCTTGACTTCCAGCGGATTCAGCATGTCTATGCCGATCTCCACCAGGTCTGACACGATCGGATTGATGTTGCCGCAGGAATGTAGCTCCACTTTGATGCCGCGCTCGTGTGCCCAATCGCAGGCACGCTTGTGCACCGGCTTGAGCAGCGCGCGATACATCTGGGGGGAGAAAAACTGATGCCCTTTGTATCCCATGTCATCAGGCCATCTGATCTGGTCAATGTGGTATCCGGCGTCCCAGATCAGGTTATAGAGCGCGATGTCCACGTCAAGATAGTGGTTGAACATGTCCGCCACCCACTCCGGCTGCTCGACCATGGCCATCAGCAGGCGCTCCGTGCCCACCGACCAGGCGTGCGTTACGTCAAAGCCGAACCAGAACTCGCCGATGATCCAGTACCCCTCGGCGCGCCAGCGATCCCAGTTGTCGCGCAGCCTGTCCCACTTGATCCGATCCGGCGTGGGCTGCATGCGCGCCTTGGCCTCCTCCCAGGCAGCGGGGCTCGTTGTGGTAAAGTCGAGGAACTCGGGGACGCCGCCGGTGTGCTTCCACCGCTTTAGTGTCGCGCCCCAGTCCGTCGTCGTGATGGTGTACTCGTCGGTCTCTTCCAGCACTCGCACTGGATAGCGCGGCGAATTGTCCACGTACACCTGCACCATCTTATCCAGCCCGAAATAGTCCACATAGCTGACATCGCGCGGCATGCCCTCCCGCTGCCACCGTTCGATGGTCGAAGCCCATGGGCTGTCGGTTACCGGCACGCGATCCGCCTCACGATGCGCGTACATGCGGGTCATCCGCTCGTGCGTGGTCATCTCGGCCATCGGCTATGCTCCTCGCAGCGCCACGACCTGTTGCGGCGCAAGGAAATAGGGCGGCACGATCCCCGCCATGTTGGAGAGGGGCAGCACCTCCTCCGGCAGGCCGATGCCCAGCACCTCGCGCATAAAGGCGCGGCGCTGCTGGCAGCGCGCGTAGCATGCCGGGAAGCGCGCCGCCAGCTCGGCGCGCAGCGCCCCGTCGGCGATGGCGATGCCATCCTCCATGCGCGTTGACGAGTAGATCGGCGAGGATGGGATCACGTCCACCTGCATCACCATGCCGGAGCGGATCGGCACCGCCGAATCCGGGTAGATGGGCGAGCTGAGCCATTCGTCCAGATGGATGAGATGCCCGGCATTCAAGAAGATGCCAAAGTCGTCAAAGGGAAGCTCTTGCTGGATCATGCGCGAGATGTCGCCGCCGGGCGTGCCGAGGCGCAGCATGTCGAACCATTTGGCCAGCGCGACCACATACGGCCCGACGAAGGCTGCGACGTAGTCCCGCGCCGCAACCGGGAGATCGGCGGCGGATGCAGCAACCCAGCCAGCGCGGCAGATATTGCTGCCCCAGTAGGAGACGTTGCCCGCCAGCGGCGAGCCGCGCCGGATCGGCGCGCCCACCGGGCTGGAGAGGCTCTCGTCCAGATTGGCGGCGTGCACCAGCGTCATGTGGCAGCTCAGCGGCACGCCGGGATATTCGGCCAGCCGCATCAGGTCGTAATCCATGATGCCGTCACGCACGCCCCAGATGATGCGCTTCATCGCCTCCGAGGCGAGAGTGTTGCTCCACTCAAAGTAGGCGATCTCGGCAGCGGAGCAGCTGGCGCGCATGCCGTCCTGCGGATGCATGAGCAGCGCCGTCTCGTTCACGACGTTCTCGCGCCCCGCCAGCTCGCGCAGCGCGTCCACCAGATAGGCGGGCAGGTCCAGCGCGTGCGCGGCGTCCGGGAACTCCGGATAATACTTCCAGCCGATGCCGCCCACGCGCGCGCCGCGCCCGATCCCCTCATCTGCCAGGATGTCGCGCAGCGGACGGCTGCCGTGGCGCTGCTGATCCAGCAGGGAGAAGGAGGGGAAGCGCTCGTGCCGGAGCTGGCCGGCGCGGTGCAGCGGGCTGACGGGCAGATATCCCTCGCACTCGTTGCCGACGATGAGGAGCGGGGTCCGCCCGGGCGTCAGCACCAGCAGCGCCTCCTCGAAACGCGGGTCAAAGCCGGTGAGGTATGCCAGGTTGGCAAAGTGCTCGCGGTCGCCATAGACGGCCAGATGCGTCAGGCCGCGCGCCTCCGCTCGCGCGCGCAGCGTGTCCAGGCGCTGCTGCAACTCCTCGACGGTGGGACGGGGCGGCGGCGCGGCCTCGCCCCAATCCGGCCAGTCAATTTCGATCAACTGCGGTTTTACGCTCACATAGCCTCCTATATTTGGTTTGTCCGGAGTAACCGGTGATCCCGGCAACGCGCCGGAAAAAGGACGCGCTTCAGGTTGGTATTGCTGCTCCAGTCCACGGGCGGCGTCTGAAAGCCGCTCGGCTGTCCGATTATAGCACACCCGCGCTGCCAGCAGAAACCGGCGTCGCGCTCTTGCCGCCAGGCCCGAGGAGCGGAACATCCGCAGAGCGCCGGCCAGCAGGGGATGCGCACCGTCCTCCCGTTGCGCCGCCGGCGGAATCATGCTATACTCTGAGCGCACCAGGAAAGGAGTGCGCGATGGGACATTCGATGCTGGGGCCGCACGTCAACTGGCCCCGCGACCAGATCGCCTGGCTCGCCAGGGCGCGGCCACGCGTCGGCAAGGTGCTGCTGCAGGATATTGACCTCGCCTGGATGCGGGCCGCCCGGGCTGCCAGCCCCGACACCTTCTGGGTGGGACGCATCGTCCCGCCCGCGCAACCGCTGGATTCGCCCGTGGCGAACGCGCAGGATTTCACGCAGCGGCGGCTGCTTCCCGCCGCGGAGCCATATCGCGGCCTGATTGACGCGCTGGAGGGGTATAACGAGGTGGGCTTTACCAACTTTCGCCCCGGTGCGACGCGCGGTTTCGTCCGCCCATCCATCGCGGTGATCTCGGCGGACCTGTTCCAGCAGGCGCGGCAAGAGATGCAGCGCTACGCGCTCTTTGAGCGCACCCGTGCCGAGCTGCTGGCGGCGCAGGGGTGGAAATCGGTGGTCGGCAACTTTTCCGCCGGCTCGCCGGAGCTGGAGCTGTGGCCCGATTTCTACCCTGCCCTGGAGGCGGGTGACTATCTTGGGCTGCACGAGTACAGCGCGAGCAATCAGCCCCCCTATCTGGCGTATCTGGAGACATGGCTCTGCCGCCGCTACCGGCGCGTCTATGAAAGCCTGCCGGCCCATCTGCGCATCCCGCTGATCATCACCGAATGCGGCATTGACGGGGGCGTCATCGGTGATGCGCAGCAGGGGTGGCGCCGCTACACCAACGCTGCCGGCTATCTCGCCGAGTTGCGCTGGTATGACGAGGGGCTTCAGACCGACAGCGCGCGCTGGCCGATCGTCGGCGCGACGATCTTTTGCTATGGCCACCTGGATGCCAACTGGGACACTTTCGATATCGGCGGCGAGATGGCCAACATGCTCGCCGACTATATGCAGGCGAACCCGCCTGAGAAGTGGGAGGAACCGGTGCCTACCCCGCCCGATAGCACGCTTGTGGAGATGTTGAACGCCGAATTCGGCGCCGAGTTCGATGATGTCCGCCAGCAACTGGTGCATGTCGGCGAGTTTCCGAAACGCGACCTCACGGCCATCAACTATCTGGTGCTGGATCACACCGGCGTGGGTACTACGGCCGCCACCTGGTCCAACACCATCGCCCGGCTGCACGTGGAGAACAACGGCTGGCCTGCCATCGGCTATCACTTTCTCGTCTATCCGCACAAAGTCCGCTACGCCGGCTCGCTGGACACCGCTCGCCCTGCGGTCTGGGGGCGCGACGCGGAGACGGTCATCATCGCGCTGGTGGGCAATTTTAACGACACCGCGCCCGCCGCGGCCACCATCCATCTGACGCGACGGCTGACGCAGGTGCTGGGGCGCTATCTGGCGCGCACCGTGCCGGTGGTCGGCCACCGCGAGATCGCGCTGCCAGGCCATGCGTCGGATGGCCCGGGCGACACCGCTTACGGCGAGAATGGCTGGATCAAGCAGATCCAGCAGACGGCGCAAGGGGACGACGTAGCGCAACTCAAGGCGCGCATCGCCGAGTTGGAGGTGCAGCTCGCCGCAGCCAACACCGAGTTGGAGGCGCTGCGCGCCAAGATCGCGCAGATTCGCGCCATCGTGGGCTGAGCCACAGCTGTCTGCGGATGCTGCGACCCGTTCGGTGCCGCACCGCATGGAACACCCGCGCCCCGGCAGACGTCTCCCGGTAGAGACACCCGACTGGGGAGATCACGATGCATATCCACCACGGCAAACGGCTCATCCTGCGTATCACGCTGATCGCGCTGGCGCTGGCCGCCGTCGCCGGCGGCGTGTGGCTGCTGCTCACGCTGCCCGACCCGCGCCATCTAGAGCAGCGCGGCTCCACCGAGACGCTCAAGATCTATGACCGCAATGGCGTGCTGCTCTACGAGTGGCTGGAGCCGCTGGAAGGGAAGCACAGCTACGTGCCGCTGGCGCAGATCCCGCGCGCCCTGCAGCTCGCCACCATCGCCACCGAAGACGCCAGCTTCTACGCCAATCCGGGCGTGGACTGGCGCGGCATCCTCCGCTCCGCCTATCTCAACCTGCGTTACCGGCGCATCGTCGCCGGCGGTAGCACCATCACCCAGCAGCTCGCCCGCATCTTGCTCATGTCGCCAGGGGAGCGCTGGGAGCGCTCCTGGTCACGCAAGATCCGCGAAGCAGTGCTGGCGCTGCGCATCACGCAGCTCTACAGCAAAGATCAAATCCTGGAACTGTACCTGAACCACTCGTATTATGGCAACTGGGCATTCGGCGTGCAAGCAGCCGCCGAGGCGTATTTCGGCAAGCACGTCGCCGAGTTGGACCTGGCGGAGTGCGCCCTGCTGGCGGGCCTGCCGCAATCGCCCACCGCCTACAATCCGCTGCACGACCCGGATGCGGCCCGTGCGCGGCAGCATACCGTCCTGGGGCTGATGGTCAAAGCGGGCTATCTGGACGAGGCGGAGGCGGCCCTGGCGCGGGAAGAACCGCTGCGCTACGCCGCCGCATCGTTCGCCATCGAAGCGCCTCATTTCGCCTCCTATGTGCGTGAGCAACTGGTCGCCACCTACGGCCTGGAGGCCGTGTCGTATGGCGGCTGGCAGGTGTATACCACGCTGGACCTGGAAGCGCAACGCGCCGCCGAGCGGATCGTCCGCTATCATCTGGCGCGGCTGCGGGAAAAGGAGCGCGAGGGGATTGACCACAATGTGCACAACGCCGCTGTCGTGGCGCTCGACCCCGCCAGCGGCGAGATTCTGGCGATGGTGGGCAGCCCCGACTATTTCGACGCCAGCATTGACGGCGCGGTGAATACCGCGCTGGCCCACCGTCAGCCCGGCTCTTCCATCAAGCCGATCACATACGCCACTGCGCTGGCCTCCGGCTATACGCCGGCAACCGTGATCTACGACGTGCGTCAGTCGTTTCTCACCCGCGAGGGGGACGCCTATGTGCCGGAGAACTATGACCAGCTGTACCATGGCCCCATCTCGCTGCGGCGCGCGCTGGCAACCTCCTCCAACGTGGCCGCCGTCAGCGTCCTGGATGACGTCGGCCTGCCGGCGATGCTGGCCACGGCGCGGGCTATGGGGCTGAACCTCTACGGCGACCCGGAGCGATATGGCCTCTCGCTGACGCTAGGCGGCGGCGAGGTGCGCCTGCTGGACCTGACCGTCGCGTATGGGGCGTTTGCCACCGGCGGCGAGCGGGTGCAGCCCGTGGCCGTGCGGCGCATCGTGGACGCGCGCGGGGAGGTCATCTACGAGGCGGGCACGCCAACGCGCGACCGCGTGCTGGACCCGCGCGTGGCATACCTGATCACCGACATCCTGGCCGATGATACGGCGCGCATCCCCGCTTTTGGCGAGCGCAGCGTCCTCTATCTGGGCCGCCCGGCAGCGGTCAAGACCGGCACCACCACCGACTGGCACGATAACTGGACGATCGGCTATACGCCGGACTTGGTGGTGGGCGTCTGGGCGGGCAATGCCGACAACACGCCCATGAACCGCATCTCAGGTGTGGCTGGCGCCGCGCCCATCTGGCACGACGTGATGGATGAGCTACTCAAGGGGAAACCAGCGCGCGCGTTCGCCGTGCCGGAAGGGATCGTGCAAGTGGAGGTATGCGCCGAGTCGGGGCTGCTGCCGAACGCCGCATGTCCGCACCGCGTATATGAGCAGTTCATCGCCGACACCACGCCCACCGAGACGTGCGACCAGCACCGTGTCTACCGGCTGGACGCAGCCACCGGCCAGCCGGCCACCGCCGACACACCCTCCGAGCGCGTGGTGCAGCGCGTCTTTTACATCCCGCCGCCGATGGCGGCGGCGTGGGCGCGGGAGCAGGGAATCCCGCAGCCGCCGGACGCGGCGGTGGCTGCGCCCGTCGCGCCGCGCGTCAGCCGCCCATTGCTGGAGATCATCCAGCCGGACCCGAACGCGACCTATGTGTTGAGCCGCGAGCTGCCTGCTTCGGCGCAGGCAGCGGAGATCGCCGCTCGCTGGAACGGGGAGGCAACCCCGCGCCAGATCACGTTGCTGCTGGATGGCGCGCCGCTGGCCACGCTGTCGCAAGCCCCGTACCGCGTCTGGTGGACGCTGACGCCCGGCGCGCACACGGTAGCCGCCGTCGCGATAGATACGGCGGGGCAGACGATCACCAGCGCGCCACTGGCATTCACGGTCGAGGCGGGGCGGTAGAGACGCGCCTCCAGATCAAGAGTTAGAGTCTGCCAGCGCCTCTTCCAGCACCGCGAGCGTCTCGCAGGCGCAGCGCTGCCACGAAAAGCGCGCCGCCCGCTCCAAGCCACGTGCTACCAGCTCACGTTGCAGCGGCGCATCTACCAGCACGCGCGCCAACGCCGCCGCCCACGCCGCCACGTCGGTCGGGGCCACCAGGAGCGCCGCATCGCCCGCCACCTCCGGCAGCGAGCTGGCGTCCGCCGCCACCACCGGCACGCCGCAGGCCATCGCCTCCAACAACGGCAGACCGAATCCCTCGTAGAGGCTGGGCATGACAAAGCACGCCGCGCCCGTGTAAAGCGCCGCGAGATCCGCCTGCGCCACGTAACCGGGGAAGATCACCTCCCGCTCCAGCCCCAGCTCGCGCACGTGCCCCGCGAGGCGGCCATACATCCATCCCCGCTTGCCTGCCAGCACCAACAGCGGCCACTCCCCGTGGGGCGGCGGCTGCTGGCGCAGCAGCGCGTATGCCTCCACGAGGCGCGTCAGGTTCTTGCGCGGGTGGAGCGTGCCCACATAGAGGATGTACCCGGGCATGAGGCCATAGCGTGCCAACGTCGCAGTCAGCCGTGCGCTATCGCGCACCGGCGCGATCGCTGGGTCGCGCCCCGGATAGACGACGGTGATCTTGGCAGCAGGGACGCCATAGTGTGCTACCAGGTCGCGCTGTGTCGCCACCGAGTCGGCGATGACCCGCGTCGCGACCCGCGCGTTGTAGCGCGTGGAGAGGTCGAGATACCAGCGGGAGAGAATGGGATGTGCCTGCGGGTAATAGAGATAACCGAGGTCGTGCACCGTTACCACGCTGCGGCGGGGATGGATGACAGGCAGCACGTGCGACGGCACAAAGAGGAGGTCGGGCGGCTGCCGTAGCATCTCCCATGACAGACGCAGGTGCGTCCAGAGACGCGGGAAGGGCATCAGCCGCTCCTGGACGTTCCCCCGCGCCGCAAAGAGGTCGGACCGTGGCGCCGCGTTATAGTACAGGCGGATGGCGTGCGCGTCTGCCAGCGGCAGCAGGTGGCGGATGAGCTGGTAGGAATAGTTCTCCGTGCCGGTGCGTTGCGCCGTGACGGCGCGGCTGGCGTCAATGCCGATGGTCGCCATCGTCAGGCCACCGTGGTTACCAGCACGCGCGCCGCGCCCGCCGCCTGCAGTGCGGCGATGACCTCCGCCTCGCCGCCAGGCTCCAGCAGCGCGATCATGTTGCCGCCGCGCCCCGCGCCCACCAGCTTGGCCCCCGGCGCGCCCGCATCCTGCGCCGCCGCGATCAGCCGCTCCAGCTCCGGCGCAGAGACGCCCATCTCGCGTAAGAGCGCCTGATTGCGCTGCATCAGCGGGCCGAGCGCGACCACGTCCCCGGCCTCGATGGCACGGCGCGCTGCCACAACCACCGTGCCAATGGCGTCAAAAAGCGCGTCGTAGCGGGCGGGGTCCGCCTGCCAGGCCGCGCGCACGTCGCCGACGGCCACCCGTGTCGGGCTGTAGATGCCGGTGTCGGCAATCGCCAGCCGAAAGGCGCGCCCCACGCGAAAGCGCTCCATCCCCTGCCCGCGCACGAAATACACTGGCTGCTCGTGCGCGATGACGGTATTATCCACGCCGCTGGGCGTGCCATGGTGGATGATCTCGGTCTCGTACACGATGCGCGAGACCTCGTCCGGCGGAAGCGGCGCGCCCAGATGCATGGCCAGCGCCCGCACCAGCGCCGTCGCCACCGCCGCGCCGCTCCCCATACCCCGCCCGATCGGGATGTCTGAGCGGATGGTGATGCGCAGATCAGGCGGCGACGCGAGGCCGAGACGCGCCAGCGTGTTGCGCGCCGTCACCTCCAGCGCGCGCATGGCGTCGCTGGGCGGCGCGCCCAGCACATGTGTCTCGCCCAGGTCCGCAGCAACCAGCGTCAGGCCGCTGCCGGGTGGCGCGTCCTGCACCGTCGCCTGCGCGCGCACCTGCGCCACCGGCGCGGCGATGGCCGGCCGGCCATAGACGACAGCGTGCTCGCCAAAGAGGATCACTTTTCCCGGGGCGTATGCGATGGCCATGGATGCTCCCGATGACAGGCGCTTTGCGACCAACGTAAGCCATCCTGAAAAACGATCAGCTATCAGCACGACCTGACGCTAATAGCTGATCGCTCCTAGCTCATCGCCTCCTTATGGAGGAGACAGAAGTTGCACATCCACCCTGTCATTGCGAGCCGCACCGCGGCGAAGCAATCCCCCTGGGCAGCCGACTGGAGATTGCTCGGTCGCTTCGCGCCCTCGCAATGACATTGGGGCCTTTCCTGGCCGATCTCTCAGGCGCTCTGCAATAGGGGCCGAAACTTGTAGCCGTAGAGGATGATTCCCTCCTCGCCCTCCTCGCCGAGCTTACGGGTTACCATCTCCACCGGCATGCCGATGCGCACTTGATCCTTGTCCACATCGGTAAGCTGCGCCGTTACCAGCGGCCCTTCCTCCAGGCGGACCAGCGCCACAGTGTATGGCGCGTATTTCTCAAAGCCCGCCGGCGGCTGGTAGAGAGTCGAAAAGGAATAGACCTCGCCGCGCCCGCTAAAGGCGAACGATTCCTTTGCCGGCCCGCTGCATTCCGGGCAAATGTCGCGCGGGGGAAAGAGCTTGGCACCACAGTGTGGGCACACCTCGCCCACCAGCCCCAGCCGCTGATTCCGCACACGCCACTGTTTTGGAGCCTTCATGATTTACCTCCAAAGTTTATTGCCTACTTAGGGACAATCTCTATTGTGTCTCCCAGGGCACGGTGTGGCGGTGATGTGAGTCTTGTTCTGCCGGGCAATGCCGCTACCCGGCGTTGCTCGTCCGCCGCCAAACCCCCACCCAACCCGCTAGACCCCGGACTCGAGTATGTGCGTGATGATCGTTGCGCCGCTGCCGCCGATGTTCTGCGCCATGCCGAGGCGACAGTCAATCTGATTCGGCCCCGCCTCGCCGCGCAGTTGCTGCGCCAGCTCTACTACCTGGTAGATACCCGTCGCGCCCACCGGATGGCCGCGCGCCTTCAGACCGCCCATGGTGCAGATCGGGATGCGGCCTTGCAGCGTGATCTCCCCCTCTTGCGCTAGGCGCACACCCTGGCCGCGCGGCGCAAACCCCGCCGCCTCCAGTGATAGCGCCGACATGATGGTGAACGCATCGTGCAGCTCGAACAGGTCAATATCGCCCGGCGTCACCCGCGCCTGCGCATACGCCTTCTGACACGACAGGAATCCCGCTCGCAGGAACAGGGGATCCGCGCGGTCGTGAATCGCCACGGTGTCGGTCGCCACCGCCGAGGCGCGGATGTGCACCGGCTTGGCGGTGAACTCGCGCGCGCGCGCCGTCGGTGCCAACACCACCGCTGCCGCCCCGTCGCAGATGGGAGCCGAATCCAACAATCCCACCGGATCGGCGATCATGCGCGACTTGTTGAAGGCCTCCTCGGTGATCTGCATGTGGAACATGGCGTTCGGGTTGCCCATGGCGTTGCGGTGCGAGTTGATGACGAACCCCGCGAACGCCGACCGGGGCACGTCGTGCTCGTGCATGTAGCGCCGCATCAGCAGCGCGTTCAGCGCCACAAACGACACCCCCTGCGCCACCTCGTATTCGGCATCTGCCGCCGACGCCAGCGCCGTCGTCACATCCTCCGCCACCATATCGGTCATCTTCTCCACGCCGCAGATGACCACCACCTCCAACAGCCCGCTGGCCACGGCCAGATAGCCTGCCCGCAGCGCTGCTGCGCCGGAGGCGCACGCCGCTTCCATGCGAATCGCCTCGACCCCGCGCAGGCCGGCGTGATCAGCAATCAACGCCGCTGCGTGCTCCTGTCCGGATAGCTCGCCGGAGGCCATCGTACCCACATAGAGCGCGTCCGGCATCTCCGCCCCGGCGTCCTGCATGGCCGCCCGCACCGCCTGCACGCCCAGGTCCCGCAGCGAGAGATCCCAGTGTTCGTCAACCGGCACTTGTCCGATGCCGATGATGCTTACCTGCCGCAAATAGTCCTCCCCCGCGCTAATCCATCAGCAACTTCTGGCGATAGCGCGCATATAAGGCATAGTCTATCTCGACGCGGCGCGCGATATAGTCGCCGGTGAGCGGGGCGCGATGCCGCCGCTCCACGATCCGATCCGTCACCACAAAGGAGAACGCATCACTTCCCGCGCCCGACCCAAAGGAGACCAGCAGGATGCGGTCGCCCGGCTGCGCCTGATCCAGCGTCGCCGTCAGCCCGACGATGGATGAGCCGGCGTAGGTGTTGCCGATACTGCCCACCAGCAGGCCGGCCTTGATCTGCTCCCGCGAAAAGCCCAGCTCTTGCGCCACGCGGGTGGGAAACTTGAGGTTGGGCTGATGAAACACCGCCGCCGCAAAGTCGCTTGGCGTGTAGCCCAGCTCCTGCAAAAGGCCCCGCGCCGCGTGCGTTACATGATGAAAGTACGCCGGGCTGCCGGTGAAGCGGCCGCCATGCTGCGGATAGTGCTGCGCGGCGCGCCGGTAAAAGTCGGGCGTGTCGGTAACGTAGGAGTACGAACCCTCCAGATAGGCGAGGCTGTTCTCCCTAGGGCCGATGATATACGCCGCGCCCCCCGCGCCTGCCGTGTACTCGAGGTCGTCGCCGGGACGGCCCTGCGCCTGATCCATGCCGATCGCCATGGCATAGTCCGCCATGCCCGATCCCACCAATGCCACAGCGGCCTGCATCGCCTCGGTGCCCGCCTTGCAGGCAAACTCCCAGTCCCCCGCCAGGATGTGCGGCGTCGCGCCGATGGCCTCCGCCACGATCGTGCCGGTTGGCTTGACGGCGTATGGCTTGGACTCGCTCCCCACCCACACAGCGCGCAGTTGGTTGGCGGCAATGCCAGCGCGACGCAGCGCGTTGCGCGCCGCCTCAATCGCCATCGTCGCCGGATCTTCGTCGGGCCCCGCCACTGCTTTTTCCTTGATAGGCGTCTCGGTCTCGCCACCGGCCCACACCCGCGCCACTTCCGTCGCGGGCAGCCGGTAACGCGGTACATACGCCCCATAGCCGATAATCCCGACCTCGCGGGCCGGTTTCATGAGCGGCATGTCAACTCCTTCACGATCTCTTGCGCGCGATCCAGGCGCACCACCTTCTCTGCGACCATACGCGCCACGACGTCATCTACCATTTCGGGTGGTGCGCCCGCCGCGATGGCCAATTGCCGCGCGTGCAGCGCCATATGTCCGCGCTGAATCCCCTCCGCCGCCAGAGCGCGCAGCGCCGCCAGGTTCTGCGCCAAGCCCACGGCGACGATCACCTCTGCCAGCTCCCGCGCCGTCCGCACGCCCAGTATCTTGAGCGCCAGCCGTGCCACCGGATGTACTTTGGTGGCGCCACCCACAATGCCCACCGCCATCGGCATCTCCAGCGTGCCCACGAGATCGCCCGCCGCGTTGCGCTCCCAGCGTGACAGCGAGCGGTATGCGCCATCACGGGCCGCGTAAGCATGGGCGCCCGCCTCGATGGCGCGCCAGTCGTTCCCTGTAGCGATGGTCACCGCATCCACGCCGTTCATGATCCCCTTGTTGTGCGTCGCGGCGCGATATGGGTCGGCGGCAGCCATGGCATATGCCTCGACGATCCCCTGCGCCACGTCCTCGCCAGGAAAGCCCTCCTGCGCCAGCGAGGCCATGGGCACGATGCCGCGCGCCCGCGCCAGTCGCCGGTCTGCCAGGTTGGAGAGGATGCGCAGCCGCGTCCGCCCGCCGGAAATCCGCGCCAGCAGCGGCGCGATCGCCTCCAGCGCCGTGTTGATGGTATTTGCGCCCATGGCGTCGCGCACGTCATAGATGAGGTGCACGATCAGCATCGGCCCCACCGCGCTGGATTCGATCACGCGCACCTCCAGGTCCCGCGCGCCGCCGCCCAGCCGCACGATCACTGGATCCTGCCGGTTTGCCAGCGCGAGCACCTCCTTCCTGGCAGCGAGAAGCTGAAAGCGCGCCGCCCAAGGGTCGGCCACATCGAGGATCTGCACCTGCCCGACCATGATCGGCGCGTCGCTGCCGGCCTGAAAACCGCCTCCATCGCGCACCAGCCGCGCCGCAAAGCTGGCGCCCGCCACGACAGACGGCTCCTCAATCGCCATCGGCACGAGATAGTCGCGCCCGTTGATCTGGAAATTGGTGGCAATCCCCAGAGGCAGACCGTAGATGCCGATCACGTTCTCGATCATGCGGTCGCCCTGCGCAGCGGTGAGGCCTGCGGCGGTCTCCTGGTCGGCCAGGAGCGCGACTTCGTCGTCGCTGAGGTTGGCGAACTCGCGCACGAGCTGCAGCCGCTCGACGCGCGGCATCCTGTAGAATCCGGAGACGCGGGAGGTGGGTGACATACAGCTCCTTCGGCAAGAATCAGACAAAAATCAGCGAGCCAGGCCCGCTGACAGTTTCTATGCTACATTGGATGACCTATCATAACCTATCAAGTTTTGCGCGCCGCGCCAACTCGTTTTCCGCTTCCCACACGAGTCTTGGCGTGATAGGTTTTGACAGCGATTATGAAATGGCTCGCGGCGCGCACGAAAAACGGGGGCCCCGCAAAGAGGCCCCCGCCGCGCCGTCGAGGATGGTCTCGCGCTATAGCGTCTCGATCGTGTCCAGAGTGCCCGTTGTCGTCTGCCCCTTGTACACCAGCCCCAGCAGATGCGCCGTAACCAGCGTTGCCCACGGCACAGTGAGGATGACGCCGACGCCGCAAAAGACACCGCCCACGATGCTGGCGGCGATCCAGACCAGGACCGACACGATGAGGGCGATGATATAATTGCCGAGGTTGCGGCCGATGTACCGAAAGATCTCACCAAAGCGGAAGAACGAGGCAAAATCCTCGGTTACCGCGTACTGCGTGACGGCCGCCGGCAGCACGATGCCGACCAGCAGGCCCCACAGGGAGGTCAGGCAACCAAAGCACAAACCGATGATGTTGAGGCCACCGCTGCTATAGCCATACTCGTAGCTGCTTGACCAGTCTCCCCCAAAGACACTTGCCAGACAGATGAAGATCAGCATCGGGATAGCATAGATGAGATTGCCGATCACCACCAGCAGACCCTTGACGAAATAGTCGCCAAAGTCGGACCAGTCCGGCAGCGGCAGCTCCTGATCCGCGATCACCTTCTTGAGCTGGCGGACGCCCCATCCGATCAGCGCCAGGTTGATGATCGGGACGACGCCGACGATGCCTGCAATCAGAAGCTTTTGCAGCCACTCGTCATCCTTGAACGGAAACGTCAACGATCTTTCCAGGTCCATGTGCCTCCTCCTTGTGTGGATCTCGCTGTAATAACCGCTCGACAGTCCGCGGATCCGCCTCATCCGCCGGACGGATCGCGGCGATGCCGGGGGCACGCGTCGTCATCGCCCCTCCTCATAGTGTATGAGCAAACAGGATGCTTGTCAAGTGCGAGCCGAATCGCGTCGGGGCAAAAAGACACCCCAGGGAATCCATCGCCTCACCCGGGTGCGCCACTAGAGAACGGAGATGATGACCACCCACGCCTGCACAACCTTGCCGCCCGCCAGCGCCACGACCTCGATGGGGTGCGCCCCCCTGGCCGTGCTCAAAGTTTGGAACTCGAGCATCACGCTGCGCTCCGCGCCAGCGGCTAGCTCTCCCAACTGCCACAGCACCTCGGTCTTGGCCGCATTCACTGCGCCGGGCGGTACCAGGCTCGCGTTTCGGTCCAGCGTGTAGCGGCGGAGCCAATCGGGGTTCTCGTAGGGCAGCACCGCCTTGAGTGCCACCTGCCCGACGAGCGACCCGGAGACATTACTGAGCTTGATCGCCAGTTTGTTCGTCCAGCCTGCGGGCAGACTGCTGCCGGTTGCGGCCAGCGAGAACAGGTCACCGCTGGAGACTGTCGCCGTCGAGGTGGAAGTGGGCGGGAGGGTGGTCGTGGTCGTGGCCGTCGCCGTGGCAGTTGGCGTCGCCGCCGCAGATTGGATGTCGGTGGCCGTCGGTGTCGCGGTCGCCGGCAGCGTCGCGGTGCGCGTCGGCGTGGCTGAGGGCAACAGCGTCTTGGTTGGTGTGAACGTGGCAGATGGCGACGGTGTCGCCGTCGGCACGGGGGTCAGTGTCGGCGTTGCCGTAGGCGGTGCTGGCGTCGGCGTAGGGAGCGGGTCGTCCGGTGGCAACGTGTTGACGAGGGTTGAGGTGATGCGCGAGGCCACTCCGGTGGCTGTATCGTAATGGATGGTGATGATGCAAAAGCCGTTCCGCGCGCCTCCCGCGCGGTTTTGCCAGACCGTCCCGTACTTGGCAAAGTTATAGATCTCGACATGCCCCGCAAGATAGACGGGGAAATTGCCCTGCTGCGCCAGATCCATCACCTTGGCGGAGGAGGCAAAAATATAGGTTGTGGTGTAGAGGTAACTGGGCAGCCCCGGCTCCAGCGCCACCGGCTTGTGGCCCACGAGCACGCCCACGCAACCGGGGCATGCCTGTCTTTCCGCCAGGATGCGACTGGAGATAGCGCTGATGTTCGGCAACTCGGTGTTCATCCACCCGACGAGTACATTTCCGACGCGCTTGACGCCCTCACGCGAGCCCGCGCCAAAGACCGAGTCCCACACGGCGCCAAAGCCGCCGGGATTGTCGTGATTGCCCGGCGCGAGGATGACGCTCTCCCACGGAATGCCGGCGCGGATGAGGCCATCGCGCACGCCACGAAAGAGCGTGGCGTCGGCTGTGTTGCAATAATCGCCGCTGCCCACCACCACGGGGTTCGCCCAGCGATAGTAGTTGTACCAGGCTGCCAACTTGTCATATAGGCCAGCGGGAACCTGCGCGCCGGTATCGCTGAAGTGGATGATGATGGCAACGCCTTCCTGGCCGGCTTGCGTCGGGGGCAGCGACGCACCGGAAAGCACCAATGCGGCGAGCATGAGCACCAACACGGGGATCCGCTTCATTTCCGCCTCTTCGTGGTTCGATGTTTGCTGATTGCCTATGGCGGCTATTATGCATACGGTGAGGGAAAAGTCAATAGAAAAACGCGCCGCAGCCAGTTGCGGACAACGGAGAAACACCTGGCCGGTGCCCACCACCGTTGCCATCTACTTGGGCACGGACACCATCGTCTCCAGCCAGGCGCGCAGCAGGTCAATGACGCCGATCTCGACCAGCGACATCACCGCGCCCCAGAGGTAGAAGGGCGGCGCGTCCCGCCAGCCCGCAGCGCGGCGCTCCCGCCGCAACACGATCACCAGGATCGTGCCGTTGATCAGCGCGAGCATCGTCAACACCCCCAGCGTCTCCAGCAAGGCAATGGGCACGCGCAACGCGGCCATATTGGCGTGGACGACGGCGACCGCCGCGGCTCCGGCTGCCAGCAGCGGCAGAAGCGCGCGCATTCCCGGCACGGCGGGTGTAGATTGCGGCTCGCGCCACAACGTGAAATTGACCACCGGCAGCAGCAGGATGCTCATCGCGAGGCCGGTCAACGTGCCGGTAGCCAGGCGGAGGATGTTGCGCGGCTCGTAGAGGTGCGGCAGGCCGGAGAAGAAGCTCATGTACGAGTTCAGGCCATCCAGCCCCCAGGCCATGACAAAGAGCAACAGCAGGAGCAACACGCGCGCTGGCGGCAGCGCCGCCGCGCGCCCCCGGCCCAGGAGCGCCATCGTCGCCAACCCCACCAGCGCGCCAAGGAAGGTGCCGGTGCAGCGCGCGCACAGCGGCAGCGGCACACCACCCGGCTGATATGAGTGCGCGTCAATCTGGTGGCAGATCGCATACCCCACCAGGTTGCTCTTGTCCCAGAGCGACCGGGGCGGGAGCAACAGGGCAAAAAGAAGCACGGCCAGCGGCAGCAGCACCGGCAGCGCGAGACGCCGCCACCCCTGCGCCGCAGGCCGCCGCGCTGATGTCGTCATGTCGAGGGATCGCTCTTGCAGGTCCATGTCCTCCGCTCTAGCATCTATCCGGCGCCGCCCCCGCCACCCCCGCCGCCACCGCCCCCGCCACCGCCGCCGCTAAAGCCGCCGCTGCCGCCGCTGCTGGGCGAGCTGCTCAGCGTGCTGGCGGCGCTATTGAGCATCGCCGTCAGGCCGTCGCTCATCCCTTGCAGCGACGTCGCCATGCCATCGCTGATCCCCTGCAGTGTCGGCGTGCTGAAGCCTCCCTGCCCGCCGCCGATGGATATGGCGCGCCCGCCCCCGCTCTGGCCGCCACGCAGCACGATGGGGCGATATGGCTGATACCAGGTCGGCGCAGGGGTGTCGAGCCGGGCGAACTTGGCAATCCACGACTTTTCCAGGCCAAAGGCAATGGCGTAGGGCAGATACTTGTCAAAGAGATCCTTCGCCTCGGCCAAGTTCGTGTACCGTTCGATGTCCGCCAGATAGCGCCGAAAGGCATTCCACTGCGCCGCCGCCAGCGCGCCCTTTTCAGTCTTGCGCGGCATGGCGACTCCGGCTATGGCCAGCGCTACACCGCCCAGGCTGATGCCGGCAAAGGGGAGGAACGCCCAGTGGGTATAGTCGGCCAAAGCGATCCCCGCCAGCACGGCGATCCCCATGGCGATCACAAAGACAGCCACTCCGGTGAGCGCGTAGAGCTGTCGCGTCTTGTCGGGGCTGCGGTCGAACCACCCCATCTGCACCGTGTCTTTGTACAGCAGGTTCCTGATCGAATCTACCTCTTTGTAGAACTTGTTCTTCAGGTCCGATAGCGCAACGCTCTGGCGCGGGCCAAAGACCCCCTGCAGGATGCGGCTCTCATATGGGCGCAGCTTCTTCCCCTCGCCCGCCAGCTCCAGGACGAAATCGCGTTGCCGCACCAGACCAAAGAGCGACTTTTCCTCGGTCTCGGTCATGCGGATCACGCCGCGCCGCGCCAGATCCACCAGCGTGGCGACGATGTCCTTCATGTCCACTCGCTCATCCAGCAGCGTGCCCACCAGCCCCGGCGGCAGCTCTGCCGGCGGTGTGGCGAGATAGTCGGCCAACAGCGAGACGGGGTGATCGCGCCCCCGCGTGAACCAGATCAGAAACGCCGCCAGCAATCCGGCAACCGTGGCGCCGATCCCCAGAATGCCGACCAGCAGATCCACCAGCGGCCGCGTCGTGCTGTTATATGCCGCCAGGCGGTCCTCCCGCACCTGCCAGGGCGCGGCCTGTCCCTGCACGATGCCGTGCGGGAACTGGATGCGTACCTCCAGCTCCTGTTCCGGCGGGATATTCTGCGCCGTAAAGACGACGGTGCGGCCATCCACGATGTCGTACTCGGCAGGCGCGCCATACGCCGCTACCAACAACTCGGTCCGCGCGAAGGTCTGCGGCAGATGCACCGTCACGCGCGCGTTCTGCACGGTGAAATCGCGCTCGGGGAAGATTGCCTTCCAGAAGAGTTGATCGCCGCCTTCGTAGAAGCGCAGCCCGCCCACCACGGTGTACTTGAGGGTGAAGGTGCGGCTGGCATTGGTGGTCGCAGGGTACCACCAAGTGATGCGGGTGTCGCCACCTTCGCGGCTCACCCGGAGGGTCCCCGCTGCGTCCTTGCCCGGCTGATATCGCGTCTGCCCCTCCCACACCTCGATGCCCGTGATGCTCTGCAGCCGGTCCATGGGGATGTTGCGGTAGGCAAAGGTGAAGCTGCCCCGCGTAAAGACATACGTCTGCGTCTCCACGATCTCGATGTCCGAGTTGGGCAGGACCGTGATGTCAACGTCAATGCGATCCCAGTAGTAGGTCTTGTCCTGGGCCTGCA
The DNA here is from genome assembly GCA_019873665.1 of Chloroflexota bacterium. Taxonomy (GTDB): domain Bacteria; phylum Chloroflexota; class Anaerolineae; order JAAYEA01; family JAAYEA01; genus JAIOAV01. The sequence continues at coordinate 29,996 of JAIOAV010000021.1, forward strand.
CCGCACCTGTCGGCAGCCCGAGCAACACGGCGAGCACAAGAAGTGGCATTAGATAGCGCCTGGTCATGATCTCATCCCTCCACTAGCTCTACGAATGAGAGCGTCGCGCGTTGCGGGTGGGACCGCACAGCCCGCGGCGCGCACTCGGGCATTATAGCACAACGGCGGGTGTTCGCCAAGCGCACCGCGGCCGACGCTCCGTTTCGTGTGGCACACCAACGTGGCTACAATATCCACAGTCTCAGCAGAGGGAGGGAGTCAGATGAGCGACGCGACAGCAACCGGCAAGACGCTGCCGGACATGGCCGACGAGGCGCGGCGATTGGTTGACGGGGCGCGGGAGCGTGGCGTTACGATCCGCCTACTGGGCGGGCTAGCAGCGCGCATGCACTGCGCCGTGCTGCTCTTCTGTCTGCGCGACTATTCCGACATAGACGCAGTGGGGCTGAGCGCGCAGCGGGCGCAGATCGTGGAGACGTTCCGTGCGCTGGGCTACGAGCCACATCGCATGTTCAACGCGCTGCACGGTGACCGGCGCCTGCAATTCTATGATCCGCAACACGAGCGGCACGTGGATGTCTTCCTGGATCGTTTCGCCATGGATCATAGCTTTGACCTGCGCGACCGGCTGAACCTCGATCCGTACACCATCCCGCTGGCGGATATCGTGCTTACCAAGCTACAGGTGGAGCGGCTAAACGCCAAGGACGTGCGCGATATCCTGACGCTGCTCAAGGATGCGGAAGTGGGCACAGCGGATCACGCCGGCGTGATCAACCTGGCCTATATCGCCACGCGCTGCGCGCAAGATTGGGGATTGCATCATTCGGTCAGCCGCAATATCGCCAACATCGCGCGCTACATTGGCGACTATGAACTGGACGATGCCGACAGAGCGCGAGTGCTGGAACGGCTACAGCGGCTGCGCGCCCTGATGGAGGACGCACCCAAGAGCCTCCGCTGGCGGCTGCGGGCGTTGCTGGGCGAGCGAGTGCGGTGGTACGAGGTGCCCGAGGGTCAGGGGTAGCAACGCCACCCCTTGGATCTACGCCAAACGATGTATATGACCTCCTCCTTTCGGCACGACGCGCCCTGTGCGAGACACGACAAAGCGCGTAACGCATCCCATCCCTTTTGCCGATGACAGGCGCGGCGCGATCCGCTATACTGTGAGCAGAGTCAGCTAGAGCAGCTGAAGAACCATGTAAGGAGGAAGGGCCATGTACGAGACACTGTATGCAGGCGCAGCAGCGTATCAGCGGCTGGAGGAGAATCGCCGGTACGTCGCAGAGCGGCAGGCCGTCCGCGCGCTCCCGCATAAGGCGCGCCCCGCTGCGAAGACGGCCCGCACCCTCTGGGCCAGACTCAGCGAGGCATGGCGTGACGCCGCCGCCCGCTTCGATCTGGCGACTTCCTGAGACGAACCTGGCCGCCAGCAGGCGAACCCCCTCTCCCGATGATCAGCCGGGGGAGGGGGTTTTTTCCTATCCCAGCCGCAAGAGCCGGTACGCCACGGGCCGTAGCGTGCCTTGCGGCGTCAGCAGCCGATCCAGGCATCCGTCCTGTTGGAGCCGCAGCAAGGCAAATCCCAACGTCAACTTGGCGAATGGCCATGGCTGAAGGCAGTCCGGATATGCCTCCTGCAAAGCGCGACTGATCTCCTTGATGTCGGCAGGCGTGGCCCCGTGTGCCGCTTCCACCTCGATCTCGCAGTGGCGAACCTCCCGGCCTGGCAGGTGAAAAGTGACGGCATCCAGTGCCATTTCGGCCAGAAGGGGCGCTCCCGCCCCGCGTGAGACCTCACGCGGGCGGCGGTGCGTGTGGCGCTCTTGGATGACGCGCAAGCCCAGCGCCGCCAGCGACTGCGATGGATCGTCCAATGATGGTGGCAAAGGCAGGTAGATGGCGTGCCGCGCCAGCTCAGCCGATACAGCACGAAGGGTTGCGGCGCTCCATTCCGCCTCCATCTCCCGCCGCGTCTTGAGTTCGGCATCCGCGGCCAGGGCAGCACCCTTGAGCGTGAGTCGTACAGCGCCATTCATCCGCCGCAGGCGCAACGAAAAACAGCGCGCTCCCAGCGCGCTATCCGGCGTGTCATAGTAGGTGTCGTGAATCTGGCGGTCGGGGCGTGGGCAGAGGGAGAAGCTACCCAACGACGAGCGGGCGGCGATCTGGTCCAACACGGCGTAGGGCGCCTGCGCTGCCACGACGAGCGCCGCCTCCACCTCTTGCGACGCGGGCGTGCCGGAGGGATCCGTTGGTGGTGGCGGATGCTCCGTCAAATCCCCTCCTGACGTAGCCTGACGGCGCTACAGACGCATGAAGACGGGTAGGTCCAACACAAACACGTTGGCGGCGGCAAAGATCACCTCGCCAGGCCGGGAGCGGCGGATCCCCAGGAAGGAAGGCGTCCGCTGCGTGTGGCTGGTGGTGTTCCCTTTGATCACGTCCAGCACCATGGGAACACGCTCTTCATCAATGCCGATCAGCAGTGTCGTGCTCCCTTCGCGCAAGAAGCCACCTGTGCTGCTCAGACGGGTCGCGCGGTAGCCAGCGCGAATGAGGGCCTCCATTAGCCGATCCCCATCGTCTCTGTGCACAATCGCCACGATCAATTTCATGGACATCGGGCCTCCTGTCTGAGCAGTGGCGATGCGGCAAACCGGCGATCGCCTGGAACATACACTTGTCTATTACAATATTACGGAAAAGCGATGCTTTCGTCAAGCAGCTCTGATTCACTCGGATAGATCACCACAGGCAAATGTCAGAGCCAACGAACATGATAGAACGAGGCCGGGAATTCGTGTAGCGGCTCGCACCGGGAGCGCAGCCAGACCAGCAAGGACGTAAGCTATGCGCGTCGGCTATGGGCGCTGCGGGGACTCTGGTGACATCGGCTACCCGAACGCGCTAGAAGTGTAGCCCCCGCCGCTCCTGGAAGCTGCCTGAGCGCCAGCAGTCGTCAAGCCCCCGCCTACATCCCCAGCACAGCCCTGAAAACCCGTCAACACTGGCTGTAACCGAATCTCGTTGCCCGCAAGCAGCAGATGCAATATAATGATAACAGTGGCCACAGTGCGTGGGCCCTATGCCAGCGGGCAAAGGAGTGCGATGATGGTACGCCTGGGCAAGCAGAGCAAGATGCCACCGGCCACGGTGATAGAAAGAGCAGTGGGCTTTTTCGGGCCGGCCGGTGTTGGTCTGGAAGTGCGAGAGCGCACCGAGACGTCAGTCAGGCTCGTCGGCGGCGGCGGCAGCGTTACCGTCAAGGCGAAAGCGACCAATGGCGGCTCGGATGTGGATATCATGGCCGTCGAGTGGGATTATCAGGCGAATCAGTTCATGAGCAAGATCTAGGCGTTTCGGGGTGCGCTACTCCCGCGCTATGGCCACGCGCAACCCATGCGTCGGAGCATTGTCGGGGGCACCCGCCAGCTCGTCCACAACAAGCTCGCGCGCCCGCGTGATGCTGATGAGATCGCTGGTGGCGGTGCGCAGCGCGGCGGCCAATGCCGCGTCTGACGTACTCACATGCACGCGCGCCAGTTCCGCGCCGAGCGCCAGGCCTTGCTCGCTCTTGAAGCGGCGCACCGCGGTGGCGACCTCCACCAGCGTCTCGCCGACCCGTTCCGCCGCATCGCTCTCCCAGCGCGCATCCGGCACGGGCCACGCCGCAATGTGTACGGACACCGGCCCGTCCGCCACGCGGAACAACCCTTGATAGATCTCCTCTGTGATGTGTGGCAAGAGGGGCGCGAACAGCTTGATCATCGTCAGCAGCGCCTCGTGCAGCGTCCAGCGCGCGCCTGCGCCGTCCTGTCCCTCGTAGAGCCGCTTCTTCGCCATCTCCAGATAGTTGTCCGCCAGCTCGCGCCAGAAGAACGCCTCCACCTCCGCCTTGGCTGTGGCATAGTCATAGTCGCGCAGCGCGTCGGTGGCGCGGCGCACCAGCCGCTGCAGGCGCGAGAGCAGCCAGCGATCCGCCGGGGAAAGCTCCGCTGCGTTCGGTTCGGGAGGCGCACCACCCGCCAGAAAACGCTCGCTAAAGCGCGCCACATTCCACAGCTTGATAGCCAGTTTGGCACCCGATTGGACTTTATCCTCGTTGATCACCGCGTCCTTGCCCAGCCCGGTGGACGCCGCCCAGTAGCGCACAGCATCCGCCGAGTAGCGCTCGATCATCTCCAGTGGCGGCATCGGGCCGCCGCCCCGGCTCTTGCTGATCTTGCCCATCCCCTCGCCGGCGATGCCCCAGCCCGAGATGGCGATATTGGTCCAGGGGATCGTACGAAAGTGATAGTGCGACTTGGCGATGGTGTAGAACGCCCAGGTGCGGATGATGTCATGCGCCTGCGGGCGGAGCGACATGGGAAATACGTCTTGGTACAGCGTGGGGTCCTCCAGCCATCGGCCGGCGATCTGCGGCGAGAGCGACGATGTGGCCCAGGTGTCCATCACATCAGCCTCTGGCACGACATCAGCGCAGCCGCAGGCGCACGGGCGTGGCGGCGGCTGCGCCGTCGGGTCTACCGGCAGGTCGGCATCGTCCGCCAGCAACACGGTGCCGCACGCGGCGCAATACCACACCGGGAATGCCACGCCATAGGTGCGCTGCCGCGAGATGGCCCAATCCCAGCGCAGGTTTGCCACCCATTCGCGATAGCGGGCCAGCATATAGGGCGGATGCCAGCGCACCTGCTCTCCTGCCGCCAGCAGTTCGGCCTTGAAATCGAGCAGGCGCACGTACCACTGCGGCGTAACGATGTACTCGACCGGCGTGTCACACCGCTCGTGCACACGCACCGATTGCCACACGGGCGATTGCTCCAGCAACGCGACCTCCCGCGCCAGCGCCGCGACGATAGCCCGCCGCGCCTCCTCCACCGACAGGCCGGCAAGTTCGCCCGCATCCTCCGTCAGGCGGCCATCGTGCCCCATGATGGCGCGCAGCGGCAGCCCGTGCGCGCGCCACCACTCGACATCCACCGCGTCGCCAAAAGTGCAACACATCACCGCGCCGGTCCCCTTGGCGGGATCCGCCTGCGGGTCCACCAACAACGGCACGCTCCGCCCGGCAAGGGGAACAGCCACCTGCTGCCCGGCCAGGTGCGCGTACCGCTGATCCGCTGGATGCACGAACACCGCCACACACGCCGGCAGCAGCTCCGGCCGCGTCGTGGCGATGGGCAGGATCGCCCCGTCCGACAGGCGGAAGGCGAGCGTGTAAAAGGTGCTCTCCCGCTCCAGGTCGTTGATCTCGGCCTGCGCGATAGCGGTGCGGCACTCAGGGCACCAGATCGTCGGCGCCACTTGCCGGTAGGCGAGACCCCGGCGGTATAGATCGAGAAAGGAGGCCTGCGCCGTGCGGCGCGCCAGCGTGTCAATAGTGCGATAGGTGTAGCGCCAGTCCACCGACAGCCCCAGCCGCATCCAGAGCTGCTGATATGCCTGCTCTTCCGCAGCGCTGGCCTGCAGGCAGCGCGCGATGAACGCCTCGCGCCCCACCTGCTGCACCGTGATCCCCAGCGTGCGCTCCACCAGACGCTCGGTGGGCAGGCCATTATCGTCATAACCCATCGGGTAAAACACTCGGTAGCCATTCATCCGCCAGAACCGTGCCAGAAAGTCGGGATGACTGTAGGAATAGACGTGGCCGAGATGCAGATGGCCGGAGACGGTGGGCGGGGGCGTGTCAATGGCATAGACCGGCCCATCGCCCGGCGCATAGTGATAGACGCCCTCCCGCTGCCAGAACGCCTGCAGGCGCGGCTCCGCCTCGGCGGGATCGTAGCGCTTGGGCAATCCCCTGGCTGGATATGTCTCAGTCATCGTTCCCTCCTTATGTAAACGAAAGCCCTTCCGTCCATCAAGGACGAAAGGGCTGGGCCTCACGTGGTGCCACCTTGTTTCCGCACATATCCCATGTGGGACGCGTGCGCTCGGCGCGGTAACGGGCGGTACCCGGAAGCGCTTAAGGGCGAGGCTGTTCGGCGCTTCGATGAAGGCAACCATCGGCAAGCAACCGATGGTTACATGGCGACGTTCGGCGGTGCGCGTTGCGCGGGGCTCGCAGCCAGTGGCCCCGCTTCTCTGCCAAGCGACAACCGCCTACTCCTCCTGCTCATCGTCTTGATATGGGATTGATTTCAGTATAACATGGGATGGCGCTGGCGTCAAATGCAGCGCTGCTGCGCCAGGGTTTGGGCCAAGTCGAGAAGCCACGAGAACAGGCACTTATGGATGAGTTTCTTCGGCGTTACATCCTCATCCGGCACCGCCCCTGCGGGGCGCCGCCACCTTCTCCCTGCGAGAGAAGGCCGAGGGCTCCATGTTGAGAAGTGGGCTTTGCGCAGGCCCTGCTGCGGCGCGGCGACGTGAGCGTGAGCGTGCCCCACTACGACAGCCGCTTCACAATATCCGCGGCCTCCTTCTCGCTGAACGCGCGCATCGTCTGTGTAACACATGCGCCGCTCTCGCCGAGCATCAGCGCCAGAACCGCCATAGCGTGATCGTCTGGGGCATCAGCGATGCCAACAAAGTCGTACTCGCCCATGGTGAGCCAGTAACCCACGAATCTGATCCCCATCTCTTTCATGGTATCTTTGGTCTTTTGCAGACTCGTCTCGAGATTCTTGATGTTGGCAAGCCCGCTTTGCGTGTACTTGCCCAGCATGATGTACCCAGGCATACTCCACCCCCTCTTGCCCCTCAGATATTCGAGACTCCCGAGGTGTCTCGCGCTCACGCCCTATGCCGCCTGATACCATTGTAGCGCAGGCCACGCTGCTTGTCAACGGTCTGCGCAAGGCGATTGCATCGAAAGTAAATGGAAGCGCTATGTCATTTCGAGCAACGTTTTCCGGCAAATATGGGCCTCTGTGTCGCGTGGTATGATCAAAGAACAGTTCAACCGCGCATCCGATGAGGTGGATAAGCCCGCTTCCCTTGGCCAAGACGAGAAGTTTCATTGAATCGGGCTGGCAAGTCGCATATTGGACGCACCAAACGCTCTTTCAGGGGCGTTCTTGGCTCATTGCGCCCGTTCAGCACGCCAAACGAGTCTTCATGCAATTGCCCTGTATTCAGCCACTGCCGACATTGACAAACGAGATGGATCGGGTACAATTACCCGACGAGGACACGCGGGGACGCACTTTACCAAAGGATACGGATATGAAGCAGATCAACCGTCGTCAGTTCTTGCGGCTGGCGGCGGCCAGCATCATCAGCGCCACGCTGGCGGCGTGTCAACAAGCGCTGCCGGGGGCAACCGAAGAGCCTGACGTCACGCCCGTGCCACCGCCCAGCGCGCCGGACGGCACACCGGCACAAGCGGCGGCAAGGGTTCTGGTGAGCCTGAACCGGCCGCGCTATAACGTGCGCTTTCTGGGCCGGACGCCCGTGCTGGATCACGCGGCGTGGCGGCTGCAGATCGAGGGGGTGCAGCAAGGCCCGACTCTCCTCTCTTTTGCCGAAATGGTGGAGACCCTTGCCGTCACCCGGCAAAACTCGCGCCTGGTCTGCGTGGAGGGCTGGTCCTTCCGCGCCGATTGGGAAGGGTTCACGCTGCAAGCGCTGCTGGATGTCGTCCAGCCGGTGCCGCAGGCCAAATACCTCCGTTTTGAGGCAGTGGACGGCTACTATGAGGTGCTTTCTATCGAGGAGCTGTTGGCGGATCGCATGCTCTTTGCCTACAAGATGGATGGCGAGTATCTGAGCGATGAACATGGCTGGCCGCTGCGCCTGATCATGCCCGATCGTTACGGTTACAAGGGTGCCAAGTCCATCACCAGGCTGATCTTCACCGACAAGGCCGGCAAAGGCTACTGGTCAACTGTCGGGCCATACACCGTCGCGGGCATGATCGAGCCGGGGATCGATCGCCCGCAGGACATGCCGGGCGAGCGTCGCCAGACTGTCGAGGGCGAGCAGTCCTATTAGTGGCTGATTCCTTCTTCCTTCTCCACTGCAAGGGCCTCCAGCGATTTGGGGGCCCTTGCGGCGTTTATGGGGCCTCTTCGGCGAAAACGTCAGCGCTGAAAGTATATAGCGACGTTGCCGGGTTCCGCCAACACCCCTCCGGCAGGCCAGACTTTTGACAGATGCCCTCCAGAAACGCCGCCCGATCCCATCCCTGCTCCGTCGGCACCTGCGGCAGCAAGAGGCCGGAGAGATATCCCTGGCGCAGATAGAGCCCGTGCCGGCCGATCTCGATCTCGTTCACGTCGCGCAGGCGTTGCATGGGCGATAGCACCGAGATCTCGATGCTGATCTCGTCCATCTCCGCCGCCGTAACGCGCGGAAAGCGCGGGTCCTGCGTCGCCGCGGCCACAGCCATCTGCTGCACGCTCTGGTAGAGCGGGTCGCGGGCGATGATCTGGCCGATGCAGCCGCGCAGGTCGCCTTGCTTGCGCAGCGTGACAAAGGCCGCCCCCGGTGCCTGCAGCGCTGGATCATCGGGCGCTGGCGTGGGTGTCGGCTTCCCCTGCAGGTGCGCCATGATCGCCGCGCGCGCGAGCTGCAAGAGCTGCCGCTGTTGTGCGGCGGTCAATTCGAGCGCATCCCAGCGCCAGAACATCACCGCGCCATAGCCCACCACACGGTCACGGCTTCCTGCTGCCGCGTCGCCAGAGTTCTGATAAAGCAGGGTGGTTGCCTGGTTCGCGCCAACGTCACGGGCGTACATCATCGCCGTCAGCACCGGGCCGAGTCCACAGAGCGTACATGCCAGGTTCGGCGTGCCGGCGGCGAGACATGCGTCGTTCTCTGCCTGCACCGTGGCCGGATCGAGCGTCTCGATGGCCGCCAGGATGCGATTGTCAACGCGCTGCGCATCCTCATAGGCGGGGTAGTGGCTCATATCTGAGCTGGCGACCACCAGAGCGCGCCGATCCGCCAGCGCTGCAACCAGCGCATCCGCCAGAAGGCGGCAGTTGTCCATGCGTGGTGCGCCTACGATGATCGGGACGACGCGAAAGTCGCCGAGTGTCTCTTGCAGGAATGGCAGCACCACCTCGATCGAGTGTTCTTTGACGTGCGGGCCCACATCTGCCACGATGCGGTCATGCGCCGCCACCAGCCGCTGCGCGACCTCCGTGTCCACCGGCACTTCCCCCAGCGGCGTGGCATAGGCGCCCTCCGCGTACGCGGCAATGTCCTCAAAGCCGGCGGTGGTGTGGTTGGTGCCCAACACGACCACCACATCATACGTCTGTCCCTCCAACTGCTTGAAAGCGGCGGCAGCCACTGGGCCAGAATAGGTATAGCCCGCGTGCGGCGCGATGAGCGCGATGGGGCGGACGCCCACGCGCGAGGTGCGGGCGAGATACATGCGTACTGTTTGCTCAAGCGCATCCGGTTGGGCGGGATAGAAGGAGCCCGCCACTGCCGGCGGGCGCACGCCGGGAGCAATTGGGGTCGGTTGCTGGGGTTCTGCGGCCGTGCCGCAGCCACCGAGCAGCAGCATGCCGCACAGGATGATCAGCAACGTTTTGTGACCGGATACCCGTCGCATATCTCTCTTCCTCATCAGGCCCAGATCCCCACGATGGGATACCCGCAGGCGGGACAGCAGCCGTCCTGTAGGTGGTTGGCGATGACCACGAATCCGGCGCGTTCGATGACGATGCGGCCACAGCGCGGGCAATAGGTGTTGTTGGCATCGTGGCCCGGCACATTGCCGATATAGACGTACTGCAGGCCAGCATCGCGCGCGATGGCGTGCGCTCTCTCCAGCGTCGCCACCGGCGTCATGGGCAGGCTCTGCAGCTTGTACATGGGCGTAAAGCGGGTGAAATGCAGCGGCACCTGCGGTCCCACATGCTCCAACAGCCACCGGCACAGCCCACGCAAGTCGTTCTCATCATCGTTCAGCGTCGGCACGACCAGGTTCACGATCTCCAGGTGAATGCCGGCATGATGGATGGTACGGATCGTCTCCAGCACCGGCTCCAGTTCGCCGCTGCACACGCGCTGGTAGAACGAGTCGGAGAACGCTTTGAGATCTATCTTGATGGCGTCCACCACGGTGCAGAGCGCCTGCAGCGGTGCAGGATTAATGTATCCGGCGCTGACCACAACGCTCTTGATGCCATGCCGGCGCGCCTCGTGCGCCGCGTCCATCATGTATTCATAGAAGATGGTCGGCTCGGTATAGGTGAAGGCGACTGAGGCGCACTTTTCCTTGCGCGCTTCCGCGCTCACCTCCACCGGCAGGAGCGCGCGGCCGGGTACATCCTCTGGCCGCGCCTGCGAGATCACCCAGTTCTGGCAGTAGAGGCAATGCAGGTTACAGCCCGCCGTGGCCAATGAGAATGAAGCGCTGCCGGGGAGAACGTGATAGAAGGGCTTTTTCTCAATCGGGTCAACATGCACGGCGCAGGGATTACCGTAAACCAGCGTGTAGAGTCGCCCCCCCTGATTCTGGCGCACCCGGCATTCACCCCGCTCGCCATCGGCGAGGATGCACTGGCGGGGGCAAAGGTGGCACTGCACGTAGCCTGTACCATGCGAGATATGGCAGTACGTGATGCGCGAAGGCGGAGTCTCGTGACAAAGATCGCAATCCGCGCCACGGGGCAACACTGCATAGTACATCGCCTCGCGGATGTGGGGCGAGGACAGGTCCAGCGTCTCGGCCTGAGCCGACGCCGTTTGACAGCCGCCCGACGACGCCAACGCTGCCGCTCCCAGCGACCCCAGACCAAGACGGGCCAGTTGCCGCAGGAACTGACGGCGAGTAATCGTTGTCATATCCATCCTCTAGCACGCAGCATCTCGCCACGCCGCTCTCCTACGGAGAAGCCAACTAGAAATCGAATGATTCCGCACAGCTTGGACCTTCATGTCATTGCGAGGGCGTGCAGCGCCCGAGGATCCCTCCACAACCACATGTCATTGCGAGGGCGAAGCTCAAAGCAACTCCCGCTCAGCCAGCGGGAGATTGCTTCGCTCGCTTTGGTCGCTCGCAACGACAGGGCCGCTGCGTAGCGCGGAACGACCGGATTGCTCGCCTTCTATCTGCTTTCCCCTCTAGCGCTGCCTATGCGGGCAGATAACGGGCACTGATAAGCGTTAGCAGTGTGATCAACAGCGCGGCTGCCGCGACGAAGGCCATCCTCTTGCCCGCCCAGCCGGGGATATCCCGCGCATGCCGGTAGAGCAGGAACAGCAGCCACACGATGAGCGCCCAGGTCTCTCGCATCTCCCAGTTCCAGAGGGTGCCCCAGGTGAGCTGCGCCCAGATGCTGCCCACGACAAGGCTCAGCGTCATCCACGGAAAGCCCAGCCGCACCAGCATGTACGCTGCCGCGTCCAGCGTGGCCAGCGTCGGCAGGTGGCTGGCCACCGACGGAGCCGACAGCGCCACGAGATAGAGAACGCCGATGATCCCGGCAACGGCGAGCGCCCCGGCACCCAACGCCGCACAGGCTGCATGCGCGGCAAACCAGAGGTTGCGGTAGATCGGCAACATCCGGTCGCTCGCCGTCATCGGCCAGAGCAGCGCGCTGGCGACGAGCCATGCCAGCAGCAGCACAAGGCGCGCTTGCCGCCTCATCCCTCTCTCCCAAAGAACGTATTGATGTCAAAGACGAGGGTGCGCGACGCGCCGCAGCGTGGGCATTGCACCTGCAGGACGTCATAGTGCTTGCCCTCGCGCTCCATCAGCATCTGCACCTGTAACTGGTAGCGGCCACCGCACGCGCACCGCAATCGGCGCAGGTATTGGCGCTCCGCGGCGATACTCTGCACCGGAACCGCTGGCCCGAAAGCGGACTCTTCGCTCACCGATCATACCCCCCGGAGATGAGGCCGCGTGGCACACTCTGCGGGTCCTCCCATTTGGATTATATCACCCCGGCGTGCCGCTGTCAATGATCGAGTTGGCTTCGCGCGATGATGGTGGTATAATCGCATACTTGGTCGGGCCAATGCGTCGTGCTTTCGGCCCGAATCTGATGTGGAGGAGTCTGAACCGCTGTGAGAACGCTGGTCGTCCTGCCCACATATAACGAAGCGCAGAACCTGCCCAGGATGGTGGCCGAGCTGTTGTCCCTGGGTGTGCACGTCCTGGTGATTGACGACAATTCGCCGGATGGCACGGGCCAGATCGCTGACGAGCTGCAGGCAAAGCATCCTACTGCCGTCAATGTCATCCACCGCGCCGGCAAGCTGGGCCTCGGCACGGCGTATGTTACCGGTTTCAAGTATGCGCTGGCGCATGGCGCAGATGCCGTCATCCAAATGGACGCCGACTTTTCGCACTCTCCCTCGTACATACCCAAGTTCTTGCCCCTTCTGGCCGAATATGACGTAGTGATCGGCTCTCGCTACACCGACGGCGGCAGGCTGGATGACCGATGGCCGCTCTGGCGACGCGGGCTGAGCGGTTTTGGCAACTGGTACGCGCGGACAATCACCGGCCTGCCGATCCGCGATGTGACTTCCGGCTTTCGCTTCTACACACGACAGGCATTGGCCGGGCTGCCGCTGGATCGGCTGGTGTGCAGCGGCTATGCGTTCCAGATCGAGGTCGCGTATGTCTGCTATCGTCTGGGATACCGCATACACGAAGAGCCGATCACCTTTGAGGAACGCGAGCAGGGGCAATCCAAGATGTCCACCAAGATCATGTTCGAGGCCATGTGGCGCGTGTGGCAGATGAAATGGCGGTACTAGAGGACATGCTGCTGACAAGGCGCATTCCCCGCTGGCGCTCCCTGGCATGGCAGGATGTCGCTATCGTCTGCGGGTTCTTTCTCCTGGCGCTGATCTTCTTCTGGCCTGTTACGGTGGGCGGGAAGACGCTCCTCCCGCTGGATAACCTCTACCTGTCCGAGCCGTGGCAATCGCAGGCGGCGGTGATGGGCGTCACCACGCCACATAACGGCCTCCTCAGCGACCTCGTTTTGGAGAACTATGTCTGGAAGCGGTTCATCGTCGAATCGCTGCGTGCACGACGCGTTCCGCTCTGGAACCCGTACCTCTTCGCCGGCGTCCCCTTCCTGGCAGCCGGGCAGCACTCGGCACTCTATCCCCTGAGCCTAGTGTATTATATCCTGCCGCTGCCGCAGGCATTCGGCTGGTTCACCATGCTGCAGTTCTTCCTCACTGCCGTGTTCACCTACGCCTACGGGCGCATACTCGGCATGAATCGCTTCGGCGCGTTCATCGCCGGCCTGACCTATACCTTCAGCCTCTTTATGGTGGCGCAGGTTGTCTTTCCCATGATCATCGCGGCGCTGGCATGGCTGCCGTTGCTGCTGGCAGCGATCGAGCTGATCGTCCGCGCCCGCGCCGAGCGCGCCGATGGCTCGCCTTTGCCTGGGCTGGTGCTGGGCGTACTGGCGCTGGGTTGCGAGTGGCTGGCGGGACACGGGGAGATCACCTACTTTACGCTGATCGTCATGGCCCTGTACACCTTGTGGCGGCTAATCAGCGTGGGCTGGCAGACAGGGCGCGCGCGAGGGGCCCGACCCGCGCTGGCGCGGGTCGGCAGCGCGGCAGGCTGGCTGCTTTTAATGGTAGCGCTCGGCTTCTGCCTCGGCGCGATCCAGATTGTGCCCCTGCTGGAACTGGTGCGCGTCAACTTTCGCCAGGGATCGGTAACGCTACAGGATGTCATTGGCTGGGCCTATCCGATTCGACGGCTTCTGGCCTTTGTGATGCCAGACTTTTTCGGGAATCCCAGCCACCACGCTTACTGGGACGTGTTCAGCCGGACGATCGTGCCGGCAACGCGCAATTATGCCGGACAGCCGATCACCACCATAGACTGGGGAATCAAGAACTATGTGGAAGGAGCCAGTTACGTCGGCATCCTGCCGCTCTTTTTGGCGCTAATCGGCATAGTGGGCAGAGGGTGGGGACAGCGCAACGCCGCGGAGCTGACCATCGCGCGGCAGCGGACGTATGTCTGGTTCTTTGTGGCGCTGGCGCTCTTTTCACTCCTCCTCGCCTTTGGCACGCCTCTCTATGCGGTGATCTTTACCCTGCCGGTGCTCAGCCAGTCGCATTCCCCATTTCGCTGGATATTCCCCTATGTCTTTAGCGTCAGCACCCTGGCCGGGATCGGCGCGACGTATCTGGGCGAGCAGCTCTCGTCCGGCGCGCGGCGCTGGACCGCGCGGCTGAGCGGGCTGGCGGCAGCGGCTGGCATGCTGGCGCTGGCAGCGCTCGCGGCCGGGCTGGTGTTTCCCGCGCGCGCGATCCCGCTGGCGGAGCAGGTGATGCTCCGCCTCACCAAAGCGCCAGAGGCCTTCGCCGATGGGCGCATGTTCTTCTCTTACCAGTTCCGCAACGTCGCCATCCTGAGCGGGCTACTGGTGGGAAGCGGCCTCGTCCTCTGGCTGGCGAGTCGGGAATGGGGATGGCGGCGCGGCGCACGCGGGGTGCGCGTCTGGCAGCCGCTGGCCGCCCTGCTGCTGATGGCAGACCTCTATGTGCTGGGCAGCGGTTTCAACCCGGCGGTTGACCCCGCGCTGCTGGATGTCAGGCTGCCGGTTGTCGAGTTTCTGCAGAGCGACGCCGAGCTGTACCGCATCGCGACCTTTGACACGCGGGACGCCAAGCCATTCCCGGCGAATGTCGGCATGTACTTTGACATCCAGGACATCGCCGGCTATGACTCGATCATCCCGCGCCAGTACACCCAGTTCATGAGGCTGATCGAGGATCAGGGCGAGCTGCTCTACAACCGCATCGCCCGCCTGCGCCACCCCGAGTCGCTCGATTCACCGCTGCTGGACCTGCTCAACGTCAAGTACGTGCTGACGGAGGAGACGGTCACGCGGCCGGGCTACACGCTGGTCTATGACGGCGAGCTGAGGGTCTATCGCAACGACGACTATATGCCGCGTGCCTTTGTCGTGCGCGAGGCGCAGGTGGTGGCCGACGAGTCGCAACTCTATGACGCGCTGCGCACCTTTGACCCGCGCCGCACGGCGGTGGTGGAAGAGGCGGCGCCGCCGCTTGGCGCTGCGCCGGTCGTCGGCACAGATCGAGTCGAGATCGCGGCCTACACGCCGAACGAGGTGGTCATCGCGGCGACGCTGCCGACGACCGGCATGCTTGTCCTGGCAGATAGCCATTTTGGCGACTGGTTGGGGCTTTTCAACGGGTGGAAAGCGTTTGTGACGCCGGAGGGGGCAGCCGAAGAGGAGGAGCTGCACATCTACCGCGTGGACGGCAACTTTCGCGGGGTAGTGTTGACCGCCGGATCACACATCGTGCGCTTTCGCTATTCGCCCATGTCAGTCAAGTTCGGCCTCTTTGGCTCCTTCTTCGGCGCGATGGTCTTGCTGCTCATCGTGGGCGTTGGCGTGTGGGGGCGGTACTACAAAGAGGACGCCGGCGATCATGTGGTGCGCCGCGTTGTCAAGAATACCGCCGCGCCCATCACCTTGACGCTGGTGAACCGCGGCATGGATATGGCTTTTGCCATGTTCATGTTACGCGTTCTCGGCCCGGTGAACGCAGGCAAATATACCTTTGCCGTAGTGGTCGTAACGTGGTTTGAGATCCTGACTAACTTTGGCCTGAACACGCTGCTCACGCGTGAGGTGGCGCGTGATCGAGCGCACGCGAACCGTTACCTGGTGAACTCGACGATCTTGCGGCTCGCGTTTGGCCTGCTCGCCGTGCCTCTAGCGCTCGCCTTCAGCGGCTTCTGGGGCGCGGCATTCGAGCTCGCATCAGACACGCGCCTGGCGATCCTGCTCTTCACCATCGGCCTGATCCCCAGCGGCATCTCCACAGGTCTCACGGCGGTCTTTAATGCCTACGAAAAGATGGAATACCCCGCCGCGATCTCGGTGTTGACGACCATCCTGCGGATCATCGGCGGCACGTTGGCGCTGTTGCTGGGCTTTGGTTTTGTCGGCCTGGCGGCCGTCTCGATACTGGTGAGCTCGATCACATTGCTCGTGCTCTGCGTCGCGGTGGTGCAGCAGTTCTTCCGGCCCCGCCTTGAGCTTGACTTCGCCCTGCAACGGCGGATGCTCAGCGAGTCATATCCGCTGATGATCAACCATCTCCTGGCGACGCTGTTCATCAAGGTCAACGTCACGCTGTTGCAAGCGATGAAGGGGGATCAGGTGGTGGGCTATGTGGGCACGGCGTACAAGCCCGTGGACGCGCTGACGATCATCCCCTCCTACTTTACGATGGCGCTCTTTCCCCTGATGTCGCGCTACGCCATATCGGCGCGTGACTCGTTGCGGCGCGCCTACCTAGTGTCGCTGCGGCTGCTGCTGTGGGTGTCCCTGCCGCTGATGGTCACGTTTATCTTTGCCGCCGAGCCGCTGATCGCGCTCCTGGGCGGCGCCAAGTATCTGCCCGAATCGCGCATCGCGCTGCAGTTGATGATCGGCTTTCTACCGTTCAGCTTTGTCAACGGCGTGACGCAATATGTCCTGATCGCCCTGGATCAACAGCGCTTTCTCACGCGGGCCTTTGCCTTCGCCCTCGCCTTTAACCTGGTCGCTAACATCTTGCTGATCCCCGCATACAGCTATCGCGCCTCGGCGGTGATCATGATCTTTTCCGAGATAGCGCTGCTGCTGCCGTTCTACTACTGTATCCGTCGCCACCTGGGCAGCGTCCCGTGGTTCTCGCTGGCATGGCGTCCCGCGTTGGGAGCGGCGGCGATGGCCCTGATCCTGCTGGCGTTGCGCTCGCATAGCCTGATCCTCACTCTGCCGCTGGCGCTGGTGGCCTATGCGGCGATCCTGTTGGTTACCGGCGGCGTGACGGCGGAAGACCGAGCGCTGATCCGCGAGGCGCGGTCGCACACCGCGCCATGACGCCGGATGCTATGGCGTTGGACAGAGACGATCGCGGGTGTTATAATCCCACCCGCTGACAGGCGCTTGTTGATACAATGACGTACCCCATCCACGGGAGGAGGGCAGATGGCTGAACATGTGTACATCCGCGACATTGCCGCCCATGTGGGCGAGACGGTTACCCTCAAGGGGTGGCTTTACAACAAGACCGACAAGGGGCGTTTGCAGTTCCTGCTCGTGCGCGATGGCACCGGCATCATCCAGGCGGTGGTCTTTCGCAAAGAGGTATCGCCGGAAGTATTCGAAGATGCCAGGCGGGTAACGCAAGAGTCATCGGTGATCGTTACCGGCGTGGTGCGAGAGGACGCGCGTGCGCCGGGCAAGCCGGGCGGCTATGAGCTGGGCGTCTCCGATTTCCAGATCTTTCAGTTGGCGGAGGAATACCCGATTGCGCCCAAGGAGCATGGCGTCGGGTTTCTGATGGAGCACCGTCACCTCTGGTTGCGCTCCGCGCAACAGAACGCCATTCTCCTGGTGCGGGCCGAGATTGTCCGCGCCATCCGCGAGTGGCTGGATACGCACGGCTTTGTCAACTGCGACACGCCCATCCTCACCCCCACCTCATGCGAGGACACCACCTCACTCTTCGAGACCGACTATTTCGGCACGCCCGCGTATCTGACGCAGAGTGGCCAGCTTTACAACGAGGCCACGATCATGTCGCTGGGGCGCGTCTATTGCTTTGGCCCCACTTTCCGCGCGGAAAAGAGCAAGACCCGCCGCCACCTCACCGAGTTCTGGATGGTGGAGCCGGAGATGGCCTGGGCAGACCTGGACGAGTGCATGCGCATCGAGGAGGAGTTCGTCTCCCACATCGTACAATCGGTGCTCAAGAATCGCGCCGCGGAGCTCAAGGAGCTGGAGCGTGACACCACGGCGCTGGAGCGGATCGCGCCGCCCTTCCCGCGCATCTCCTATACCGAGGCGGTCAAGGCGCTAAACGAAAAGGGCGTGGAGATCACATGGGGCGACGATTTCGGCGCGCCGCACGAGACGGCATTGGGCGAGATGTTCGACAAGCCGGTGTTCGTCCATCGCTATCCCGCGCGCTGCAAGGCGTTCTACATGGAGGTCGATCCGGCGGATCCGCAGCTATCGCTCTCCGTTGACTTGATCGCGCCGGAGGGGTTCGGCGAGATCATCGGCGGCGGGCAACGCACGGCAAGCCTGGAGTTGCTGGAGGAGCGCATCCGCCAGTACAAGCTGCCGCGCGAGGCGTATCAGTGGTACATTGACCTGCGCCGTTATGGCGCGGTGCCGCATTCCGGCTTTGGCCTCGGCGTGGAGCGGACGGTGGCGTGGCTCTGCAATCTGCCGCACATCCGCGAGACGATCCCCTTCCCGCGCATGCTGGAGCGGATCTATCCCTGATCCCCGATTCCGCGATGCGATGACAGCGACTGGCATTGGTGGCATGCTGGTCGCTTTTTCGTACTTGGCATAGGAGCAGTCCGTGATATAATGATAGTTAGTTGAAATCAGGCCGCAGCCGGGCGCAAACTGGCGGATGGGTCAAACATCAGCGGACGTGGGGGGCAGGATGGCGCAATCGCTTGCCGAGATCGCCAGGATCAAGCAGCTTTACGAGTCATCGCTATTCAGGGACCCGAATATCGTGGGTCTGGCAAGTGGTTACAAGACCATCGGCGGCGCGGTAACCGAAGAGCCGGCGCTCATCGTGTACGTCATCGCCAAGGTGCCGCGATCCAGGCTGGCAGCCAGCCGCCTGATGCCTTCGCGGATCACCCTCTACAACTCGATCACGGGGCGCGACGAGGAAGTGGTTACCGATGTAGTGGAGACAGGCCCCGTCTTTGCCCTCTCCTATACCGGCCGGTATCGTCCCGCGCCGGGCGGCGTGAGCGTCGGCCACGCTGCGACGACAGCGGGCACGCTGGGCGGCTACGTGCTGGACCGACGCACCGGTGAACTGCTGTTGCTCAGCAACAATCACGTGCTGGCGAACCAGAACCGCTGCCAGGAGGGCGATCCCGTCCTGCAGCAAGGGCCACTGGACGGTGGCACCGTCAGCGACGCCATCGCCACCCTGTGCCGCTGGGTGCCGCTGGATTTTGCCGCCAACGGCAGCAACCTGGTGGACGCGGCGGTTGCCCGGCCGCTGTCGCTCGATATGGTGGAGCTGGCCGTGCTGAGCCTGGGCCCCGGCCCGGGGGCGACAGCAGCGGCGCAGATCGGTATGGCGGTGCAAAAGTGCGGCCGCACCACCGAGCGCACCAGCGGCGGGCGCATCGCGGCGGTGGACGCCACCTTTCGCGTGGACTACAGCTACACCGGCGCGCAGACGGCCACCTTTCGCGACGTGATCGTCATCACCGGCCCGGAGCGCTTTTGCCAGCCCGGCGATTCCGGCTCCTTTCTCCTTACCGACGAGCCGGACCCCAAGCTGACCGGGCTGCTCTTTGCCGGGAACGCCAGCGGCACGTTCTCGCTGGCGAACCACATCCACCACGTCTTTAACCTGCTCGATGTGGAATTGGTGTGCGCGCCCACAGAGGTGGTGCGCGAGACGCTGTGGGAGGCGCGCCTGGAGGACCTGCGCGCGCTGCGCGACCAGGTGCTCAGCCGTCTGCGCGAGGGAAAGCGGTATCTGTTGCTTTTGGAGCGGCACAACGCCGAGATCTGGCGCATACTGCGCGCCCACCCAGAGCTCAAGGCGCTGGCAGCAGAGCTGGCCGTGCCGCTGCTCAACGCCCTTTACACAGCAGACGAGTCCTCGGCCATCGTCTTTGACAAGGCATTCTTCACCCAAGTCCGCGCGCTGCTCGGCCAGATGCGCGCTCACGCCGGCGTCTCGCTGCAGAACACTCTCCTGTGGCTAGAAGGGGAGCTGTGGCGATACGAGGACAAGACCATCGCGCAGATGCTCAAAGAACTCAAGACGCCGGCGGCGCTGCCGCTGCCGATCCGGCAGCTCGGGCGGCGAAGCGGCGGCTAGGTTGCCGGCAAGGAGCGCTAACGCCACATCCCTGCGCGTGCCATGGCCAACACAGACGCCCGAGCCAGCTTGTCGCTAGCTCGGGCGCTTTCGCTTGTTGCGGTGAGCTGGATCGCAGAGGCTATGCGATCAGATGACGTTCCCCCGATTGTCAGCCTCTATTCTAGCGGCGCTCCCGTCCTGAGGATAAGCGGCAGATGCAGATATCTTTCGGCGGGAGTCGTCGTGGCCGTCGGCGTCATGGTCGCCGATGGCGTCGGTGTAGCGGTTGGCTCACCGTCGGTGATCAGCGTGAACGCCTCCGCGTGGATAACATAGTCCAGCGCGTCGGTCACCACGGCAGTATTGCCGATCTCTGCATCCAGCGGCGCATCCTCGTCCACCATCACCTGGAAGCTGAGGCTGGTGGAAAGGCCGCGTGGCACGCTTCCCTGCCAGAGGACTGTTCTGCTATCCGCATCATAGGTAGCGCCGGCGCTGAGCGTCCCGCTGATATATGTTACATGAGACGGCAGCGTGTCGCGGACGCTCACAGACGCGCCCGGATCCTGGCCGGAGAGCATGTCGTTCATGATCAGGATGGTGTAGGTCAGCACTTCACCCCGCTCTGCCGTCAACGGCTGCACCGTCTTGTAGACCAGCAGCGTCGCCTGTACCTCGGTGGGCGTGGCGGTCGGCGTAAAGGTCTCCGTCGGTGTCGCCGTCTCTGTCGGTGTCGGTGTAGGGCCGGTTGGCGTGGCCGTCGGCGTTTCGGTGGGCAGCTCTGTGGCGGTCGGGGTGGCAGTAGGCGTTGCCGTCGGGCCCACACACGTCTGCGGCGCAAAGATGACAACCGTCGCCATCTGACCCATGTTCCGCTGCGGCGCGCAATCCTCGCGCGTGATGACGGCGGCCAGTGTGATCGTAACGCTCTCAGTCAACGTGGGCGGCCAGGCAGGCATTATGGTTATGACACGATGCAGGGAAGCACCGGGGTTGATCGTCTCAAAGACGATCTCGTCGGGCGTAATGCTCTGCACATACTGGCTGCCGACCATCGGATGCAGGTTGACGCGGGTGTTGGTTGTAGCGTCGCTCCCTACGTTCGAGATGCGCAGCACCAGCTCATAGGGACCGCAATTGCCGGGCTCAACCGGGTCGAACGACAGCTTGAGCTCCGCCTCGCAAGGTGGCGCGGGCGTCGGCGTCGGCGTCGGTTCCATTGGCGGCAGGATGACGGTGGTGATCTCGGTGGCCGTCGCCAGGCCAGACTGGTTGCTGCGCGCCAGCACGGTGTTGGTGAGCATATACGGCTCTGGCGCGGAGCGCACATGCACGCGCAGCGTTACCGTCCGCCGCTGGCCGGGCAGCAGCGTGCCCACATTCCATGTTACCGTCTTGGTGGCCGGGTGATAGACGCCGGGCACCTCGCCCCAGTTGCTGAGATAATCCAGCCGATCCGGAATGGTATCGCTAACCACCACGCCAGTCAGCGTGATGTCGCACGGGTTGGAGATAACGATCGTATAGTGCGTATTCCATCCTGCCTCGACGGGATCCTTCCAGTCGCTCTTGCTGAGCTTAAGGCAGGGCAGAAAGCCCGTGAAGCGCAGCACCAGCCCCTGTTCGCCGGCGGCCCATCCGTGGAACGGGTCGGGGAAGCTCAGGCCGTAGAACCCCAGATACGTGCCGGCAACCACCGTCTCCCATGTGGCGCCGCCATCCATTGTGTGCATCAACAGGCCCTGCTCGCCAGCCAGCCAGCCTTCACTCTCGCTGACAAAGCGGACAGCGCGCAGATCCAGCGTCGTGGGCACCACGACGCGCGTCCACAACGCGCCCCCGTTGGTGGTATGCAACAGCGTGCCATCGTTACCGGCCACCCATCCTTCGTTGGCGCTGATAAAGGCGACATCATTGAGCTGCGCGCCCACGCCGCTCGTCTGCGGGTTCCAGGCAGCGCCGCCGTTACTGGTATGCAGGATCGTGCCGCTACCGCCCACTGCCCAGCCGTGACTCGAGTTAGCAAAGGTGATGGCCTGCAGCGACCAGTTGCCGCCTGGCTGCGGGCTCCATGTCGCGCCGCCGTTGGACGTAAAAAGCACCGGTCCGGTCGTACCAACGACCCAGCCGTTCTGGCTGTCGCGGAAAAAGACATCGGTAAGCGCATCGCTACGACCGCTGACCTGCTTGCCCCAGGTGGTGCCGCCGTTGGTGGTGTGCAGGATCGTGCCGGCTTTGCCCACGGCCCAGCCGTCTTGCAGGTTGGCAAAGTGAACGGCGTTCAGGTGCTCGCCGGTGCCGCTGACTTGCGTCTCCCAGGTGACACCGCCGTCAACGGTGCGATAGATCGAGCCCAGCTCGCCCACTGCCCAGCCATGGACCTCGTCGAGGAACTGCACGTCGAGCAGCGTCTGCGTCGGGCTGATAAAGGGCGGATGCCAGGTCTCGCCGCCATCGTCGGTCTGCAGGAACAGGCCCTGTCGCCCCGCGATCCAACCCGCGTTGCCGGGACCAAACTGAATGCTGCGCAGCGCCACCGTCGTGCCGCTGGTCTGCGGCAGCCAGTTGAGGCCGCTATCGGTGGTATGCAGGATCATGCCACGATCGCCGACAACCCAACCGTGGGAGTTTGTCTTGAAGACCACATCGTTCAGATCGGCGCTGGTCCTGCTCACTTGTACCGTCCAGCTACCACCGCCATTCACCGTGCGCAGGATGGTGCCGATCTCGCCAACCACCCAACCCTCGTTCGCGTTGACGAAATAGACCGCTTCGAGCCGGCGATTCGGCGCGCCGACATAGCGCCGCCAGTAGGCACCGCCATCAACCGTGTGCAGGATCGTCCCGCCATCGCCGACAGCCCACCCTATACTGCTGCTGATGAAGTGGAGTCCGCGCAACTGCGCCGTGACGCCGCTGCTCTGCGGCACCCAGTGCGCGCCACCGTCGGTGGTGTGCAAGATCGTGCCACCAGCGCCGACGGCCCACCCCTCGGTGGGAGACACAAAAGTGATGTCATTGATCCCTGCCCAGGTGCCCGTGGGTTGAATCTCCCAGGTGGCGCCGCCGTCGGTCGTGTGCAGGATGGTGCTGGGCGAGCCGCCCGCCACCCACCCTTCGTCAGCATCCAGGAAAAAGGCCGCCATCCACCAGGCATTCACCGGCGAGGGCAGCGGATACCAGGTGTTGCCGCCGTCGTTCGTGTGGATGATGGAGCCTACCTGGCCGACGGCCCACCCCTGCTGAGCGTCGGCAAAGTAGATATCTTCGAAGCAGCCACCTGCCTGCCAGTTCCAGCGCGGTGGTGCTGCTTGCAGGGAAGGCGAATTCATCCCGGCTGCTGGCACGCCGCCCATCGCGCCTTGGGCGCGCACAAATGGCAGATCACCAGAGGAGACGGCAAGCGCGGAGAGAAGCAAAACGCACATCAGAAGGACCAAGCCCCACTGTCTCGTTAGCTGCTGCAACCGCTCTCGCCAATGGTGCGGGGAGATGTCGCAAGTGCACTCGTTCATCAGAAGTCCTTTCGGCTCTTGATAGGGGGCAAGCTGATGTTGATCATGCAGAGGTATCTCCATGATAATCAATTCCCGGCGATTTGTCAAGACTTACGCGAACCCCGATTTCCGCGGCGTTCTTGACAGATCACGAAGCGCCGAGTACTCTGCTGCCAAGCGCTCCAGCAGCGTCCGCACGGGGGACAATAAGCTGACAGGTAGTGTCTGGAGCATCCATGTAACCGAAGGGAGAAAGCGGATGACCCCAGCCGATTCCATGTCGAATCAAGACTCTAGCACGTCGCCGCGCGGCGACGCGGCAAGCCCCGCACCTGAGGGCCTGTGGTCTGATGTCTTGGTCGTCGAGACGCCCGGGCCGACAATCAGCTATCGCACAGGGTGGGTGGTGTACGAAGAGTCGTTCAGCCGGGGGCAATTCGTCGGGCGCGGGTGGAATGGCGCCGGATTCGTCAATTTCTACGATGGCCGGATCAACCCGGTGGAGCATCCAACGCCGCAGGCCTTCTGGCTAGAGCTGGACGGGCAGTTGCTGGCCTGGGATTGGGAGTGGGGCGGGCTGGAGATGCTGCCGCCCGATCCGAAGCGCCCGGCTGAGCGGCATGCCGTGGTCACGCTCCGGCACGCCCTGCGTCCGGTAACTGTGCGCGTGCATACGCTGTTGGATGGCACAGCGATCTTGACCCGTTGGCTGGAGGTGAGCAACACGGGCACGCAACCTGCCGCCCTCTCGGCGGCCTGGTCTTGGAGCGGCGTGCTGCAAAAGACGCCGCGCTGGCGCTCGCATCTGGGCGATGCCCAGCTTCCACTCTATTCCCTGGGCTATTTCCACGACACGCGCGCCCTCGACGAGGGCGACTTTCAGTGGCACGCGCTGCCGGACGCGGGCTATCGCGTGGACGGGCGTTATCGTCGCGACCGACATCGCCATCCGTGGTTTGTCCTGCGCAACAATGCCACCGGCGAGCATTTCATCGGCCAATTGGCGTGGTCTGGCGGCTATAGCTTCGAGTTCGACCTGAACGCCGACATGGGCAGCGCCACCTCTGCCGACCGCACGGCGATGCTGGCCTTTCGCGCCGGGCCAGACGCGCCCGCACCGCAGCGCATCATCGCCCCCGGCGAGACGATCCGCACCCCCGAAATGCATCTCGGCCTGACCTTTGGCGACCTGGACGCGGCCATCCAGGCGATGCACGACCACCTGCGACGCAGCGTCTTTCTGCCCCAGCCGCGCGGACGGGGCGGATGGATCGAGTCCGGCATCGGGCCGGAGATCGAGATCACCACGGAGGAGGTCTTTCACGCCATCAATATGGCGGCGGAGATGGGTGCGGAGGTCTTTTTCATTGACGCCAGTTGGTACGCGCCGCCGCGCCACCACTGGGCAAGGACGGTGGGC
>JAIOAV010000022.1 GCA_019873665.1 Chloroflexota bacterium
CTCGGCGACAAGCCACCGCTTCAGCTCACGATAGTTCTCGACGATGCCGTTCTGGATGACCACGACGACGCCGTCGGCATCGGTATGGGGGTGAGCATTACACTCGGTGACGCCGCCGTGCGTCGCCCAGCGCGTGTGTCCCATGCCGACATTGCCGTGCAGCGGCGAGGCCTGCAGGAGATCAACCAGGTTCTGGAGCTTGCCAACGCTGCGGCGACGCTCGATGCCATTCTCCGTCACGACGGCGATGCCGGCCGAGTCATAGCCGCGGTATTCCAGCCGTTTCAGGCCCTCGATGACGACGCCCGCAGCATCGCGCGGCCCGATGTAGGCCACGATCCCACACATGTGAGACCCCTCCTTTGGCAGAAGTCTTTCGTAGCTTTCGACTCCTGTGGCAGGCCGGTGCTGGCTCAGGCGACCACCAGCACGCCGTGGACGTGCAGGCGGTGCAGTCGCGCGCGCAACACGCCATCGTGCCACGACCACTCCAACGGCGCATCCTCGCCCACCCAGCGCACGGCGCGTGGCTCTTGCGACACGTCCAGCGCGATCTCGATCGGGCCGACCGGCGGGATAAAATCGGGCGCGAGGAAGCGATCCGCGCGCTGCGTCTCGGCCAGATTCAGCAGGTGCAGCGCCAGCGCGCCGGAGCGCGTGCGGCGGAGGGCGATCTCCACGCACGGCGGCGCGTCCACGCGGGCCGCCGGCGCGGGAAAGAGCCGCACCGCCAGATCGGCGATGAGGCGACGCAGCGCCGGATGGTGCGTGCGGTAGTGCGTCAGCGCCACCGGCCCGTACACCGCGCCGATCCGTCCGCGGCCATACGCCATCACCGTTGCCGCCACCTCGCCCTGCGCGCGGGTGTCGCGTGTGGCGTAGCGGAAGGCCACTGGCGCGGCACGCACCGGCGTCACGCGCTGCCACATGCCTGGCACGCTGACGATGCCCGCCCCCGTGTTGAGCTGCGCCTTGGTCTCCTCCGGCGGGCAGTCGAGGTGCACGCCCAGCGCGGGCGCGAACAGGCGCGCCGTCTCCGCACCCAGCAGTAGGAGGCTGCCGCCGGCATCCACGCGCGCCAGCAGCGCGTCGCGGGTGGCGTCATCCATACGGTGCGCGTCGGCGACCACTACCAGGGGATAGTCGCTCAGGCGCGGCAGGAGCTGGTGCTCCGCCAGGATATCCACCGCATAGTGCGACTCGAGCAGGGCGTGCAGCGCCCCCTCTAGCTCGTCATAGCAGTGCGATGGTTGATAGAGCCGATCCATGCGATCCCATAGGCTCGTGCTGGAAAGGAGCAACGCCACCTGCGGCACGCTCTCGCTCTTGTGGCTGACCTCCTGGCGCGCCCGGCAAAAGTCCGCCACCTCACCCGCCGTCTCGATGATCTGTGGGATGACATACCCGGCGCGCGTCGGCTGGTAATAGATCTGAAAGCCGCCGCCCTGCATCAGCACCACCGCGGCCTCCTGTTGGAGCTGCCGCGCGGTCTTGAGCTCGTGGCCCGAATCCTGAAACCAGTTAAAGCCCCACGCCATCAGGTCCCACGGCATGCCGGTCTGCGCCAGGTAGCGCGCCTCGACGCGAGCGCGGTCCACCGAGAGGGTGGGCGCATAGTCGCCGGAGAGAAAGTCGAGCGGCGCAACCACCGGCTGCGGCGCAAAGGTGGTGTACATCCAGTTGCTGGTGATCTGCAGGCGCGGGTTGAAGGCGTGCAGCGCGTCCACCCAGTGCGCTAGATAGCGCTCAAAGGCGCGACGGTGGAACATCTTCCACTCCAGCCAGTGCGGGTCATCGCGGCCCCTGGGCGCGTCCGTCAGGCCGGTCTCTTGCTGCCATGCCGCCAGCGCCACCGGGGAGTAATCCGGCTTGGCGGCCCAGCACTCGCCATCCACCCAGAAGCCATCGAGATCATACGCGGCAGCCACTTCCTTGAGCTGTGGGATCATCAGCTCATCCACATAGGGGCCAAAGACAGACGTGGCATTGGGATCCGGCGTGCCGTCAGCGTTGATACAGGCCCATTCCGGATGGTGTGCGATGGCGGCGCTATCCCAGAGGCCGGAATAGTGGATGTAGAGGCCCACCCCCGCCTCGCGCGTTACCTGCCGCCAGATGGCGAGCGCGTCTTGCACAATGCCAGGAGATGGCCAGCCCACCTGTGTCGGGTAGCCGGTGTAGCCGACATGCCCCTTGCAGTCGTACTGCACATAGTCGGGGCGGACACGCCGCAGGAGCGCGCGGATGTTATCGGCGCTGGTGTCGGCGCCCAGCGCGGTGTCGATCTGGCTGGGATGCAGGTCAAAGTGCAGCCCGAAAAAGGCGTCGCGGCGAGGGATCGGTTGCGGGCGAACGTCGGATGTGGCCATGCGTGCCCTCCTCTTGAGACGGCGATCTGATGACAGGCGGATTATAGCATGGAATCGCGGCGCGGGGTAGTAGCGAGGTGAGGAGTTCGCCCATGCTGGCTGTTTTGCCGGCGATTGACGCGTGGCGTTATGCGTGTATAATGCGCGCACCGAATCACACCCGGAGGAGGTGCCCCTTGTATAGCACGCATATCGGCACGGCAATCGCCTGGTGGCGCGCTGCGGGCGCCCTCCGCCTCTGGCTCCTCATCGCTCTCAACCTGGCCTTCAATATCCTGGCCAACGCGGGCTTCAAGCTATCGGCGGAGAGCGCCACGCGCACGGGATTCCTCCTCTGGCAAATCGCGGGCAATCTGGCAGGCCTGATCACCGTCCTGACCCTGACCGCGATCCTGCGCATCATCCCGTTGCACATCGCCTATCCGCTTACTGTGGGCCTCGCCGTGATCGGCGTGCAGGTGTTTGCCGCTCACCTCTTGTTCCACGAGCCGGTGTCGCTGCGCCAGTGGCTTGGCACGCTGGTCATTGCCGCGGGCATCGCGCTCATCGGGGGACGGTGAGCGGTGCGCCGGCTGATCCGCGGCCTGGATTGGGTTCTGAGGCGCGCCAACGGGGTCTACGAGTTCACCGCCGACCCAGCATGCCTGCTGCGCCTCGCGCGCGCCCGCGCACCATACCCCCTGCTGCTGCTGGAAGGGACGGTGCAGAAGGGGGAGCCGGTGCTCGCGCTGCACCTCTGGAACGAGCAGATCCCGCCGCTGCCCGCCGATGGCGCCGATCTGGCGTGGGCGCGAGCCGTGAGCCGCGGCTTTGTCGCGTCGCTGCACGCTGTGGCCGCGGAGATGGCGCGCGACCCTCGCCTGGCGCAGGCGCGCGCGGTGGGCGGGACCGTTGCCTTTCTGTCGCCGCACGATCGGCCCGCGCAGGTGCGGCTGCTGCGGCGACTGGGCTTTACCATTGTGCCGTATCGCCCGCCGCTCGGTCGCCTGGGCGAGCTGGCCGAGAATGCCTATGCCTGGCTGCTCATGTGGACGTACAACGTGGTAAGCGCGCGCCGACGATCGCCTTTTCGCTTGCAGCGCCTGGGTGTCTGGATGACGGCGGATGCGTTCCGCGCGCGATACGGGAAGCCACATCAGCGGGCGGTGCCGCCGCAGGCGGATAGCGTCCCGCTTGAGCGTTGATTTGCACGCCGAATACTTGACGACAAGAGAGGAGCCTATGAGCTACAGACGAGGGATGGCCGCAATCCGCCTAGAGATGCCGGACGAGATCCCGCACACGCAGTACATCACCAACCCGGACTGGCTCGCCTACCGGCGTGCGCTGGCAGGCAAGCCAGACGCGGACATGGAAGAGCTGCTCGACTTGGACTTTATCTGGCACACCGATGGCCCCGATCCCAGGGGGCGCTGGACGCAGATGGGCCGCGTTGTCTGGCGCGCCGACCACCAGGAGTACATCCCGGCGGAGCCTTCCCCCTTCACCGACGTGGAGGAGATCTACAACCTCGATCCCTTTGCCGAATATGGGCGGGTAGATCACCGCGAGCAGGTGGCGAAGTATCAGGCGTGGTACGAGCAGGCGCGTCAGCGGGATGCCGTCGTGCCGGGCGGGACCTATCGCTCGGTCGTGTCGTTCGCCATCGCCGCGTTCGGCTGGGAGAACCTGCTGTTGGCCGCCGGGCTGGACGCGGAGCGCTTTGGGCAGATGCTGAACCGCTGGGCTGACTATCTCATGCAGTATGTGAAGGCGTGGGCGGCGACCGACATCGAGGTGTACCTGACGCACGACGACATGGTGTGGACCTCGGGGGGCATCTTTCGTCCCGAGTTCTACCGCGCCTATGTATTCCCCAACTTGAAGCGCTACTGGGACTGCATCCGCGATGCGGGCAAGAAGGTGCTCTTTTGCTCCGATGGCGATTTCACGGCGTATGTGGATGACCTGGCCGCGGCGGGCGCGGAGGGCTTTATCTTCGAGCCGATAACCAGCCTGGAATACATCGTGCGCAAGTACGGCCAGACGCACGTGATCATCGGCAACGCCGACTGTCGCGTGCTGGCGTTCGGCACAAAGGAGGAGATCGCGGCGGAGGTGCAGCGGTGCATGGATCTGGGCCGCGATTGCCCCGGCTACTTTTTCGCCGTCGGCAACCACATCCCGCACAACGTGCCGGTGGAGAACGCCGAATACTGCATGCAGGTGTACCACGAACTGCGGCGACGGTGAGTGGGGCAGGAGTAGGAGCGCCCTCACCCTGCCCTCTCCCCGCGGGAGAGGGCAGGGTGAGGGTATACGGCGCTGGCGGGGCAGGAGTAGGCAGGCCCCGCCCCCACAGACGTTAGGAGGCTATAATGCAGCAGTTGAGCACCACCGGCGACATTCCCGACAAATGGCATTGGTTCCCGGAAAGCCGTTTCGGCCTGTTCATCCACTGGGGACCGTATGCCGCCTACGGGCGCGGCGAACAGGTGCTCTTCCGCGAGCACCTCGACCAACGGGCCTACATCGCCGCTGCCTGTCGCTGGAATCCGCAGCGCTACGACCCGCGTCACTGGGCGGCGGTGGCGCGGCAGGCGGGCATGCGCTACGCCGTCTTTACCACGCGCCACCATGACGGCTACTGCAACTGGGACACCGCCCACACTGACTATTCGTCCGCGGCGCAAGCCCCCGGGCGCGATTTCGTGCGCGATTATGTCGAGGCATTCCGCGCCGCCGGGCTGCGCGTCGGCCTCTACTACTCGCTGGCGGACTGGCGCATCCCCGCCTACTGGGAAGGCCCGACACACGACCCGGAGGGCTGGGCGCGCTTTCGCGACTATGTGCACGCGCAGGTGCGCGAACTGCTCACCAACTATGGCCGCATAGATGTCATCTGGTTCGATGGCGCGTGGCCGCACGACCAGGCGGCGTGGCGCAGCGCCGAGCTGGTGGAGATGATCCGCACGCTGCAGCCGGACATCCTCATCAACAACCGACTGGGCGTGGCGCCCGCCGGTACAACCTCCGCCGACGGCGGGTTGGGCGCGGGCGAATCGCGCCTGCTGGGCGATTTCGGCACACCGGAGCACCACATCACCGCCGATCCCAACCGGCTCTGGGAGTCGTGCCAGGTGAGCACGTGGCGACTGTGGGGATACACCATCGGCGAACGGTGGCGGCCAGCCGACGTGCTGCTCGATTTCCTCGTTGAGGCGGCCAGCAAGGGGGGCAACCTGCTACTCAACGTGGGGCCGACGGCGGATGGCGAGCTCCCGCTGGAGTTCACGCAGCGCATGGCCGAGATCGGCCGCTGGATGGACGCGCACGGCGAGGCGATCTATGGCTCCGAGGCAGGCGAGGTGTGCGAGTTCATCACCTATGGGCGGCAGACGCGCAAGGGGAACAACCTCTACCTGGTGATCCGCTTTTGGGATCGGCGCGGCACGCTCACGCTGGGCGGCCTAGAGACGCCGGTGCGGCGTGCCGTGCTGCTGACCACCGGCGAGGAGCTGCCCTTCCGGCAGACGGAAGATCACGTGATCATCTCCGGCCTGCCGCTGGAGCCGCCCACGCCGCTCTTTCCGGTGATCAGGCTGGAATGCGCCGCGTCGCCGCAGCCGCGCTCCTGGGCTGCTGACCGGCTTTGGCAGGGCGACCCGCGCCGCATGACCGCCTGGGCGGCTGCCCGCGGCTCATCCATCTATGTGAATAGAGAGGGATAAACCACCGAGACGCCGCGACACGAAGGACACAAGGTTTTGCATGCGTTTCCCTGGCGTCTTGAGACGAACAGAAGTAGCATAATCCCCTGTGGGTGAAGGGTAGATTGCTTCGGTCGCTCGCAATGACAGCTCTCGCGTCATTGCGAGCGACCGAAGGGAGCGAAGCAATCTCCCGCCGGCGTAGGAAGGGATTGCTTCGGGCTTTGCCCTCGCAATGACAGCGACCCCGTCATTGCGAGCCGCATCGCGGCGAAGCAATCTCCCGCTAGCATAGGAGCGGTTTTTGTTGACGTGATCCTGGTGGTTTACGTCAATGCCAAAGGGGGTGGAGATGACAGAGCTGGTGATACCGGTACGGTACTACCGCCTGAACACCGATCTCGATGTGCCCGCGCGGGAGGAGAATTTCCATTATGTCACGCTGACGTGGACGCTCCCTGTGGCGCAGACGGCGCTGGTGATGATTGATTGCTGGGACATCAACTATATCGAGACGCATCTGGCGCGCAACCGCCAGGTGGTGGCCGACGTGCTGGCGCCGCTGGTACAGGCATGCCGCGCCGCCGGCGTCACCATCATCCACGCGCCGTCGCCACAGACGGCGGCCAAGTACCCGCAATCGCTGATGTACGCCGGCGACGAGGAGCTATTCGGCGACTATGAGCCGCCCGCCTGGCCGCCGGAGGATTTCCGCCGCCGCCGGGGTGACTATGCCCAGTACGCCTATCCGCCAGAGCCGCGCTACGACCAGCTCGAACGCGACAAGCTGGCGCGCAACATCATGCCGGTGCTGGGGCCAGAGCCGGGCGATTTCGTCGTGGCGAACGGCATGCAACTGCACCGCCTCTGCCGCCATCGCCGCCTGTTGCATCTGCTCTATGCCGGGTTCGCCACCAACGTTTGCGTGCTCAATCGCGACTATGGCACGCGCGCCATGGGCCTGCGCGGCTATAACATCATCCTCGTGCGCGATGCCACGAATGCCGTCGAGTGCCACGACACGGTGCAGGATGAGAGGATGAAATGGTGGGCGATTCGCTGGCTGGAGATGCTCATCGGCACGACCACTACCTCCGCCGACGTGCTCGCCGCCTGTCATGCGGCGACTGAAGGGATATAAAAAGACGCAAGACAAAGCTCTGCCAAGATATCCTTTGTGCCTTGGCGTCCTGATGGTTTATTTATCACACCACCGCGTCCTGCCACTCTTCCAGCAGGTCGCGCGCGTCCGCCGCCACGGGATCGTCACACGCTCCCAGCGCCGCGATCGCTAGCGTCAGCGTGCTGATGGCCGCTTCCGCCTCGCCGCTGTGCCAGAGCACTATCGCCTTGCCATAGAGCAGCTCGCCTACCGCCCGCTGGTCGCGCAACGCCTCGGCCAGCGGCAGCGCCGCCGCGTAACCGGCAAGGGCGCGCGCGACATCGCGCGCCTTGAGCCACGCCGTCAGCGCGTGAAAGCGCAGCGCCAGCTCGGCCTGCGGATCACCCGCCGCCTGCGCGAATTGCACCGCCTCCTCATACCACGTGGCTGCCCGCAAAGGATTGCCCTGATCCTCGTAGAAATGGCCGAGCGACGCCAGCAAGCCCATTGGGTCCGCCGCGGCGGTGATGAGCGCCTGCTGCTGCGCCGCATGCGCTGCCGCCCCGGCCGCATCCCCCGCCTCGCGGCATGTGTTGCTCAACTCGCCGAGGATGCCCGCCTGCCAGACTGGCTCATCCAGCCGCTGCGCCAGATCAAGCGCCGCCGCGTAATGGGCGCTGGCCGCGGCCGGGTCCGGCGCGCCCCGCGCCAGCGCGCCCAGCCGCACGAGCTGGCGCATCTCGCCCAAGCCGTCGCCCAGCCGTTGCGCCGCCCGCCACGCATCCCACCGCCAGCGCGCCTCCGCCTCGCCCCGCGCCGTTGCCGCCAGCAAAGAGGCACCCACGTCGGCGTAATCTAGGCAGAGCCGCGCCGCGTCCGCATCGGTCGCCATGTGCGCTGCCGCCCAGGCCTGCGCCGCGGCGATGTTGGCCCAGTCATCGTCCAGTATGGAGCGTGCGTCCTGTTGTCCGACGCCGCCTTCTGCCCACCAGCGCGCCGCATCGCCCAGCGCCGTCAGAAAGTGCTGCGCGTGTCGCCGCCGCGCCTCGATCTCCTCCGCCGCGCCCAGGGGCGGCGGCGCTGCCGTCAGACGGTAGCGCAGGCGCGTCTCCTCCACATCCACCACACCCGCCTCCAACAACTCGTCCAGCCCACGCCGCTCTGGGTCCTCGCAGACATGGCGCACGGCGCTTTCATCCACATCCCCCGCAAAGACCGCCATGCACCGCCAGACCCGCTCCGCATGTTCGCGCATCTCGCCCTCCCTCCGCGCCGGACCGCCCTCACGCATCGCACGACGGCGCGGGCGCTCGGTGGCCCGCCGCCCCGCGCACCAAGAACGGCACCGCCACCAACAGGATGATCTGCCGCGCCACATGTACTGCCGCCACCAACTGCGCGTTGCCGCCCAGCTCCCCCGCCAGCAGTATCATCTGGTCCGCGCCGCCGGCGGCGCTGGCCACAAGGCACGTTACCGGATCCAGGGATGTCATGCGCCAGAGCGCCCAGCCCAATACCACTCCCATGACCAGGAAGAACGCCGTCATCAATGCGCCGGCGAGGGCAAAGGGGCGGAAGGTGCGCGCCGTCTGCCGCGTCACCGACGCACCCAGCCCCGCGCCCACGATCCATTGCGCAAAGATGCGCCACGACTCGGGCGCTTCGGCCATGTGCAGCCACGCCGCGTTCAACACAGCGGCCACTGCCATCGTCGCCAGCAGATCCCCGGAGGGGACGCGCAGTCGGGCCGCGAGGAAACCGACCACGAGACCGATGGCGAGAAAGAGCGCCAACTGCGGTAGTGTCGCTCCCGTCACCTCCGCCGCTGCGGCGACGTCTACCGTCGTCACGGGCGCCGGAAAGAGGGCGCGCGCCAGCGCCGGCACAAAAAGCATCACACTGATCAGCCGTACCAGATGCAGCGACGCCACCAGCGGGGCATCTCCGCCCAGATCTTCCGCCAGCGTGACCATCGCCGCCAGCACGCCGGGAGCCGACCCGCACAGGGCGGTGGGCAGCGGCAGACCGGTGACGCGATGGATGACGCGCGCCACGGCCAGCCCCGCCAGCGCCATCGCCAGCACGATGAAGGTTACCGGCAGCAATGCGCCCGCGACGGTGCGCAGCGTGTCCAGCGTGACCGTCGCGCCAATGGCCAGGCCGAGCACGATGCGCGCCGCCTGCCGCAGCCAGAGGGGCGGCGGCGCCAGCGGCGCATTCAGCAGGCTGGCCACAGCAGTGAGCGCCATCGCGCCGATGATCATGCCGCCGGGAAGGCGTAGCTGGCGCGCCAGGACCAACCCAACCGCCGCCAAGAGCAGCGTCAGCCCGATCTGGCCCGCCCGCCGCAACTTGCCACGGGTCCGCCACGGCCTGTATGGCGCTGGTGTCAGCTCAGCCATTGGCGTATCCACCCTCTCGTCTGTCCATAATAGGCCTAATATACCACCAAGGCGTGAAAGCACCAAGGACACGAGCGTTCTCGTGTCCCTGGGTGGTGTCTGGGGTGGTTGTGTCACCAAAGGGGCAACTGCACCGGCGGGCGGCGGCCGTTCAGCAGTATGTACGGGGTGGCACGCCTAGCAATGGCGCCGATTCGGTCTAGGTCCTCCAGCGAGCGAAACGCCCGTTCGCGCCGCACCTGCAGGATGCGCGCCACGGAACGGGGGCCGATGCCCGGGACGCGCAGCAGCTCCTCGCGGCTGGCGCGGTTCACCTCCAATGGGAAGAAGGCGGGGTGCGCTTCCGCCCATACCGTCTTGGGGTCCG
This sequence comes from Chloroflexota bacterium, assembly GCA_019873665.1. Lineage (GTDB taxonomy): Bacteria > Chloroflexota > Anaerolineae > JAAYEA01 > JAAYEA01 > JAIOAV01. The sequence goes on from JAIOAV010000022.1 coordinate 9,930, forward strand.
TATGAAGCGGCAGGTTGCCGGCCTCGTCGAACACCAGCTCCGGGAAGGTGAACCCATACTGTCGCAGCAGCCAGTCGCTCTGGTAAAGCCGATGCTCACGCAGCGGCGGCGTCGGCGGCTGGCCGTCCAGCGGTGTATCCGGCACCGGCTGAAAGGCGGAATAGTAAGCACGGCGCAGGGCGATCTCGCGGTAGAGACGATCGGCAGTGGTCAAGATCTCGTGATCTGATTCGCGGGCCGCGCCGACGACGAACTGAGTGGTGATGCCGCCACGCCCGCCGCCGTAGCGGACGTCGCGTGGACGTCGCGGGGTGGCATCAATAACTTGCCGCGCCCAGTAGAGACGCGACAGCAGATCCGCCGTGAAATCCTTCGCGGCGGTGAGGTGCGACAGCCGCGCCTGGTTCGGCGCTTCCAGGTTCACCGAGACGCGATCCGCCAGCGCCACCGCCTGCCGGATGGCAGCGCGGTCCGCGCCGGGCAGGATCTTGAGATGCACATATCCCGTAAAGCCGTAGCGCAGGCGTAAGATCTCGACCGCGGCGATCATCTGCGCCATGGTGCGGTCAGGGCCATCGCGTACCGAGGAGGAGAGAAAAAGCCCCTGCACGCGCCCCGCCGTATGAAGCTGGTCAAAGAGGCGCGCCAGCTCGTCCGGCGAAAAGGCGACACGACGGCTGTCCCGTCCGGCGCGCATGGCGCAATAGCGGCAGTCATTCTCACAGGCGTTGGTCATCAACACCTTGAGCATGGCGATGCGCCGCCCGTCCGGCATCGCCGCCGGGTAGATCCAGCGATCCAGATCGTCGTGCACGCGGTGCATGGCCGTCCCGCACCCCTCGCCACAGAGGTCATACTGCGCCGCCCGCCCCAGCATCTCGACCTTGGTCACCGTGTCCATACGCCGCCCCTTTCTCACGCGTCGCTTGACCCTGCTTCTATTATAGATCAAATGTTCTGATTGTCAAGTGTTTGCGAGGCGGGGGCGGGAGCGTTTCAACTCCTTGGAGAGTTGGACGGCGAGTGTCCCGCGGCTTGCAGACCCGCGGGAGACTGGCGGGGCTCCCCTTGCCATGACGCGTGAGCCGTCATTGCGCGCCACACCGCGAAGCAATCCCCTGTCAGCGTGTAAGGGGATATGGGTTCGCGTTCGACAGATGAGCGGGCATGGCAACAGCGCCGGCCTCTAGCGCTTGCCTGGTGCGTTTGACAGATACCACCCAATGGCGCTATACTTTCACGCACGCATAACTTGGGGGCAGACCGTCGTCATGAGGCTACCATCGCGCATGAGTCCCTCCGGCGCAACAGACAGGAGGTTTGGCCATGAGACGTGCACGTCATCAGCGGCTGTTCTGGCTCCTGAGTTTGGTATTCATCTGCATCATCGCTTGGGGAGGCGGCGGGGCCGCGCTGGCACAAACGCCCGCGCCGCGCCCGGTCCACCTGCCGCTGATCCTGCGTAACTCACTGGGCGTCTCGCCCACCATCACGCCGACACGCACCATCACCCCAACCACGACCAACTCGCCGACCATCACGGCGACGCCGACAACGACGAACACCCCGACTATCACCCTGACGCGCACGCCCCGCCCCACCTTCACGGCGCTTCCCACCGACACGCCGACCATGACCGAGACGATGACGGCCACGCCGACGGAGACGATGACGCCGACCCCCACGCCGACTTCAACCCTCTGGCGCCCGATCCTTGTCGAGCGTTTCGAGGGCATCTTCCCGGGCGTGTGGGAACTCTCGACCAACATCCCAGGCTATGACTGGGGAAAGAGCACCTGTCGCGTTGATTCCGGCGATTACAGCGGCTGGGCCCTGGGCGGCGGCACCATAGGAGCTCACCTGCCGTGTGGTAGTAATTATGTCAATAACCTTGAGGTCGCCATGATCTATGGCCCCTTCAGCCTAGTGGGCGCCACGCAGGCAGATGTCCTGTACCGGGCCTGGTTCAACATCGAGATGGAGGCGGATTGGCTCTCCTGCTTGGCCTCTGTGGATGGCGAGCACTTCTACGGGCAGCGTACCACCGGCATGTCGCAGGGATACAACGGCTGGCAGGATCGCCGGCTAGACCTGACCAATGTCCGGCCACTGGGCAATCTTGTGGGCAGAAGCCAGGTGTGGATCGCCTTTGTGCTCAAGACGGATGCGACGAATGTCATGGCGGAGGGCGCGTATCTGGATAATATCGTGATACGGCAATATGTGCCCGGCACAACGGCGGCAGTACCGCGCATCGCCACTCCCGCGCCGCGCGACACGTGGCGTGAAGCGCCCGCCGAGTGGGTGCGCACACACTAGGAGATCATCGGGCGGCGGCGATCGAGGCCGTGGCGCCCGCCAAATCACTCGTAGGGAGGACAAATGTCAACGGCGTGGGCGGTCATCTGGCGGCTGGCCGTAGTCGGCGCGGTGTTTGCCTGCATGGAAGGCGTGGCCTGGTTCACACACAAGTACGTGATGCACGGCTTGCTGTGGGTCCTGCACGCAGATCACCATCATCCCAAGCATCGCGGCTTGCAAAAGAACGACTGGTTCGCCGTCTTTTTCGCGGCCATCTCATTTATCCTGATCGTGGCGGGCACGCTGAATAGCTTCAGTCTCTCCTTCTGGGTGGGCATCGGCATCATGGCATATGGCATGGCCTACTTTTTGTTTCACGAGGTGATCTTTCACCGCCGCATCCGCATCAACTACCGCCCCACCACCGGTTATGTGGGTCGCCTCATCCGCGCCCACGCGGCGCACCATCGCCTGAGCCACGCCCACGACGGCGTCTCGTTCAGCTTTCTCTATCCCGACCCCAGATATGGGGCCGCGTAGGAGGAGAGACTCCGCTCCCGTGCCGTTTGACACACCCGCCATCTTGATCTACTCCGCCATCTAGAGCAAACGAGGGAGGCGCATATGCCGAATAGGTGGAACCATATTTGGCTCTACATCAGCCGCAACGACCTGGACATCGAGTGGCAACAGGCGGAGCAAGAAGGCAAGGAGATGGCGACCCTGGCCGCCGAGTTCGAGCGCGTGCGGGCGCTGGACCTGGAGGATCTCTCGCAGCAACCCGCTGCCGCCGCGCTGCTGGACAAGGTGGGGTTGCTACCGATTCGCAATGGTTATCGCTATGTCGAGCCCTCTGACCTGCCGGGCATCCAGGCGGCGCGCGAGGAAGCCCCGCGCCTGCCGCCGGCGCCACGCCGCAACGCCGTGCTGGAAGACCGCGTGCACGGCGCGTGGCTGGGGCGCGTCTGCGGCTGCCTGCTGGGCAAGCCGGTGGAGGGGTGGCGGCGGCCACGCATGTGGGGCTATCTGAAGGACAGCGGCCGCTGGCCGCTCCGCGACTATTTCAGCCTGCATGTGCCGGACGCGACCAGGGACAAGTACCAGCTCTCGCCGCAGCGCGCCTTCATCGAACAGGTGCACTGCATGCCGGAGGATGACGACACCAACTATACGACCATCGGCCTGGCGATCATGAAGAAGCATGGCCTGGACTTTTCGCCGGTGGATGTGGCGAACTTCTGGCTGGGCAACGTCCCGATCCTGCACACCTGCACCGCAGAGCGCGTCGCCTATCGCAACCTGAGCCTCCTCATCTGCCCGCCTCATTCCGCCTCCTTCCGCAATCCGTATCGCGAGTGGATCGGCGCGCAAATCCGCGCCGATGCGTTCGGCTATGTCTGCCCGGGGGACCCGGCGCGCGCGGCGGCGCTGGCCTGGCGCGACGCCAGTATCTCGCACATCAAGAACGGCATCTACGGTGAGATGTGGGTGGCCGCGATGCTGGCGGCGGCGCTCGTTACCGACGACCTCGACCTGATTCTGCGTGCCGGGCTGGCGCAGATTCCGGCCTCCAGCCGCCTGCATGAGAGCATACGCCGCGTGATGGCCTGGCACGCCGAGGGGATCGGCTATGACGACGCGGTTGAGCGGGTGCACAGCAAGTGGGACGAGAACAAGAGCCACGACTGGTGCCATACCATCAGCAATGTCATGATCGTAACCATCGGGTTGCTCTGGGGCGATCTGGATTACGAGCTTTCCATCTGTCGAGCCGTGCAAGCGTGCTTTGACACCGACTGCAACGGCGCAACGGTCGGCTCCATCGTGGGCGCAGTGCTGGGCGCAGGCGCGCTCCCCGGGAAGTGGACTGGGCCGGTGAACGACACGCTACTCACCGGCATCGCCGGGTATAATGAGGTGCGCATCTCAGAGATGGCGCACGAGACGGCGCAACTGATCGGCTAGGACATGCCAAGGGCCCGCTCAAGGCGGGCCCCTCCTTTTGACCTGACATGCGCTTCGTCAGGGCGGGAAGGCTAGCGCCACCCCACGCGCACCATCTCCGGCGTGATCGTCTGCCCGGCGGGCGGCGAGATGCGAATGACCCGCTCCGCGCCCGGCAGCAAATCGAACCAGTTATCCGAGTAGTGCGTCCGCTCTACCGGCGCCAGGAGCCAGACGAAATAAGCGTAGCGGTCGGTGCCCACGTGCGCCAGCAGATCGTTCCCCGCCCGCTCCCATGTAATCCGCACATCGGGCCGTTCTCGTACCAGGTCCTTGATCTCCGCGAAAAAGTGGCGATTGTCGGGAAAGACGGCACCCGCGCTGCGCAGCCAGAGATACTCGCGGCGATGATCGCCCGCGCCCAGCTCGGCAGCGGTGAGGCGCAACACCTGTGCCGAACCGTTCGCCGGCACGTGATACGACACGCGCCCATCCTGCAACGCCTCACCGTCAAAGGTGCCGTGCCGCCAGAGAAGCGTGTCTTGCACCGGCGCGAGCGTGTCGTTGGTCACCCAGAGGCTGACGCCGCCATCCGCCTCCTCCCGCACCGAGGCGAGCACTGGCGCATAGGCGCGCTTTGCGTAAAAGTAACCGGCCTTCGGAAAGCCATAATAGTCCAGCACTGACCACGACAGCCCGGGCCAGCAGTCGTTCCACTGCCAAAAGAGCGTGCCGCCGCAATGGAACTTGCGTCGGCGATAGTGCTCGATGCCATACTTGAGCCCTTCCGCCTGGCAGATCATGGAATAGGCAATATATTCCTCCAGATTCCCGGGCAGGCCGGTGTGCGCGCGCATCAGCATATTCCCCTTATCCTTGGGGTTATCCTTGTTGCGGAAGAGGAGCGCCTCCGAGCCAAAGTAAAGCTGATCCTTCGGCACGTTGCGGCGCAACGTCTCCAGCACCGGCACGGCGTGCATGCCGAACTCGGAGATGAAGCGCGCCGTGTCCTCGCCATAGTGCCGATACGATACCCCCTCCGGGCTCCAGTCGCGTTGCGGTTGCTCACCAAAGTGGCGCGGCTGGACATTCCCGTGCCAGACATGCCAGTTATGGCGGTCGCCCGCCTGCTCGCCGTTATGGTCATTCCCGCCATAGGGGCTGGAGGGCCAGTAGGGGCGCGTGGGATCGAGCCGCGCCACGATCTCGGGCAGATGCACATGGTAAAGCGACTTGCCGCCAAAGTCGTGGCCCGGATCTTGCCAGCGCACCATGTCCTCGATCCAGTCATTCTCGTTGTTGCCACACCAGAGCACAATGGCAGCGCGGTTGCGCAGCCGCCGCACCTGATATTCCGCCTCGGCGCGCACCTCGGCGACGAACGCCGGATCGTCGTCAGGGTAGAGGGCACAGGAGAACATAAAGTCGTGCCAGAGCATCACCCCCAGCTCATCCGCCAGCCGATAAAAGTCGTCCTTTTCGAACTGGCCGCCGCCCCACACGCGCAACATGTTCCCATTCGCCTCGACTAGGAGCCGCAGCAGCTCTTCATAGCGCGCCGCATCAATGCGCCCATTCAGCAGATCGGCCGGGATCCAATCGGCGCCCTTGGCAAAGATCGGCACGCCGTTGATGACGAACACGAAATTCTCCGCCCCCAGTTCTTCCGCCTCAGGCGTGCGGTCCAGCGCCACAGTGCGCAAGCCCACCCGTTCCATGTGGGCATCCAGCACCTCTTCGCCCTGGCGCAGCGTGATGGTCAGATCATGCAGCGCCGGCGGGCCATATCCCGCTGGCCACCAAAGCGCAGGCCGCGGCACCGCCAGCACCGCCTGCGCCACGCCATCCGTCACTGGCACCCGCGTCGCCAGGCGCTGCTCCCCATGCGCCAGCTGCACCTCCACACTCAGGTCCGTCTCGTCTCCCCACACGACGACCTCACAGCCCACCTGCACCACCGCCAACGTCGCATCGGCGGCGAGCGTGCGCACGTACGGCGCGGCCAGCTGTGCCGTCTCGTGCCGCTCCAACCGCACCGGCCGCCAGATGCCCACGTTCACGCAGCGCGGCGCCCAGTCCCACGAGAACTGCGACTGGGTCTTGCGGCAAAAAACGCGCTCCACGCCATAGCCGCCCCACTGCCCAGCCACCTGAAGACGGTCGCCAATGCGCTGCCGCACCGGATCGAAGCGCACTGCGAGCGTGTTAGCGCCGCCGTAGATGAGCTTGCCGGTAACATCGAATGTCGCGGCGCGGAACATGTTCGCGTGCTCGCCCAGCTTGACCCCATTCAGGTACACCGTGGCATACGTATCCAGCCCCTCAAAGATCAGCAGGTCGCGGGTTTCCAGCCCCGGCCGCACCGGCCCAGCAAAGGTGGTGCGGAACCACCATTCGCGATCCTCTACCCATTGCACCTGTTCCACGTTCATATGGTAGTAGGGGTCAGGGATGCGCCCGGCGGCCCACAGGGCGCTGTGCACATCGCCGGGCACCTGCGCCGGCAGCCAATCCGTATCATCAAGATCGAGTGCGAAGGCACGGGCTGCTTCGCCCGTGCCCGGAAAGTCGCGCATCTTCCATCTGGCATGCAGTTCCATATGATCTCCTTTCTGTTCGCCGCTGCGTCCCAGTGCCTCCCAGCCCTTGCGCGGGTCACTCCCGGCGTATTGTAGTCAAATGCACCGCGGAAGGAAACGCGCCACGCCGCGCCGAATTGACAGGACGTCCGATTCGGCTATGCTGAAGAGCACAGGCAGGCAGGTGATGAGGTGGCGATGAACACGAGGGAACGCTTTCGGCGCGTCATGCGCGGCAAACCGGTGGACCGACTGCCGGTCATCGAGTGGGTGCTGTGGTGGAAGGAGACGCTGGAGCGGTGGTATGGCGAGGGGCTGCCACGCGACCTGCCATACGAGGATATTCAGGCATATTTGGGGCTCGACGTCCACCGCTGGATCTGGCTGCACCCGCGCAGCATCCTGAATCAGCTCCGCCCCGCTGGCTGGGCGCGCTCGCAGGGGCTGCTAGCGCACCCGAAGGACTATGAGCGCGTAGCGGAAGTGCTGCACGCGGGGCCGCAGTTCGATACGACGGCGTGGGCGTCCATCGCGGCAGAGCAGGCGCGCGGCGATGTCTTTGTCTGGCTGCAGATAGATGGCTTTTTCTGGTTCCCGCGCGAGGTGATGGGAATCGAGGGCCATCTCTACGGCTACTATGATCAGCCGGAGCTGATCCATCGCATCAACAACGATCTGGTCGAGTACAACATTCAGACGGTGCGGCAACTGTGCCAGGTGCTCACACCCGACATCATGACCTTTGCCGAGGATATGTCCTACAATCACGGGCCGATGCTCTCCAAAAAGCTCTTTGACGAGTTCATGGCGCCCTACTATCGGCGCATCGTGCCGGAGCTCAAGGCGCGCGGCATCATCGTAACGGTGGATTCAGACGGCGACATCATGCCGGTCATCCCCTGGCTAGAAGAGGTGGGGATCGAGGGGATCAGCCCGCTGGAACGCATGGCTGGTGTGGATGTGGCGGCGATCCGCGCGGCGCACCCGCGCTGGTGCATGATCGGCGCGTTCGACAAGACGGTCATGCACCTGGGCGAGGCGGCGATGCGCCGCGAGTTCGAGCGGCTGTTGCCGGTGATGCGCAGCGGCCGCTATATCCCGTCGGTGGACCACCAGACGCCGCCCGACGTGTCGTTGGAGCAATATCGCACCTATGTCTCGCTGCTCAAGGAGTACGCCGTCCGCGGGGCGGGCCATGAACCGGGCAACGCGGAGACATCATCCCATGCGGAGGAAACACATGACATCACCATGCTATGACCTGCACATGCACACCAAGTATCTCGGCTGCGCCAATGGCACGATGGAGATCCCGACCATGGTCGCCGAATGCCAGCGGCTCGGCGTGCAGGTGATGGGAATCACCGATCACCTGAACACGCCGGATCAGTTGTCGCTGCACGCGCCGATCCGCGAGGAGATCGCGGCGCTGGACACCGACATCGAGGTCTATTTCGGCGTCGAGCTCAACTATCAGTCGTGCGACGGCGAGTATGCCTACAGCGCCGAGATTCAGGAGCAGATGGGCTTTCAATTTGCCATCGGCGGCATCCATCGCCCCTACCTGGAGACCTACGATCTGCGCGAGCTGGTGGAGATCCAGCATCGCCACCACCTGAAGACGTGCGCCGACCCGCTGGTGCAGGTTCTGGTGCATCCTTACTGGTTCGGCAAGCGGGATTTCGACGAGCGCGGCTGGCCGTGGTTCAACTCTATGCGCGCCGTGTCTAAAGAGCGGGCGCGGGAGCTGGGACAGGCAGCGCACGACACCGGCACCGCCATCGAGATCAACGCCTGCGCCAACCTGGTCAACCCGGCCTACAGCAGCGATTATGTGAAGGAATACATCGAGTATCTGGGCGAGATCGCCAGCGAAGGGGCCATGTTTGCCGTCGGCTCGGACGCGCACGACATCCGGCAACTGGCGACGGTGCAGCGCGCGTGGCAGGTGGTGGAGGAGCTAGGGTTGCCGCCGGAGCGCATCTGGCGGCCCACCGGCAAGCCGCTGGGCGGATCAGCGCGGCGCTAGAGCGCCGGGCGGATGAGCGGAACCCGGCGCGACTCGGTTGCGCCCGCACCGCGCATCGCCCGACATCCGCCAGGGCGACAGCACAAAACAAGAGGGCCGACGCGACCTTGCACGTCGGCCCTTTCTGTGCTTATGGGCATTCCGGTTTGCACACCGAACAGGCGGTATAGCCGTGGGCGATGGCCCAGTCGCACGTTACCGGCGTGGCCCCACCGCTCAGATAGTGGCACCCCTCGCGGTGATACTTGGTGCCGGACTGGGTGATATAGACGATGTTGCTAGGGACTGGCGTCGTCGTTGGCGTCGCCGTCGCGGCGGGCTGTGGCGCGACCTTGACCACCAGCGGCAGGAATGCCACAGGCCGCAAGACGCCGCCGTATTCGATCACCAACTGCGGCGGAGCGTCGCTTTCCCGCGTGCCAAAGCCGCGCCGCGACGAATCGTCGCCGGACACCTCCGGGCCACGCACCATGATGCCGTGGTTGGGATGCGTGCCCGCCTGCCAGGCGCGCACCAGCTCGGTAACGTCAAAGCTATACCAGGCCCAGGCGCCATGCGGCACATCGGCGCTGCCATATGCCTCTGCCGGGCCGGGCGCGTTCTGCCACGTTACGGTGGTCTCAGCCCACTCCCCTCCTGGCCGATAGGTCGTAACGGTGCGCACGCGATTGGGATAGTCCCACGAGTTGACCAGATAGAGCCGCAGGGTTGCCTTGGCGATCACGGCACTCGGCGGCAGGCCGCTCAGGTCAAAGCGCACCAGGCTGCGCGCCGTCTGTGGATAGGGCTCCAGCGACTCGTCATACCCGACCCACATGTCCGCCGTTTCGCCAAAGTTGCTGGTCGGGCGGCCCTCCAGCACCGTCGCGTCCGCCACCGATTCCAGAGTCAACGTCTCCGCGGCCAGGCTCACCGATGGCACCGCCCTTGATGTCACGCCACCGGCGTGAGGCGCACGCAGCGATTCCTTCACCGCGCCGATTGTGGGCGATGGCAGGCGGCGCTCGAGCGGATCGCTGGGCCCACCGGACGCCCAGGCAGGCGCAGTGCACGTCAAAAGAAGGGTGAGAACAAGCGCCCAGACCCACAGGGGCATCCGTCGTGAGGTTTGTTGTCGCATGGTTTGCATCCCCCTTTAGCTCGCAGGGCAATCGCGGTCTAGCCAGCCAGATCAATATATGCCTGCCACAGTGCACGATAGTACGTGAGCACGCGGTCCGGATCGCTGCTCTCGGGAATCTCCGCCAGCGTAAATCTATCGTAATTCATGTCGTGCAACAACCCGAAAAAGATACGGTATGGATACGTCTCGTCGGTCAGATCGTGCAGATGCACCGATTTGATCCAGGGGTGCAACAACTGAAAGCTGCCCACGATAGAGCCATCAATCAGGTCGGTCGGGTTGCAGTTCCAGCACGCCGAGACGGAGGGATGATCGGCAATCTCCAACATGCGGGCGACATAGGGCGGGTGTGCGCTCTTGCGTCCGTGTACCTCCACCCAGATCTCGATGCCGCGCGGCGCGGCATACTCGCCCACGACGCGCAGCGCCTCGCCGATCTGCTGGATCGTGCGCTCCACCGGCACCTCGTCCGGCAGGTTATTGGGTCGCACCTTGACGCCCCTGGCGCCCACATCCACCGCCAGGTCTATGAAGTCCTTGCTCAACTGGATGTTGCGCGCCAGTTCGGCGGGATCGGGCGAGTGGTACTCGCATACCGAGCCGAGGCCCCATAGCGTGACGGGCGACGCCGCGAACTTGGCCCGCACTTCGCGCCGCTGCGCCGCGCTGAGCGACGGCTCCACGCCGTGCGCGTGGGTGGTGCGCAGCTCCACCCCCTCGATGTGCAGCGCCGCGCACTTGGCAAGCAAGGTGTCTAGGTCCCAGTTGGCGGCGATGTTGTAGGTTACGATACCGAGATGCATCTTCCCTCCTTGTGAAGAGCCTATGCCAGCAGACGTTCCGTCTGAAGCCGAACTCGTGTTACGCCGCGCGCGGCAAATGCGCCCGCCCCTCGGCCAGGCTCCAGAATATCATACCGTATTCATCAGAGAAGCGCTCCAGATGCCCGACAAGTCGTTGCACGGCCTCGACGGCAAGTCTCGTCCGCTCCTGGTTCATGATCTCATACGGGTGAAACAGCCATACGTACATCCGATCCCCAACGCCGCGCCGGAAGAACGCTTCTTTCCACTGCACGACCGTCCCCCAGTCGAGATCAGCCAAGCCCATGTGCATAATAGGGAAATGCAGAAAACAACCACGCGTTGACTCGAATGCGTCGTAGTTGCTTGCATCATGGTAGTATGGCAGGATACCACAAGGGAGCGAGCGATTGTCAAACGCCGGATACCCCGCCCGATCCGGTAGCGCATGGCCAGGATACACCTCCGAGACAGCGGCATAACCCAGGTTGTGTAGCGCCCCATACACCTCGGGATGTTGTAACAGACAGCCATTACGGTGATAGATGACCGGGTCGGGGCAGCCTTCTGCCGCCAGCCACCGCTCCACACTCGCCTTGCTGCGCGCACAAAAAGCCTGTATCGGCTCTGCCGCATAGAGGCCCTGGAATGGCTCGTAATGGTCATGCACCCCGACTGTGTCGCCGCGCCGCACCACCTCACCCAGGAATGCTGGATGGTTCTCCGTGAGCGCGAAATCGTTCTCGTTGAGAAACCAAGTCGCATGGCCCGCCACGCCATGGGCAGCGAATACCTCTAGCAGCCTCTCCAGACTCGCCTGGCGGAGGCCGAGGTCGCCAGCCCGTAAGTCGCAATCCACCGTTATGAGCAGGTAATCCGGCATCCTCTCTTGCTCCCTCACTTTCATATCAAAGCACAAATCAGGATGATTGTCAAAGCGATCCGCGCGACCGCACGCCTGCCAAAGCGCCAGTGACGAGAGCTACGCTTAGCGGCGCTCGTACAGCATAAAGCCATCGCCGGCGGCCACTACCGCATAGCGCTCGTGGAGCAACGCGCGCAGCTCCGGGAACTCAGTGCTCGTGTCCGGCCCCCAGGGGACCGGCTTGGCTGTTACCTCCACCACAAAGCGGGGAGGGCTGGCAGCAAGCGCCGCGATCAGGTCGCGCCGCAACGACTGGATGTAGGGGTGCGAAACGTGATGGTAGAAGTGAAAGTCGTGCAGATAGCGCGTGGCGATGGGCACTTGCAACGCCAACAGCGCCTCTGTGGAGCCGCCCGTCCAGTCAAGCGGCTGTATCCTGTCACCCGGCTGGAGGCGTGGCTGCAGCGCCGCCACAATGGCATCAGGGCGACCCTCTTTCGGTGGCGCGGCAGGGTCACCGCCGAGCTGGTGACGGAAATCGGGGATCGTGCTGATCGTGACCAGGACAACCGCCAGCAAGAGGAGCGGCGGCAGCAGCCGCTGCGCCCAAGGGAAGCGCCAGGGAAGCGGCGTCAAGGCCAGCGCGGCCACCACAATCAACCAGTAGCGAAAGGGGATCCAGTGATAGTCCCAGAACTGCCCGGCGATCAACGGCGGCAGGCTATAGGCGGCGGCCAGGCCGACCAACATGAGCACGAGGCGGCGCGAGCCCGCACACAGCTCCGCCGAAAAGAGGGCCACATAGACCCCCAGCGCCGCCGGCCCCAGCCAGATGCCCAGGCCTCCCAAGCGGCGAAAGGCGCGGAGGAGGTACGACAGGCGCGCCGCCCCGGTCAGGATGGAGTGGTCGCCCGTCATCTGCAGGTAGAGCGGTAGATAGGAGAAGGCCATATCGAGAAAGGCAGGCAGTCCCCCTGTGCGCCAGAGCCAGAGGAACGCGCCGGCGACGGGGATCAGATAGCCTGCCGCCGCGAGCGCGACGAGCTGCAGCAGCCGCACGCCATATGCGCGCCAGCCGAGGGGCGCGTCGCTCCCCGCCATTACCAGCAGCACGATCGGCAGGCCGATGCTGAGCTGCGGCTTGATGATGGCTACTAGGCCCATGAGCAGGCCCGTACCCAAGGCGCGCCACGCGCGCGCCCCGTGCGACGCGCGCGCCGCCAGCAGTGCCGCCCCCGTCACCGGCAAGATGGCGACATAGTCGCGCTGTAGCACCATCTCCGGGCCGAGCTGCAGGTACGACAGGCCAAAGAGCACGGCGCCCACCCATGCTACTCGCCGCCCCAGCGGCCAGAGCAGCATCGCCGTTACCGCCAGTAGCGCCGCCAGCCACGCGACATTGACCATCTGAAACGCGGCGTCGCTCCAGCCCAGCGTGCGGCCGATCGCCAGATGAAACAGATACGCGCCCGGTAGGCTTGTCTCCAGCACATCGCGATACGGCGCGTAGCCATACTGGTCAATGAGAAGCGCGATATAGTGCAGGATCGGCGTGTCGTGCGCCATGTGCCAGCGCAGCGAGAGCGCCATCTCCTCGGCCAACAGCAGCGTCAGCGGCGCGAGCAAGAGCACCACACCCGCGCGCTCGGGGTCAAGGATGCGGCGGATGCGGTTCAAAGCGGCTCCTCCGCCATCGCCGGTCACTTGTGGCGGTCGGCAGGCTCCACCGTCGCACGAGAGTGCGCCGTGTCCGCGCGCCCGCCGCAATCTTTGGCGCGTTGCGCTTCCACCGCGCACGCCTCGCAACAATAGGTCTTGCTGCCGCGCCGCACCGGACGTGGGCCCAGCACCTCACCGCAATAAGCGCACACCTCGCGCGCGCCGCCCGGGGTCTTGTTCTGCGCCATTTGCCCTTTCCTCCCCGGCCACCTGCGCTCCGGCAGGTCGCCGACCCAGTGGCCCACAGCAAACGGGCCACACTCCTTCTCCTATAGCACGAGACAGGCTAACAGGCCGCACAGAGGCACTATCCTCTCAAACCGTTGCGTCGCTTTGGCGCTAGCCTCGATAGATGCTCAGGAGGTCCCGCAGCATCGCGGCTGCCGTCGGTAGTGGCCCCTTCTCATCCACGACGGCCCGCATGACACCTTGGACATCGGTGTGGTAGACGATACCCATCTCCCACGCCGTCAGGCGCGCCAGGGGATGCGACAGCGGCAGAAACGTCGGCTGCACGCTCAGCTTATAGTCATCGCCCGCCTGTTCGGCCAGCACCAGCAGCTTGATAGCGCCGCCCCGCGCCTTGGCATCCTGCAAATCCTTCACCGTGAGATGACGGATTCCCTGCACGCGCACATCCTGCAGTGTCGCCGGCACGCCCAGCACACTGTTGGCAAGGATGACGAGCTTGTTCGCCGCATCCCAGCCGTCTATGTCCAGCGTCGGGTCTGCCTCCGCGACGCCATCCGCCTGCGCTTCAGCGAGCGCCTCAGCAAAGCTCTTGCCGGTGTCTTGCATCTGGCAGAGGATGTAGTTTGTAGTCGTGTTAAAGATCCCTTCCACGCGCCAGATCACACAGCCCGCGAGGTCGCGTTGCCCCATGTTGACCGTCGGGCACGCGCCCGCCACTGCCGCGCTGTGACGGAGCTGCACGCGCTGTTGGCGTGCCATGTCCTGCAGGCGGCGGTACGCCAACACCAGTGGGCCTTTGTTCGCACTGACGACATGCATCCCTCGGCCCAGCGCCGCCTCGATAGCGCTCATCCCCGGCTCGCCGTCCTGCAGGTTGGTAGGCGATGCCTCCAGCAACACATCAGCCCCGGCACGAAGCACCATCTCATGCGGCGTCAGGCCCGGCACACCGCTCTTCGAGAGCGTCGCCACCCCACGTCTCTCCGCCTTGAGCGCCAGCAGTGCCGCCGGATCGAGGCCATCAGCGGCCAGCGCCGCGCCGGAGCTATCGGCCGCCGCCACGAGCTTGAGCCGCAAGCCATAGCGCGTAGCCAGCAATGCCTCCTTGTCAATCAGCAGACGCAGGAAAGACCGACCGATGTTGCCCACGCCGCTTAGCGCGACATTGACTTCCTGCATGCTCATCTCGTTCTTGCCTCCTTGTTATCTCGCAGTTGTATTATGCCACGATGCGCCGCCACGTCCAAAACGCAGCGCCCGGCAATCAAATGCCCCTCGCCTGGCTATCAGGCGAGGGGCATCTGCTTACGCATCCACCGACAGAGTAGCTAGACCGTTCGCCGCCCGCTAGTCTTCTGCTTCCTCATTCTCATCCCCGTTGTTCTCGACCCAGCCGAACTTGCGGCGCAGTGTGTTGGGATAGTAGCGACCGAGGACGTCATAGTCCACCTGTTGCCCCCAACGGTAGTAAACGCGGGGGTCAATGTACGACTTGAGGCTTGTGCCCAGATTCCAGCTACGGCTTTTGCTTGCCACAGCCAACTGCGCCTTGAGCTTGCCCAGTGTCTCTCTGGCCTGGCTCTCGCGGCGGCGCGCTGTTTGCACGTTGGCCTCGGCCCGCGCCACCTTCTTCGCGTATGCCGCCGCCTTGCGCTCCTTTGCCGCACCGTCTTCCATCGCTGCCAGTGTCTGGCGCATCTCCTGGCGGAGCGCGGTCAGCGCTTCGCGCGCCTCCTTGAGCTCTTGGTGTCGCTGCGCGAGCACGCTATCCGCCTTGCTGATCCGCTCCTGGAGCCGCCCCCGCCGGGAAGGCCATGTGGCCGATTCCTTCTTCGTGTGATTGCAGAGGATCGCCGCCTCCAGGTTTGCCATGTTCGCTGCCTGCCACTTGACGTACTCCGGATCATCGGGGGAGACAGCAGCCATCTCAAGCGCCTTCTCCACCGCCTCCGTGGCATGATGCGTGCGGAACACCTTGGCGGATAGCTCCGGCATCACCTCCGACAGAAAGTTGTTGACATCGTGGCTGTCAACGCGTGGAAAGAGCTGCGGCTTGTCGCGTGCCGTCTGTCCATTGCCATCGCCGGAGCGCGCTCCGCCACCGGGGCGAGCATTCGCCATCAGTTCGGCCAGATTCGCCCGCACCTGTTCCGGCAGCGTGATCGTCTTGTGCCACGATACCGAGTCCTTGCCCAGAAAACGGAATTCGGCGGTGCCATCCGGATGCAACGTTACATGCTCCGGGCGCAACGTCGTCGCACCGACGGTGTCGGCCTCGTCCTCATCCTTTTCGTCACCCACGCGCAGGCAGAGGGCATCTATCAGGTAGCAGGCCGTGGCGATCTCCCGCCGCTTGGCATCTCCGGCGCAGAGAGCGCGCTCGATGTGCGCGCGCACCTCGTCTATGGCCGCCGCCAGCGCCGCCGCGGCATCGAACTTGCGCGCCTCTCGCTCCTGCTTGTGTGGCGCTGTATCCGCCGGCCACACATACTTGAGCTTTCCGGAGAGCTTGTCAACCCAACGCGCCAGCCAGAGCGATTCGGGCTGCCAGACGATCTCGGCCCACTCCCCGGGCGGAATCGGCGCGTCGGGACTGAGGTTGAGGGTTATATCGCGCTGCCCCACGCCCGCCTTCCAACGCCCGCGCAGCGGGTGTTCGCCGCGCCCCATAAAGATCCCGCTCGGCTCTACGATATAGTTAGCGACCTCAACTCGCTGTCCATCCACGATCGCGTACCCGTACACAGCACGCAACGCCTCGCGCTTTGCTTTGCGCTCCGCGGCCAATGCCCTGCGTTCTTCCGGCGTCAGACGTTCTCGCGCGGCGCGTTCCGCTTCCACCACCGCCTCCGCAGGGGAGAAATCAAGCTCATCCACCGCGAGAGGCGGGGCGATACCCAGCGCCACACTGAAATCTGCCATGAAGTTGGCGCAAAAGACGGGGTCTTCCACATATGGAGTGCCCTGCTTCTTGGCCCAGGCCAGCGCCATCTCCTCCTGTTGTGGCGTCAGCTTCACCCGCACGCCCCGTATCAGTAGCTCCAGGCCATGGTAGGCGGGAGGTTCTGGGATCAAAACTCCATTATGTACAAGCTGCGTCAACAATGCCCGTTCTCTCCACGTCGCGAAATCGCTTTGCATCCAAAGAAATATCTTACCACAGCCGTCGCTTTTTCACAAACGGCCAAAGTATCGCGTCAAGAGATGCGGCCCCTATCATGACGAGCCGCGCCGCGGCGAAGCAATCTCCTTAATCGCCGGTTGGAGATCGCTTTGGACTTCGCCCTCGGCATGACACGAATGGCCCAAGCTGTGCACACTTACTAGTTTCTAACTAGCTTCACGGGAAGACAAAAACCGTCTTGATGTGCCCCTCTGCGCCTTTGTAGAGGCGGTCAAAGACCTCTTGCCCCTGCTCGAGGGAGGCATACTCGGAGATGAAAGGCCCCACGGCGATCTTGCCAGACGCCACCAACGCAACGCAGTCCGCATATTCGCCCGCCGAGGCGGTAACGCCATAGATCGTGATCTCGCGCGTTACGATCCCCTGCAGGCTGACGTTGATCGTCGGCGCGACGTTGCCCACCAGCGTCAGCGCGCCGCCATCGCGCGTGATGGCCAGTGCCGTGGCCACCGCCGACTCGACACCCACCGCCTCGATCGCCGCATCCGCGCCCAGGGGGCCGGTCTCGGCGCGCAACTTGGTCATCAAGTCCGGGTCATTGGCCAGGAAGGCCACGTCCGCTCCCAGTTGCCTGGCCAGCTCCAGCCGGGAGGCAAAGAGATCGGTGATGATGACCTTCCCAGCGCCCTTGAGCCGAATCGCCTGCAACGCAAATAGGCCGATCGGCCCTGCGCCCACGATGACCACCGTATCGTTCAGCTTGAGCGGCGTGCGATTGGCCGCGTGCACGCCGATGGAAACAGTTTCCACAATCGCGGCGTGCACAAAGCTCATCCCCTCCGGCATGTGCACGGCGATCCAGTGCGGCACTGCCACATACTCGGCCATAGCGCCGTGCTGGCGATACTCGCCGGTGGATACCCCCAACACACGACGGTTCAGACACAGGTTGGGCAGGCCGGAGAGGCAATAGACGCATTTCTGACAGTAGATGGTCGAGTCAAAGCATACGCGGTCGCCCACCTGAAAGCCGCGAACGTTGTCGCCGACCGCCGCCACGATGCCCGCGGCCTCATGCCCCATGATGATCGGCGGCTGACGACGCCCCGTCTTGCCGCTATAGCCTTTGACATCAGAGCCACAGATGGCGCATGCCTTGACCTGCACCAGCAGATCATCTGCCCCCACCTCCGGCATGGGCCATTCCAGAACCTCCATCTTGTACGGCGCGGTGTGCACGAGCGCTTTCATGTCTCCCTCTCAGCTTGCAGTGTGTGACCTCTGGCGTTTCCGCCAGGCTGTCTCGATCTGGGCGGCGACCTTCTCGCCGGTCAACGCGTAGTGATCGAGCAGCTCATCCGCCAGGCCGGACTGGCCGAACTCGTCCCGCACGCCGATGCGCAGTAGCGGCGCATAGTCTCCTTCCGCCAACACCTCGGCCACTGCGCTCCCCAACCCGCCGATGATGTTGTGCTCTTCCGCCGTCACCACCAGCCTGACCTCGGCGCCCAGCCGCTCCACCAGCGCACGATCCAGCGGCTTGATGGTGGGCATGTTGACCACCGCCACATCAATCCCCTCTCTGGCCAGCAGCTCCGCCGCTTCCAGCGCTTTGGCGACCATGATGCCGGCGCCGATGATGGCGACATCCTTGCCGGTGCGCAGTGGCACTCCCCTGCCAACCCGGAACCGATACCCTTCCGGCGAGACGCGCGGTGTCGCGTAACGCCCCAGCCGCATATAGACCGGTCCGGGGTGATCCGCAATTGCCGCCGTCGCCTGGCGTGTCTCCTCGCCATCGGCGGGCACAACGACAGTCATGTGCGGCAGCGCGCGCATCAGGGTAACATCCTCCAGCGACTGATGGCTGGCGCCATCCGGCCCCTGCGTCAGCCCCGCGCTGGAGCCCACCAGCTTGACGTTCAGCGCCGGATACGCCACCTGGATGCGAATCTGGTCGTAGCAGCGCCCCGTGAGAAAGATGGCGAACGAGTTGCAATACGCGACAAAGCCGGACGCGGCCAGCCCGGCCGCCGTGCTCACCATGTCCGCCTCGGCGATACCCAGGTCGAAGAAACGCTCCGGGAACGCCTCCGCAAAGAGCACGGTGCGCGTGGAACGGTAGAGGTCTGCATCCAGAACGACCACATCGGCGCGGGCGCGGCCCAGCGCCAGCAGCGCCTCCCCATAAGCCATGCGAGTCTCTTCCCGTGCGCTCATCGCGTGGCTCCTTTCACGGCGGCCATCTTCGCCTGCAGCTCGGCCAGCGCCGCCTCTAACTGCTGCGGCGTTACTGGCGCGTTATGGAATGCCGCCTGGTTCTCCATGAAGGAGACCCCTTTCCCCTTGACAGTGTGCGCCACGATCACCTGCGGCGCGTCGTGCACCGTCGTCGCCCAGTCCAGCGCCGCCACGATCTCACCCATGTTGTGCCCGTCAATCTCGCGCGCTGCCCAGCCAAAGGCCCGCCACCGCTCGCTCAGCGGCTCCATCACCTTGCCGCAGTTCGTCTGATCCATCGCCTTCAGGCCGTTCTTGTCCACGATGGCGGTCAGGTGGCTCAGGCAGTGCGTCGCCGCTGTCATCGCCGCCTCCCAGTTCTGCCCTTCCTGCAACTCGCCATCGCCGATGATGCAGTACACCCGGTAGCTGCGGCCGGACAACCGCGCCGCCAGCGCCATGCCGTTAGCATACGACAGACCATGGCCCAAGGAGCCGGTGCACCCCTCGATCCCTGGCGTGCACTGCATCGCCGGATGCCCCTGCAGCCGCGAGCCCAGCACTTTCAGGCTCGGCAACTCCTCTAGCGGCAGCACTCCCAGCATCCCCAGCGCTGCATATTGCGCCGGCACCGAATGCCCCTTGCTCATCAGGAAACGATCCCGCTCCGGCCAGGCCGGGTTTTGCGGATCGTAACGCATCTTGTAAAAGTAGAGCGCGGTTACCAGATCGGCGGCGGAGAGGGACCCGCCAAAGTGGTGGGCCTTGTTCGGGCCCATCATGCGCACGATGTGGTAGCGCAGCTCGGCAGCCAGTTGCTCCAGCCTGTGGATCGTCGCTTGGTCAGCCATCCATGCTCCTTTTGTGATGATGAGCTGTCAGTTTCCTGGCGCGCTCACGATTTGGGCAGGTACTGAATCGCCCAGCTCACATCCAGCTCGTGCAGCTTGGCGGCCGTCGGCACGCCCGTCTCCAGATCCCAGCCATACATCGCATAGGAGAGCTGCAGCGCCTCGTGCAGCTCCTCCCGATCCACGCCGCCATCGGCCAGCGGCCCACTCGTCGTCGGCCCGTAGAAGCGATCCGGCACGCGATCATCCGCCGCCGTGAGGCCCTCGCGCACGTTGAAAACCCGCGCCAGCGTCCAGGCCCGCTCTCCGGCCTTCATCAGCTCGAACTGCGACACGTTCCAGCCAGTGGTGGCGCGCACCATCTCCAGCTTTTGCTCCCGCGTCCACGGCACAAAGAGGCACAGCCCCAGGCAGTTCTCGGCTACCATGCTGAGCGTATGATACGCAGCGACGCGAACCTTTTCGGGCCCCAGGCTCTCCACCGGCACGGGGGTCAGGATGCCCAAGGCATTCAGCTCCGCCGAATCAAGCGTGCCATCCTCGCGCGCCTTGTACAGGTCCGAGTCGTGCAGCGAATGGCAATGGTCTGCGCCGGTGGGCGAGATGGCATAGCCGATAGCCAGTGCCCGCTTGAAGCGGGGCTCGTGCATGGGGATCTCCTGTCCCTTGACTTGCATGGCAAAGCGTTCCGCGCCGCGCCCGATCTTGGCCGCCGCGCGCTGCGTTCCCTCGGCGAGGATATCGCCCAGCCCCTGCCGATGCGCGATCATCTCCACCATGGGCACCAGCGCCTCTGCATTGCCGAAGTTCAGCTTGATGCCACCGGTGTCAGCGTCGGTCAGCAGCCCGGCCTCGTAGCACTCCATGGCAAAGGCGATCGTTGCGCCGGTGGCGATGGTATCGAGGGAGTAGGCGTTGCACAGCTCGTTTGCCTTGGCGATGGCCCGGACGTCATCCACGCCGCAATCGGAGCCAAGGGCAGCGATTGTCTCGTATTCGGGGCCGCCGTAGGCGGGATCAACGTTATATGGCGTTTCGACCCTGACCACCTTCTTGCAGCGCACAGCGCACGCCCAGCACGCCTCCATGCCGGTGCCGATGGCCGCCATAAGGTCCTCGGCAGCGATCTGCTCCGCGCCGGCAAAGTTCCCGTCGCGGAAGTTGCGCGTTGGCAAGTTGCCCGTTACCACCATGTCCTCCAGGTGACGGCCGGTGCCCGACTGGTGCAGCCCGGATGCTTTCTCGCCGTTGCGCACCGCGTCCGCCATAAAGCGCGCCAGCTCTCGCACCTTGTACGGGTCCGCCATCGGCACGGGCCGCGTGGCGCGCACGGCCACAGCCTTTAGCTTTTTCGCACCCATCACCGCGCCCAGGCCCGTGCGCCCCGCGGCGTCCTTGGTCTCGTTCATGATACAGGCATAGCGTACTAGGCGCTCGCCGCCGGGGCCGATCATGGCGCAACGCACATTCCTCTCGCCCAGCTCGCCGCTGATCATCTCCCGCGTGTCTTTGGTCTTGAGACCCCACAGATGCGTCGCGTCGCGCAGCTCAACCTCGCCGTCCTTGATCCAGAGGTATACCGGCCTGGGGGATCGGCCTTCCACGATGATGGCATCAAAGCCGGCGCGTTTCAGCTCCGCGCCCCAAAAGCCGCCCACCTCCGCCGCCCCAAAGCCGCCCGTGATAGGCGATTTGGCGCCGATGGCGTTCCGTCCCGACCCGGACAGGGGGATGCCGGTGATGATGCCGGGCGCAAAGATCAGCTTGTTCTCCGGACCGAGCGGATCCGCGCCCGCGAGGACCTCGCGCAGCAGTACATCGGCGATGATGTTCCAGCCGCCCAGGTAGCGGCGGAAGTAGGCAGCCCCAGGGGACTCGGTAGTGATCTGGCCCGTCGTCAGGTTCACGCGCAAAATCTTGTCATGGTATCCGTTTGGCATTGGCACTCTCCTCCACTAGGGAAAATACAGGTGTCAACTGAGCATGGCCCATGGCGAATGCCGTATGGGTTCTGGCAGCGGAAAGCCGCGCTCAGTATAGCATGGATTCCGATACCGGCAAAACCGTCAGCGGAATGCGCCCTGACGCGATGTCCGCCACAATAGACAGAAATACGCTTTCGGTCTATAATGGCCCGACGAAGAGCGCCAAAGCGCGCATACACAGGAGGCTGTGAGCAGATGGAGCTTGCCAGTATCGTGATACCCGTACTCAATGAAGAGGAAGCCATCGGTCAGGTGCTTGACGACACCATCGCCGCCATGGAGAAATCCAAATACCGATATGAGATCATCGTCGTAGATGATGGGTCCACGGACCGCACGCCGGATATCGTCCGTTCCCGGCCCACGGTGCGGCTGGTGCAGCACGCGCGCAACCGGGGCGTGGGCCGCGCGCGCGATACCGGCATCCGCGCCGCTTTGGGCGATGTCATCGTCATGACCGATGGCGATGGCACGTATCCGGTGCAAGACATCCCGCGCCTGCTGGACGCCATGGAGACGAATGACATGGTGATCGGCGCGCGTCGCCGCGAGGCCGGCACGATGAAGTGGCTGCGCTCGCCGGCCAAGTGGTTCATCCGCTCGCTGGCCTGCTACCTCACCGCCACCAATATCCCGGACTTGAATTCCGGCCTGCGCGCTTTCAAGAAAGATATCGCCACCAAATACTTTCATCTTTTCCCGCCCGGTCACTCCTGGGTCAGCACGATTACCATCGCCTTCTTGTCGGATGGTTATTCGGTGGCTTTTGTGCCCATTGATTACTATGCGCGCACCGGGCGATCCACGTTCCATCCGATCCGCGACACCTACAACTATTTGGTGGCGGTTCTGCGCGCCATCACCTACTTTAACCCGCTGAAGGTTTTCCTGCCGTTGAGCATCTTGCTCATGTCCGCCGGCGTGCTCAAGACCATCTATGATCTGGTGTCGCAGGGTCGCATCAAAGAGTCGGATGTTACGCTGATCACCATCGGCGTGCTGATCGGCGTGTTGGGCCTGCTGGCCGATTTGATCGTCATGCAAAGCAAGAAGGGATAGCAGTGCGCATCGCGTTGATCGGGCCCTCCTATCCATTTCGGGGAGGCATTGCCCACTATACGACGCTCCTCTATCGCCATCTGCGGCGTCGCCATGAGGTGCGCTTCCTATCGCTGCGGCGGCAGTATCCACGCTGGCTGTACCCCGGCGCGAGCGACCGCGACCCAAGCGAGTTTGCCATCCGCGAGGAGGGCACGGAGAGTGTACTGGATCCGACCAATCCGTGGACGTGGTGGCAGGTGGCGCAACGCGCGGCAGCCTTTCGCCCGAATCTCATCATCCTGCCATGGTGGGTGTCCTTCTGGGCGCCGTCCTACACCTTTATCCTGAGCATCCTCCGCCGGCGCACCCGCGCCAGGGTGCTGTATCTGTGCCACAACGTAACGCCGCACGAGTCACGGCGCTACGACAGGTGGCTGGCCCGGCTGCCGCTGTCACTGGGCGACCTCTTTATCGTGCACTCGCAGCAAGATGAGGAACGCCTGCGCCGCCTCCTACCCAAGGCGCGCATCCAGCGCACCGTGCACCCCACCTACGAGGTGTTCCGCCGCGTGGAGATCGGCAAGGCAGAGGCGCGGCAGCAACTGGGCGCGGCTGGCGACATGCTCCTCTTTTTCGGCTTTGTGCGCCCCTACAAGGGACTGGAACATCTGCTCGCAGCCATGCCGCTGATCTTGGCAAAGCGCGACGTGCACCTGTGGGTGGTGGGCGAGTTCTGGCAGAACGAGGCGCGCTACCGACAGCAGATCAAGAGCCTGGGAGTGGAAGACCACGTGCATGTGGTGAACCGCTACATCTCCAACGAGGAGATCGGCATCTACTTTGCCGCCGCCGATGCGGTGATCCTGCCATATGTCTCTGGGACCGGCAGCGGCATCGCCCAGATCGCTTTTGGCTATGAGCGGCCCATCGTCGCCACGCGCGTAGGCGACCTGCCGGACATTGTGGAGGATGGACAGACCGGCTGGCTCGTGCCGTCGGCGGATCCGCCCGCATTGGCAGCGGCGATGCTACGCATCTACGAGCAGGATGGCGACCGGTGGGCGGCGCAGATTCGCGCGCAGCGGGATCGCTTCACGTGGGAGCGCATGGTGGAGTGCATCGAGCAGCTCGCGGCGGAGGCGTTGGGATGAGGGTGTTGCTGACCGGCGGCACCGGTTTCATCGGACAGCATCTGCTGCGCGCGCTCTGCGCGGCAGGGCATGGCTGCCGCGTGCTGGCGCGCCCGGGAAGCGATCTCACGCCCTTCACCGATCTCACCCTAGAGGTGGTACGGGGCGACGTTACGGACCCGGCCTCGCTGCGCGGCATCGCCGACGGGATGGACGTGGTGTACCATCTGGCCGCCGCCGGCCATGTTACAGCGCAATCGCCGGATGCCTATGCGCGCTTTCGGGCGCTGAACGTGGATGGGACGCGCCATCTGATCAAGGCGTGCCGCGGCAGCGGCATCTCGCGCTTTATACATTTCAGCTCCACCGCCGCCGTGGGGACGGTGCACCACCCCATCATTGACGAGACGACTCTCTGCCAGCCGCAGACGCCTTACCAGCGCAGCAAGTATGAAAGTGAACAGGTGGTGCTAGCCGCCTGGCAACAGGAGCGCTTCCCCGCCGTCATCCTTCGCCCCTGCATGGTCTATGGCCCCGGCGGCAAGGGGGAGTTCCTCAAGATCTGTCGCCTGATGGCGCGCGGCATCTTTCCGCGTGTGGGGCGTGGCGCGAACCTCACGCCCATCGTGCACGTGCGTGATGTCGTGCAGGCCGCCAGCGAGGCAGCGACGCGCGCGAGGCCCGGCGAGGTATATTTCATCGCGTCGGCGCAGTCGTATCCGGCGGCGACGATCCGACGGCATGTGCTGGCGGCGCTGGGCCTGCGGCGACCGTATCCGTACGTGCCGCTCTGGCTGGCGCTGGCCGGCGCGCACGGGCTGGAGACGGTGGCGCGCTGGACCGGGCGGACGCCGCTGGTTACGCGGCAGAACATCCGCTCCACCGTCGCCGACCGCATGTTCGACATCAGCAAGGCGCAGCGTGAGCTGGGCTATCGGCCCTCTGTGCCGCTGGATGAGGGGATCCGGGAAACCGTCGCCTGGTTTCGCCGCGAGGGGGTGCTATAGCCATGACGTGCATGGCGATTGTAGCCGTTGCCGGCGCCGCGCAGGGCGATGTCGCCGCGCGCGTGCAGCACGTGTTGGGGCTATTAGGCGGCATCCAACAGGTCGTCCGACCGGGGATGCGCGTCCTGCTCAAGCCGAATCTGGTCGCGCCCTTTCCGCAGGCGACGACCGATCTGGAGGTCCTTACCGCCGTCGTCGCCGCGGTACGAGCTGCGGGAGGGGAGCCTTTTGTCGCCGAGTCGGCGGGCTTCGAGTTCGACACGGCAGCGACCTTTGCGGCGCTCGGCCTGCCGGGGTGGGCGGCGCGAATGGATGTGTTGCTGCTGAACCTAGACCAGGAGCCACACACGGCGGTCGCGGCCCCGGAGTGGGCGCACGAGGAGCTGCGCGTCGCGCGCTGCGCCCTGGAGGCAGACGCGGTGATCAACCTGCCCAAGCTCAAACGCCACAGCCTGACGCGCGTCACACTGGGCATCAAGAACCTGATGGGCCTGCTGGACCGCGACAGCCGGCGGCGGCTGCATGCCTACGGCCTCGAGGCGGGGATCGCCGCGCTGGCCGGGCTGATTCGCCCGCCGCTTACCGTGTTGGATGCCCTCACCAGCAACACCCGCGCCGTCTATGGGGCGGAGCGCACGCTGGGCCTGGTGATCGGCGGGCGCGATCCGGTGGCGGTGGATCATTACGCCTGTACCCTGTTGGGCGTGGACCCGGCGCAGATCGGCCACCTGCAAGCCGCGGCGCGCGGCGGTCTGGGCAGCAGCGCGTATCAGGTGGTGGGTGCAAGCGATGTGCCGGCGGAGACCTCCCGCGCGGGCGAAGGATGGCGGCAGGCGCTCTACCGTCTCTGTTTCCGCGCCATGTATCTCGTGGACCTACCGTATGCCGCCATCACGCGCCGGTCGCTCATCCCCCATGTCCACTACTATCTCGGCATCCGGCCACACCTGGACGCGGCGCGCTGTAACCGCTGCGGCGACTGCGTCGCGGTCTGTCCGGTCGGCGCGATTGACCTGGACCCGCCGCGGATCATCGCCGCCCAGTGCATGCATCTGCGTTGCCTGCGCTGTGTGGAGGCATGCCCGCAGCGCGCCATCACACTGCGTGGCTGGCGGCGTCCGGAGGCAGGGCGATGAGCCAGATGGCGCTGCCCTTTTCCCACGAGTACGATCCGGCGCGCGGCGTGCGCTACTGGCGCGACTGGCAGGCGCAGCTCTCGCGGCGCGCGCAGCCGCTGGTAGTGCTGCACGGCGGTTATGGCAAGCGCAATATGGGGGATGACGCCATCCTGCACGTGCTGTTGGCACAACTGTGGCAGGCGATGCCAGCAGCGCGCCTGGCCGTTCTCTGCCACGGGCCACAGCTCGTGGCGCGCACATACGCCGTCGAGGCGTATCATTTTGCCTCGCGGGCCGCCTGGCGCGCCATCCGGCAGGCCGACCTCTATATCATCGGCGGCGGCGGGATCATAAACCGCATTAACACCTATTCCGGCTGGCAGCGCTGGCGCGTGCTGGACCCGAAGGGCAAGTTCCTCTTTGTTGCGGCGCTGGCGGCAGGCGCGCGCGGCGCGCGCGTAGTGTACCACGCCATCGGCGCCACCTCCGTGCCCGATCCGGTCGTCGGTTGGCTGGCGCGCGTGGCGCTGGAGCGCGCGGATGATGTCTCACTGCGCGATCCGCTCTCGCGGCAGGTATTACGTGGCCTAGGCGTGCGGCGCGAGCTGCCGATCGTGCCGGACCCCGCCGTCATGCTGGAGGCGGCGCCTGCCGATCTGGTGGCGGATATCTTGCGCCGCGAGGGGCTGGACCCGGCGGAGCGGCTGGTCGGACTGAACCTGCGCCCGGTCGCGGAGCCGGGAATCAGCGACGCGGCGACGGCGGACGTGGCCGCCGCGCTGGTGGACTGGCTGGCGGATACCTACCACGCCCGGGTATGCTTCATCCCCTTCGGGATGCACCCGCGCAAGCCGGTGGAGAACGATCTGACGATGGCGAACCTGATCGGCGCACGCGTGCGTCGCCAAGATCGCTTCCGCATTTTGCAGCACGAGTGCACGCCGCCCGAGATGAAAGGGGTGCTGGGCGCAATGGGCTTCTGCTTGCTAGAGCGGCTGCACGCGGCGATCCTGGCCGCCAGCATGGGCACCCCATTGATTGCGCTATCCTACGAAGAGAAGGTCGCGCAGTTCATGGCGGGGACCGGCGCAGAAGCGCGCGTGCTGCCGCTGCGCGAGTTCACGTTGCACCGCGCACAAGAGATGATCGGGGCATATATCCCCTGGAAAGGTGAACGATGAGTGGCAAAGTGATGGTGATCGGGCTGGACGCGGCGACGTGGGATGTGATCCTCCCCGGCGTGGCGGAGGGGAGGCTGCCGAACCTGGCGCGGCTGATGAGCCAAGGAGCGCACGGGTCGCTGCAGTCGGTGCCCAACATGAACAGCCTGGCTGCGTGGACGACCTTTATGACCGGCAAGCATCCCGGCTCGACCGGCATCTACTGGTTCTATGAGCACGCAGCGAACAGCTACAACCTGCGCTTTCTCAATGGCGGCGACGTGCCGGCGGCACGCTTCTGGGAGATCGCCGGCGCTGCGGGCAAGAAGGTCGGCATTGTCAATGTGCCGATGACGTATCCGGCGCCGCCAGTGAACGGTTTTCTCATCGCCGGGCTGGACTCGCCGGACGAATCCAGCCCGGGGTTCACCTACCCGGCCAGCCTTTATGAGGAGCTGCAACGCGAGGTGGGCGGGTATCTCATTGACACCAACATCCTCGGCTATGCGCGCGGTGGCCGCTGGAAGCAGGCGCTGGATGCTACCGAACAGGTGATCGCGCAGCGCGAGCTCGCCGCCACCTACCTCTTGCAGCGCTACCCTTGGGACCTCGCCGTGGTCGTTTATACGGCGCTGGACCGCATCCAGCACACCTTCTGGTCCAGCCCCGGTGCGCCGCTCCCCACCGACGTGGCGCAACTGCGCCGGGCCGGCGAGACGGTGTTCCGCTTCTATGCGCGCATGGACGAGATGGTGGGGCGCATGATCGCGTTGGCGGGCGAAAATGCCACGGTGGTCGTCATGTCCGACCACGGCGCGGGGTTCAACCAGCGCAGCAATATGTACCTCCTCCCCTGGCTCGAATCATTGGGGCTCTTTCATCGCTTGCAGCAGAGGGAGAGTGCCGCCAGCGCGGCTAAGCGCGCGCTCTTTCGCCAGGCGTCAGCGCTGGCGGATGGGCTGATCTCCAAGCAGTGGCGGCGACGGATCATGCAGCGGTTGCCGGGCGGACGCGCGGGCGTCGTGGAGCGGCTGCACCGCGTGCCGTGCGACTGGTCGCGGACGAAAGCGTATGTAGACTATATCCAGCCCGCCATCTGGATCAACCTGCGCGGGCGCGAGCCGGAAGGGATCGTCGCGCCGGGCGCGGAATACGAGGAGCTGCGCACCTATCTGATCAACCAGCTTACTGCGTGCCGCGACGCGCGCACCGGCACGCCGGTGGTCAAGGGTGTCTATCGCCACGAAGAGGTCTATCACGGGGCGTATCTGGACAAAGCGCCGGATCTGCACATTGCCTGGAACGATGAGGCGTTGGTTACCGGCTACCAGTATACCGACGCCGCCGGCCGCTCGGTGACTGTGGGCACGCCCACCGACGTGGTAGAGCGGCGCAACGTTACCGGCGACCACCGCCCGGAGGGGATCGTGCTGCTCACCGGGCCACAGGTGCAGCCGGGGCAGCAGATCATCGGCGCGCATATCGCCGATATTGCGCCTACACTGCTCTATCTCATGGGTCAGCCGGTGCCATCGGACATGGAGGGCCGCGTGCTGCGCGAGGCGCTGCGCCCGGAGCATGTAGCGGCACACCCGATCGCGTACGCCGAGAGCCGCACAGCGGAGAGTGCGGATCGCGCGGATTTCACCGACGAGGAGGCGGCGCAGGTGGAGAACCGGCTGCGCGGTCTCGGCTACATAGACTGAGAGGGGCGATGAACGGAAGGGATTACGTTACCGACCTGCTGCCGCGCCTTGTCGCCGCACGCGCAGCATACCGTGGGTGGCGGCCGCCGCCCACGCCCATCACGCTCACCTTTTCCGTCACGAACCGCTGCCAGTCCCGCTGCCTGACGTGCAAAATCTGGGAGCTGTATCGGCAA
This sequence comes from Chloroflexota bacterium, assembly GCA_019873665.1. GTDB lineage: Bacteria > Chloroflexota > Anaerolineae > JAAYEA01 > JAAYEA01 > JAIOAV01. The sequence goes on from JAIOAV010000022.1 coordinate 39,003, forward strand.
AAGCCGGAACTGCGCGACGAAGAGCTGACGCTGGACGAGATCGAGCGCATCTTTCGCGGGCTGGGCCACATCTACTTTTTCAACGCGAGCGGCGGCGAGCCATTCTTGCGCGAGGACCTGTCCGACATCTTTCGTCTGGCCATCCGCCATCTGTCGCCGCGCGTGTTGCATACGCCCACGAACGCCCTGCTGCCAGAGCGCATCGAGGGCACAACCGCCATCATCTTGCAGCACATGGCCCAAGTCGGCTGCGATGCCCCTTTCACGGTCAAGCCGTCGCTGGATGGCATCGGCGCGCGCCACGATGAGATTCGCGGCGTGCCGGGGAATTTCGCGCGGGTGCTGGAGACGCTGGAGCGGCTGAAGCGTCTGGGGCAGCGTTACCCCAACCTGCACGTGGAGGTGGGCACGGTGGTCTCGCGCGCCAACATGCACGAGATAGACGCCATTGCCAACTATGTGCACACGCTGGACATCGAAAGCTACCGCAACGAGATCGCCGAGCAACGCGCCGAGTTCTTCAACCAGGGAGATCCGATCACCCCGTCCGGCGAGGAGTACGCCGCTCTCATGGGCATCTTTGCCTGCCGCATCCGCGAGAACATCGGGGCCAAGCGCGAACTGGCCAAGATGACCGAGGCGTTGCGACTGGTTTATTACGAATATGCGGCGCGTATCCTGCAAGAGCAGCGCCAGGTGCTCCCCTGCTATGCCGGGATCACCAACGCGCACATCAATCCATACGGGCAGGTATGGCCCTGTTGCGTGCTCGGCTATGACAAGCCGCTGGGAGAGCTGCGCGCAGCGGATTACGACTTTTACCGGGTATGGCACTCGCCGCAGGCGCAGGCTGTACGCGCCTCGATCCGTGCCGGGGAATGCGCCTGCCCGCTGGCCAACCAGGCATACTCCAACATCCTCTGCGACCCTGTTGCCACCGGCAAGGTGCTGGCGAACATGGTGGCCTTTCGGCTGAAACGTTCGCCTATGGGGAAAGCAAGAGGTTGAACCACCCGCCCTGTCATGGCGAGCCGCGCGTCACTTGTCATTGCGAGCCGCGCAACGGCGAAGCAATCTCCCTGCATGGCAGATTGGAGATTGCTTCGGGCTTTGCCCTCGCAATGACATGCGGTGGGGAGGGGATTGCTTCGGTCGCTGCGCCCTCGCAATGACATGAGCGCTGTCATGGCGAGCGACCGCAGGGAGCGAAGCAATCTCCCGCTGACATGATGAGGGGATTGCTTCGGGCTTTGCCCTCGCAATGACATGGGGGCAGAGGCTTCGCTCCCTCGCCATGACATGAACGGTTCAGGCTGTGCGCGATCATCCGATTCCCGATTGACTTTTACAGGACGCGGCGCGCGCCATCCTCTGCCGCGCAGATGTAGATGGACGCCTGCAGGCCGGTGCGCCGGGAGTACTCCGCCGCCACCTGGCGGCGGAACGCTTCTGCCTGCCCCACCTCCACCAGGTTGACCGTGCAGCCGCCGAAACCGGCGCCGGTCATCCGCGCGCCATACACCCCTGCCACTCGCCGCGCCGCCTCCACCATCACATCCAGCTGACGGCAACTCACCTCATAGTCATCCCGCAGGCTGACGTGCGAGTCGTACATCAGCGTGCCAAAGGTGGGCAGGTCGCCAGCGCGCAGCGCGGCCACGCTATCCAACACACGCTGGTTCTCGTGGACCACATGGCGGCAACGCCGCCGCGTTACCTCCGGCAGCTCATGGGCGCGGCGCGCGAATGTCTCCGGGTCAATATCGCGCAGGGCGGGCACGCCCAGCAGTCGTGCCCCCGTCTCGCACTCGCGCCGCCGCGCGTTGTACTCGGAGTCCACCAAGCCGCGTTGTACCCTGGTATCACAGACGATGATCGCGACGCCGCTTGGGATCGGCACCAGCTCATAGTCGAGGCTGCGACAGTCTATCAGCAGCGCGTGATCGCGCTGGCCCAGGGCGCTGATGTACTGATCCATAATGCCGCAGCGCATCCCCACGAATTCGTTCTCCGCTTTCTGGCAGAGCACCGCCAGCTCCACGCGGCTCAAAGACAGCTCGTAGAGCTGCCGGAACATGTACGCCGTGGCCACCTCTACCGCCGCCGAGGAGCTGAGGCCCGCGCCGATCGGCACGTCGCCGGTGATGGCCGCCTCCACGCCGCCAATCTGGTAGCCAGCCTGTTGCAGCATCAGCGTTACGCCGCGCTCATAGTTGCTCCATGCCTGGCCGGACCCTGCAGGCCCGCGCGCAATGGGTTCGATGCGATCCATTGTGTACTCGCTCGTCGAGCCGAGGTCCAGCGAGCGCAGCCGCACCAGGCGGTCGTCGCGCCGCGCCGCCGCGACGACGATCTGCCGGTCAATCGCCACCGGCAACACAAAACCATCGTTATAGTCGGTGTGCTCGCCGATCAAGTTCACCCGTCCGGGCGCGGCCACCACTACATCGGGCTTGCGCCCAAAGGCCTCACGGAAACCGACGACGGCTTGCTCCTTCAGCTTTTCCAGAGACGGCATGCTCCCTCCGATCAAGTGGATTCGACGATCTCGGGCCAATAGCCGAGCCTTTCGAGCAATTCGATGACGACCTCTTTGTGGGCGCTGTCCACCAGCGTGACGACGGGTGAGATCGCCGCGCCCAGATACGGCCGCAGCGGCGGCAGGGCGCGGATCTCGCGCATGGTCTGCTCGTCGCGCGCTGTCAGCAGAAAGACATGCGCGAGGCGCAGCTCACCGTGCTTTTCCCCCCATTCCTGCAGGGTGCGCTCCACGTTTTGCGGCAGCCGCCCGGCGCTGGCACGCCGCAAAAAGGCGATGATTGCCGGCGCTTCGACCCCCTCCCGCAGGCTGCGCCGGATCGAGTTCGCTGTGAGACGATAGAGCGTGGCGGCATCGTGGCTTTCCCGCTCCGCCAGCCGCTCCAGTTGGTAGCGGTCATAGAGGTTGGTCTCGCGTGTGGCGAGCACCGTGAAATCCGCCTGCACCACTACCGGCTTTTCGGCCAGCGCGGGCATCACCGCCCCCGGCAGCTCCAGCAAGGCCGCACCCAGCGGGGTGAACGCAAATGCCACAGCCCCGTCAGCCTCCTGTCCCAACCATACCATCCCCAGCCAATAGAGCGGCCCCTGGATCAGGTGCGCGATCAGCGCCCCCTCCACCTGATCCCAACCGACAAAGCCGCCGAGCAGCCGCTTGGTGGCGGCATCCCGCACGTACCAGGCATCATAATTGCCATCGGTGCGCAGGAAATCGGCATCCGCCTCTTTGATGGCAGCCACGAGATCGGCGATGCCGTACCATGCGTTTGCCGCCAGCTGCCGCAGATATGCAAGCACCCGCTGTCGCGGCTGTCGAGGATCAAATCGCGGCGGTGGGCTCTGCCATTCCAGAGCGGGAAGCTGCCGCAGTTCGTTCCAGGCACGATCTTCGCGCCACGCTTCGAAAAGACGGCGGGCGCGCGTTGGCGGTGGGCTTTGCAGCCATTCCCTGGCCTTGAGCCCGGGGCGCAGCAGGCTCCTTTCACGGCGCACCAGACCCATGCGCAACACCAGGTGCTGCAAAAAGCGTAGGTACAACGCCTCATCCGTCCCGCCGGCCAGCTCCAGATGTGGCGCCAGCCGCCAGATGTCCTGGCGCGTCAGGTATGGCATGGCCTTGACGCGCACTTCCTCCCGGCGCAGGTAGCCAAGCAGCATCGCCACATCCCGCGCCAGCGCCGTCTGGTCGCCACGGTGCGCCTGCGGCGCGGGTCGCGGCGCTACCGCAAAGGCGGGCGCTGCCACCTGCGGCAGCGGCGGCAGGAGCGTCAGCAGATCGTCCGGGACAAAGTAAACCTCGCCACGATACTGGCCCAGCACATCATAGCCACGGTAGATGAGGCCGAGATACAGCAACCGCTCTGCAGGCGAGAGAGACTCGTCTCTCAGGTCTAGGTCCGCCAACCGTTTCGCCGTCAGACGATGCAACGGCCCGAACGCGCGAGTCAGGCGGTGGCCCGGCAGCTTGCCAGACGCGGCCACCTGGGCCAGCGCCTGCTGCTCTTGCGGCGACAGCGCCTCGAGCCGCGCCCGCAGCGCCCCGGGTGCCAGCATCGCCGCCGCCAGCGCCTCTACCAGCACCCTCTTGTCGCGGTCCTCGGGCAAAGACAATGCCCAGCCGCGCGCAATGGCGCGCAACATCGCTGGCATGTATTCGGATAGGGCCTCGTGCAATCGCTTCATACGCCCATTATATGCCAGTGGCCGGCCAGCACAAGAGCCGCCCGCGCCATAGGGCCAGTGCAGGCTGTTCTCGATGCTCCAGTGTCTTCATACCGTGCGCAGCAGCTCCTTCGCATGATACTCGGGCTAACTAGCGAACCTTGCCCATACGTTCTGCGCCGTTACACCACTCCCGCACCACCATGGCGATCGTACGCAAGCCCAGCCACCGCAAGCCCCGCAGGTAATCGAGGTAGCCGGGCTCCGAGATCACCCAGCATTGCCGAATTCCCCTTTCTGGAAGCTCCTTGGCCAATCGAGCTTCCTCACCTAATCGTTGCATGTCCTCCCCGGTTGTACTCAACCGCCCCTCAGCACCGCAGATCATGGCACAGATGGCGACCACACGACGTCCAGGACCCGATGCCGTTTCGTCCGCTCGACACGCGGGCCTCAAGGTCCCGGCAGTGCTCCGTAACCCCGATAGGCGGTTGCCCAGGCATGGCTCTTCCCCTCACAAGGATAGCCTAAGATACTGCGAATCTAGATGATTTGGCCCTACCACATTAACATATATGTGACTTGACATGGGAGGCGGATAGTGTGACAATAGAGTTATAGCATCTGGGATTCGGCGCCTCAAAGAAGCTCTTGCCGTGCGAAAGGAGGGAAGCTACACAGGGTACGAGTCATGTTAGGTTGAGATCGCCGGAGAGGGAACTATTCGTATTCGAGGACAGGGAATTCTGATCCGCGTACCGCATAGAACAGGAGGCCTTACATGAATCTCAATGCGCCGAAGAAAGTGACCTGGATTGTGGCCCTGGTGCTGGCCGTTATCACGCTCATCTCGCTTCTTGTAACGATCCCGACGTTGACGGACCTGTCGCCCTGGATCGCCCTGGTTGGCCTGGTGCTGATGCTGCTCGCCACATACTTCGAGGGCCTATAGGGGCTGAGCAGCGAGCATGCTCGCGGCCAACGGAGCATGTGAAGCTCCCGTGATAGGTGAGACTGGCCGTCCTTAGATATTAGCAGAGGCAGAGTTGCCCAGGCAAAGGCGCCGAAGAACCGGGGCAGGTAGCTGGACACATGAGGGGGCCAGCGATAGCATCTGATCAGTGAAGATCAAGGAGACGGGGAGTGAAGAGAGAGGGATTGCTGAACAAGCTGTTTGGCAAAGGCAAGAAAGAGGCAGAAGAGCAGGCCAAGGCGGAGGCTGCTGCAGCAGAGGCTGCGGCCAAGCGTAAAGCCGCCGAGACAGAGGTGGCGCGCCAGGCCGCCGAGGCCGAGCAGATGCGCATTGCCGCTGAGGCAGAAGCGCAACGGCTGGCGGCGGAAGCTGAAGCCAAGGCGAAGCAAGTAGCCGCGGAAGCCGAGGCCAAACGCAAACAGCTAGAATGGAATGCGGAGCGCGAGGCTGCCGAGCTGCGGGCCAAGGTGGAGGCGGCGGCGCGAGAGTCACGCCAGAAGGCGTTGGACCTAGAAGCGCAGCGCCAGGCTGCAGAAGCCGCGCGAAGGGCCGCCGAAGCGGCCGCGCAGCAGACCTATGTGGTCAAGGCAGGCGACTCGCTCTCGGTGATCGCCCTCAGAGAGCTTGGGGATGCGATGCGCTGGCCCGAGATTTACGAGCTGAACAAGGCAGTCATTGGCGATAACCCGAACTTGATCCAGATCGGGACCAAGCTCGTGCTGCCAAAGAAGTAGCGTGCCGTCGTGGCCTGACACGCAGACCGCCCCCGGCGATGACCGGGGGCGGTCTTTTTGCTCGTCGGGCGTCTGCAAGCCGTCAGCGCTTGGCCAACTTGCCCATGATCCACTTGGCCACAAGAATAAAGACCAGCGATCCGACGAAGGTCTGAACGACATAGACACCGGCGATCGAAGGCCCCCATTGACCCAGCAAGAGCTGCCCGATAAAGCCGCGGATGAACCCGACCACGTCATGCGAGAGCCTCATGCCCGCGACCAATGCTCGTGCCTGCACCCTCATAGCGTGGACGACTCCTCCCCGTGCACTTGCGCCAGCAGCCAGGCGACGATCATCTCGGGCGGCACCGGCAGGGCGCTGCCAACAAAGCGCAACACGGCGGGGAGTGTGAAATCCTGCGCGGCGTCGAGCCATCTCTCCAATGATGAGCTTCCCTCGCCTCCGCCCGGCACGAACTGCGCCGCCTGCGCCATCATTCCCTGCAACACCGCCGCGCCGCGCGGATCCGCGCGCCACTCGCGGATCGTGCTTTCGGCCGTCAGCAGGCTGGGCCACTTTTGGGTGGATGTCATCGTTGCCGTCGCCTGCAGCCGGACATCTGCCGCCGACGCGCCAACCAGGATGTCAAAATCGCCACTCTCGGTTATCCAAGCGTGGCGTGCCGGATCATAGTAGCTGAACGCGCGCGCATCGAGGGAGATTGCTACCGTCCTGGTCTCGCCCGGTTCCAGCGCCACCTTGACAAACCCCTTCAGTTCTTTCGGAGGTCGCTGCAACCGCGCCTCCCGATCGCGCACATATACTTGGACAACCTCCTGCCCGGCCCGATCGCCCACATTGGTCACCTCCAGCGAGACCTCCAGTCCGTCCACGTCGCGGAAAGAGGGCGCCGACAGGCGCAGATTGGCATAGTCAAACCGCGTGTAGCTCAGCCCGTAGCCAAAGGGGAAGAGCACATCCCGCTCCACCGCGTCATAATAGCGGTAGCCGATGAACAGCCCCTCGCCATAACGCACCGTGCCGTTCTCGCCCGGATAGTTGAGGTATGCCGGCGTGTCCTTCAGGCGAAGCGGGAAGGTCTCCGCCAGCTTACCGGAGGGATTCACGACGCCGTAGAGGATCTCGGCGATAGCGCCACCGCCCGCCTGCCCCGGCAGCCACGCCATCAGCACCGCAGGCACGGCCTCGATCCAATCGGCCATCGCCACGGCAGAGCCGCCGTTCACGATGACCACCGTCGCCGGCTGCACGTCGGCTACGGCGCGGATCAGCCGCACCTGCGCCTCGGTCATCTCCAGGTCCGGCCGGTCGCCGCCCTCGCCTTCTTTGCCGGGCGGAACGTGGACAAAGAGAAGCGCCACGTCTGCGCCGGCGGCGAGCTGCGCCGCCTCGTCGTGCAATGTCTGGTCGAACTCGCCACCTTCTGCATATCCGGCAGCATATTCGATCTGAGCCTCGCGAGCCAGCTTGCGAATCTCATCCAGCGGCACATCCACCCGCGTCGGGTTGACGCGCGAGCTGCCCACACTCTGGAAGTATGGCTCCCGGGCGGTTCGGCCAATGACCGCCACCTTCTCGTCGCCCAGCAGCGGCAGCAGCCGTCGGTCGTTCTTGAGCAGGACGATCGCCTCGCCGGCGATGCGGCGCGCCAGCGCGTGATGCGCGTCCACCGCGATCGCGCCGCCGCCCTTTTTCACCGCTGCCGCGCGCAAGATGGCTGCCAGCAGCCGCGCTGCTGTTGCGTCCAGCACCGCCTCATCCAGCGTGCCGCTGCGCACCGCTGCGACCACCGCCTCCATCCGATCTGGCTGCGGCCCAGGCATTTCCAGGTCCAGCCCCGCCGCCAGCGCCGCCACTCGGTCGTGCACAGCGCCCCAGTCGGAGACGGCAAAACCGCCAAAGCCCCACTCGTCGCGCAACACCTCCGTGAGGAGATGGCGATGCTGGGAGCAGTAGGAGCCGTTTACGCGGTTATAAGCGCACATGACGCTCCACGGCCGGGCCGTGATCACCGGCCGCTCGAATGCCGCCAGATAGATCTCACGTAGCGCGCGCTCGTCCACGCGCGCGTCAATCGCGCCGCGGCTGTGCTCCTGATTGTTCGCCGCATAGTGCTTCAGGCACGCGCCCACCCCCTGACTCTGGATGCCCTGGATCAAGCTCGCCACCAGCTCGCCGCCCAGGTAGGGGTCCTCGGCGAAATATTCGAAATTGCGCCCGCAGAGGGGGGTGCGCTTCATATTGTTTCCCGGCCCCAGCAGCATATCCACGCCCAGCGCGATGCACTCTTGCGCCAGCGCCACCCCCATCTCCTGCAGCAACGCCCGGTTCCACGTCGCTCCCAATGCAGACGCCGTGGGAAAGCAGGTCGCGGGAAGGCTCGGCGCGTCCAACATGCCCGGCTCCGCCTCCTTGCGCACGCCGTGCGGCCCATCCGCCATCGTGAGCGACGGGATGCCGAGCCGTGCGATGGGCGACGTCTGCCACGCGTTCGCCCCGATGCATAACGCCGCCTTTTCCTCCAGCGTCAACTGCCGGACCAAACCCGCGATTTCGACCTCCATTGTCGCGCCTCCTCCCGTCCATAATCGCCGCCGTCCAGGGCGTCTTCTGTTACCATCCATCATACCGCGATGCGCGAGCGCGGCAAATCGAGACGCGCGCTGCGCGACGAACTGACGCAGCCCGTGTCACAGCCAAGCGCTCGCCCGCCTGTAGTCATGTGCTTATAATGCGCGCAGGGGGCGAAGCAGATAGAAGGAGGTGGATCGTGGAATATCGCGCGCTGGGCAGGACCGGCATCACAGTCGGCGCGATTGGCCTGGGCACGGAGCACCTGGAGCGCCGCCGCGAGGCGATGGACGCCGTGCTGGGGATGGCGGTGGAGGCGGGCGTGAACTATGTGGACCTGCTCTACACCGACGGGGACTACTGGGCCGAGTTCGGCCCGGTGTACGCCGCGCACCGCGACAAGCTCGTCGCGGCGGCGCACTGGAACGCGCCCGAGTGCTGGGATGTAGCGCGATGCCAGCGCGATTTCGACAATATCCTGCGCTGCCTGGGCAACGACTATGCCGAGATCGGGCTGATCACCATGGTGGATTCGGCGCGTGATTGGGCGGATGGCGCGCAGGCTGCCATCGCCGCACTGATGTCTCATAAACAAGCGGGGCGCATCGGCGGCATCGGCATGAGCAGCCACAACCTGGAGGTCTGTCTCACCGCGATACGCAGCGGCCTCATCGACGTCCTTATGTTCCCCATCAACGTCATCGGCGAGAACGCGGCGGGGCAACGCCAACTGATAGAGGCGTGCGCCGCTGCGCAGGTGGGTCTGGTGGCGATGAAGGTCTATAACGGCGGCACCCTCTTTGGCGTGGGCGGCAAGCGTTCCGGCGTCACGCCAGCGCAATGCCTGGCGTATGTGTTGTCGCTGCCCATCTCCACCACCGTACCCGGCCCCAGGAACAGCGCCGAATGGCGCGACACACTGCACTATCTGGAAACGACGCCGACGGAGCGGGATTTTGGCACGCTCATGCGCGATCTGCAGGCCGAGTTCGCCGGTCAGTGCGTCTATTGTCAGCACTGCCTCCCCTGTCCGGAAGGGATCGTCATCCCATGGCAGATCTGGCTCCGCGATCACGCCCAGGATCAGGGCGTAACCGCAGACTTGCAGGCGCAGTACAACGGCTGGCCGGTCAAGTCGTCCGCATGCACCGAGTGCGGCATCTGCCTGGAGCGCTGCCCCTTTGGCGTGGACATCCCGGCGCGGCTTCGCGAAGCGGCCGCACTCTTCGAATAGGATCGGGGGCCCTTGCCACTGGCCTGGCTGCGCATAGAAGGCGCACACCCACTCTGGCAAGCGGTTACACGGGGGAGGGGTCAAGGACTCGTCAAAGGGGCGGGCCAGTTCGTGCCGGGTCATGTTCGTGCAGAAAGCACGAACATGACCCATATCCTTTCCCGCTGCTGCCAATAGCTTTGCTTGGCACGCGAGGCTCCTGATGTGCCGCGCCGGCTCTAGGCGTAGGCGATGCCATTCTCATCGAGGATCTTGCGCAGCGCTTCCACCGCCACATGAAAGCGCTCCGGCCCTGTAAAGCCGCCCATCTGCTCGGCGCGCGCCAGGTGCGGCTCCAGCGAGAGAAAACCGATCCACCCGCTTTCCTTCAGCGCCCGCATGATCTGCGGGATCTGGCCGTCTCCCTGTCCCGCCGGCACGTTGCTGCCATCTCTGAAGATGGCGTCCTTGATGTGCATGTATTCGATGTACGGGCGCAACTGCGGGAAGCACTCGTCATACGGGTGCTCGCCCGCCTGCACAAAGTTCGCTGGGTCAAAGGTGGCCCGCAAAGAGGGGCTGTTGATCGTCTTCAGGATGTCCAGGCAGCGGCGGGCAGGCATCCCGTAGATGTCCTTCTCGTTCTCGTGCAAGAGCATGATGCCGGTGCCAGCAGCGGCGTCTACCAGCCCTTGCATGCGCCGCATCACTTCGTCGCGATACTGGAGCGGATCCTCACCGTGCGGCATAAAGAAGGAAAAGAGGCGGATGTAGGGCGCGCCAAAGTAGCGCGCCAGGTCCAGCGCACGGCGGAACGCCACCAGATGGGTGGTGAAATCGTCCTTGATGCTGATCTTGCCGATAGGAGAGCCGATGGCCGACACGCCGATGCCGCGTGCGTCCATCATCTTCTTGGCGCGTTCCACCTCCTCATCACTGAGGCTGAGCACCCCTTTGCCCCAGATACCGCGCAGTTCCAGGTAGCGAATCCCCTCCGCGGCCAGCGTGTCGAGCTGCACGTCCAGATCGGGCGAAATCTCGTCCGCAAAGCCGCTCAAGGTCATTTTGTCCATGGGTTCCCTCCGATTAAGATGGGGGCTTCCGGGACCTGCACCACCCCGAAAGCCCCTTGTCATAAGGCCGCCATCAGGCGGCAGAGCCATCCTCAGGTGATCCGGCTTTAGCGCGTGGCACGCACCCGCTCCCAGATGGGCGCATCGCGATCCTTCCCCTCCGGGCCGAGGATCACGGGCGCGATGCCGGCCATCTCGCAGTAGTAGTTCAGCGCCCGCACCCGATCGCCGGTGATGCCCAGCACGTGGTTGCACGGGAAGGTGGTCAGGAACTCGTCAAAGGAGCAGGTCAGCTTGGCGTGCACATGCGGCCACGTGGGGTCGGTCTGCTGGTTGATCCATGCGCGCTGCTCGGCGGGCAGCTCCAGCGCCTCGCCCTTCATGATCACCATATACGGCTGCTCATCCCAGAGACCCATCCGGGCAAAGGTCATCTTTGCCGGCCCTGCATCGAACTCGACGGACGCGCCACCCGCCTTGAAATAGAACTCCAGCGCCGGATGGAGATGGATCTTCTTGAAGTTCTCAGCGGGGTCAAAGGAGTAGTTGGCGTACCAGGACGAGTGGTTGCCCGAGTTGCACCAGTCCCAGATGCCCAGCTCGGGCAGATAGAGGCGTACGTCCATAAAGAGCGCCGGCAGGCCACCGGAGATGTACTTTAGGATCTGCATCGTTACCGCGGCATATGCGTCCGCCTCGGTGGCGCAAACGGTCGGTTCCTTGGGGCCGTTCCAGTCGTACGGGTCGTTCATGATCATTTCCGGCACGTCTCCCAGACAAACGTGCTCGGTCAGCTCGCGCTGCCCCTTCAGCCCACAAAAGTCAAAGCCCTTGTCCTCGTTCACCATGCGCATGGCAATATAGAGGCGAATCTGCGTCTTGAGCGTCTCGGGCGTCAACATCTTGCCGTCGTAGAGGATGCGATCTCCCAGCATCTCGGTCAGCCAGCGGAATCCCTTTTCCACCTCCGCCGGGTCCACCTCGTTCTCCATCATCTTCAGTAGCCAGAGCTGGTCTATCTGACGGGCGGTAGTGCCGATATACTTGAGGTTGGGCACGAGATGCCAGTAGCCAGTCTCCATGCCCATAGAGTGGCCACCATAGAGGCCATACACCTCATTGGACATGGTGGTCAGAGCCTCAGCGGCGCGGATCCAGTCGAACACCTGCGCGTGGACGGCGGGATCGTCAATGTTGCCCACAATGCGATGTGTGCGGATGCCTGCTTGTCGCAGCGCGCCATCGGTGGCCAGCAGGCCGACGTTGCCCGGGAACTTGCCGTTGTTATTGGACAGGCTGAGGATCGGCTTGTCCCGGCCCACACTGTTGATAAACGGCCAGACGAGGAAAGGAAAATTCCAGACGTTGTAGCACATGATGATCTGCTTGCAGTTGGCGCGGGATAGCTCCTCGCCCACCTTTTGCGCGCTGCGGACCGAGGTGATAATCTCGGAGCCGACGACCACTTCCGGCGCGGTGCCGTCCTGGTTCTTCAGCCCGTTGCGGATGATCTCTGCCCAGCGGTTGACAACCGCCTCATTCGCGGGGTTGTTCTGTCGCCAGACGTGCTCTCGCTCGTCGTTCAACATGGCGATGCCGATCGGTGTCGTACGCATAAGACCCTCTCCTTTCGTTATTAGCTGTCAGCTTTCAGTGCAATGTCTCATAGGCGACTATCGCTTGGCGACCTCACCATAGATCGCCTTGACCACCTCGAACGCCTGCTTGGGCCGACGGTATTCGTCTACCAGCCCTTTGTTGTTGAACTCGCGCGGGCGCATCACGGCGCGTTCCGGCGAGACGCGGCAATCGCAATACTGCCAGATGGCCGTGCCCGTCACCTCCGGCTGCGCCCACATCCAGCGCAGCGCGATCTCCAGCAGCCGCGCCTGATATGGCTCGCTCCACTTGCCGTTCATCTGGTCGTGCCAGCCATAGATAGCGCCAGCACCAAACTCCGAAAAGATGAGCGGTTTCTGATCCCATCCCTTTTCCCGCACACCCCCCATGAGCGCGTTCATCCAATCGGTCATGGTGTCCAGCGTGCCGAAATACCAGCCCGGGTAGATGTTCAGGCTGACGATGTCCACGAGATCCATGTGCAGATCGCCCAGTTGGCGGTGGCTGGCATACGTTACGGGACGCGTGGGGTCCAACGCGCGCAGACGCCCTAGGAGCTGCTCATAGGCGGGCCGCGTCTCGGGCGTCTCGCTGGCGCTCTCGTTGAGGATGCCCCAGATGATGACGCTGGGATGGTTGACCGACGCGGCTACCATCTCATCCACACACTGGAGTTGCGCGGCGATAAAGGCGGGATCGGTGAGATGTTCTACCTTGGCCTGCCACGCCGTCGCCTCCTGCCAGACGAGGATGCCGAGTTCATCGCAGAGATCGAGAAAGCGCACGTCCTGCGGGTAATGGCTGCCGCGCACGAAATTGCCATGCAGCGCTTTGATGAGCTGGATGTCGGCCAACATAACGTCCAGCGGGATCGTCTGCCCGAATTCGGGGTGCGCCTCGTGGCGGTTGACGCCGCGCAGCCGGATCGGCTCGTCGTTTAGCCGGATCTCGCGCCCCGATACGCGCACCGTGCGCAGCCCGATCCGCTCGATCTGGTCATCATCTCCCAGCCTGGCTTTCACCAGATGCAGGTGGGGCGATTCGGGTGTCCAGGGACGCGGGTTGGGCACGATCACCTCGACCTGGACACGGAGATCGG
>JAIOAV010000023.1 GCA_019873665.1 Chloroflexota bacterium
CAGGCGCGCAAACCGGCTCAGTAACACAACGAGGCGGTCACATGGGCCGCCTCTGGAGCGTCCGGAGAGAGGTTCGAGCAGCGAATTGTGGCGGTAGTGCAAACACACCTCTTAAAGACGGGAATTTACGATTTCAGATACGTCCATCAAGTACATTTGTCGCACGCCTTCGTGAATCGAGTCAAAGCATACGCATGTGCCGTCTCGGTTCCAGCGCGGATGCAGGTCGCAACGGATCTCGCCGGTGATCTCCGGCGCGGAGTAGAAGCGGCCCACGTTAATGCGTGTGTTGGTGGCTGGATGATAAAGCAAGATGGTGCGCTTGGATTCGACGCGATCGGGATAGGTGTCCGTCAGGATCCAATGCCGGTCCGGGCTATAGGAGCAGTGGCCGTCTTGGTCCAGCACATCGCCGCCCACGATCTCCACATGGTTGCTCCGATCGGCGTAGAGGTGATAGTGGTTCTCACCGTTGTGGCGCGACCAGGCAAGGATATGGTCGTCGTCGCGCCAGTCAAAATGCGATACCATCCCCTCGCGCGCCAAGAGGAGCAGATCGCTGCCATCGGGGTTGGCGGTGAACATGCGCGTGTGGCGGTGCGGCTGCCCTGGCTTGGCCCAGCGATGCAAAAAGAGAAAGCGCGTGCCGGATGGATTGAACTGCAGGTGGTTGAACCAGTGGCTGCAGCCATCCATGCTCGCCTCATGCTCTGTCGCCACCGCCTGGGCGATGCTGACGATCAGGCGTGATTGCCCGGTCTGCAGGTCCATGTGATAGATGCCATCCGCCGCCGGCGCGAGATCATCTGCCCACTGATCCGGCACGCCAACATAGCCGTAGCCTGGGCGATGCCGGTGCACGCGGCTAAAGTTGAGCGACACCGCCTGCGTGCCTCGGCTGTCCACAGCATAGATCGGGCGGGGCAGGTGTCGCTGCTCGCCTGTTTGCACGTCGAGGATGGTGCAGCCAAAACCGGCCTCGCCCCGTCGGTTGAAGATGACGAATCGGTCAGGCGCGGAGCCGAGCCATTGCAGCATCGTCCCCTGTTGCCAGTACCACGCCACCGTCTCGGCCACCGGGCGCCAGCGATTTCCCTGGCATGTGTCCACCATGCCCAGTACGGCGATATCCTCTGGCGTCGGCGGGCGATTCATGAAGGCCACGCGCATGACCAGCACATAACGCCCTGTGGCATCCCATGGACATTTGTCATAATATCCATAAAAGTGATAGAAAGGGCCTTCTGTCAGGCGAGTTACTGGACAGATATGTTCCGCGGTGGGCACCGTTCATCTCCAATCCGGGCAGGCTCGATCTCGGCTGGGGGTCTTGCCTACCAGCAATGCACTTGGCCGCGCAAATCGCGGCCGCGTGCCAGCGCTGCCTCAACCGCTTCCCGTTTGAGGTCGAGCAACTTGATCCCCTTGTCAATGGTGTGCTGAAAGATCGTTTCCATGTCATTGTATTCCGGCTGCGACAGGTTGATGGCATAGAGATGGTCCATTTGCGTCATGCGAGGGATATAGTGGTCGCCCTTGCCGCAGAAATGGATGGCGCCGCCGCCGAACTCCCGCAAGAGGCGCTGGTCGAACGGATAGGCGAACGCCTCGTACATGTCGGGGGACAGGTTCATCGCCGAGTCATCGCGGATCATGATGTTCCCCTTGTGATAGAGGCCCCAGTGCGCGTTGCCCCCAGGACGGAAAGGGACGATCTCCAGCCATTTGCGCATGAACGCGATGTACGTCTCGGTCGCCAGCTCCAGGAGGTCCCGCACGAGCTCCGGCTGGTCATACAGCGCGTAGAACATCGTGCTCCCCCAGACGACTTCACAGATATCTAGCGGGCCCTGCAGGTCAGGATGGTAGATAAAGACGTACTTGTCGATGTTGGGATATTGCGCCGCGATTTCCCTGTAGTACGCGCCCATCTCCAGCACCTGCGCGCCAAAGCCGGCGCGCAAGTTGGGCACGCCCGCCGCGATCAGCTTCTTGATGGCATCTATGTCGTTCAGCGGGCAGGAGGTGGGAAGCGTGTCGAACTCCTCATCCATGATAAAGGGCTGCACGCCAAAGAGCAGGGGCACGATACTCGACCCATAGTTACAGCGGACGTTGAGGATGTGTCCCGCACCCTCCGCGAGCAGGCGCGAACACGCCCCATACTGCTGTAACGCCATCTGATCATAGTTCTGCAACGCAGCGTTGATGCTCACGCGGGGCCATTCCACCCGCGGTGGCGAGTTGGCAGCGCGGCGTGGCGAAAAAAACCCACTGGAGAGGCGATTGTCGGTGAAATCCCTCCATTCCTGTAGCAGTCGCTCCTCTATCTGCGGTTGTATGCGGATCTCTAGGTCGTCCAAACACCTTTTCAGTGTCTCGTTCACAGCCAATCCTTTCACGGGCAGCGATTCACCGTCGTTCCAGAAACATTATCGCGGCATTATACCGCCGCTTGGAAGCCAGGTCAAGGACAACACAAGGCGGCGAAGAGCCGGGCTTCTTTTGGTACTTGGCAAGAACGCGCTAGAATATTGCCTGAATTGCCTGAGAAGCGGGGCTGCGGCGGGGCGGCACAGCACTGCCTCTCCGACTGAGCGCACAGGTGGACCGTGAAAGAGACAGAATTGCTGGAACCCTCAAACCAGGATGAGCGGCTGGCGCAACGCTTGCTGGAGCTACGGCAGTCTGTCGGCAGCGCTCTCGCCGAGCACTGGCGCGGTTTTTCCAGCCTGCGGCGAGCCTTTTCGCTGGCGCTCTGGCCGCCACGCTGGGGCATTCGGCTCGTGGGCGAACATCCCCGCGCCGACTATACCATCGTGCCGCGTGGCGGGGATGAGGCCGAGTTGGAGGCGGGCCTCGCCAAGACGGTGCACTTTGTGTTCCGCTTTCGGCGCCGTGACCTTGATCGCCTGCTCGATGACTGGCGGCGCGGGCCCCAGCAGGCGATTTCCCAGCCATGGCGGGTGGCGCGTCTCATCCTGACCCATGTGCGCGCCCTGCGCTGGCGCACGCCCAGCGGGGTGCTGACCGATCCGCGCCCTATCGCCCTTGGCACCCTCGTGCTGATCGCCGTGTTGGTGTGGCGTTTCTGGCCGCGTCCAAGGAGAGGTCACTAGGCGAGTGATGGGCTCAACACGACACGCCTAGATCAAGCCATAGTCAGCGCAAAGCCGCCGCATGATCGGCGCGATGCGCGCGTGCAGCGCCGGATTGGCGTATGCCAGCCACGAGACGTTGTCATCCACCGTCAGTGGTGCCGCCAACGGCTCATCGTCCAATCCTGTAACGATGACGCCTGCCTCGCGGGCGACCAGCTCGCTGGCGAGGTCGTACGGGTGTACGGCAAGGCCCGGCGGTGGCCCGGGCAGGTGCGATGCGTGCATCAGATGCGCGCGGATGTCGCCGTTGAAGCGGTCGTGGCCCATCATCAGCTCGTAAAGCTGGCCGCCGGTGCTGATGTACTGGTCATTGAACACGCGTACTCGGTCCACATCCAGCGCGCCCATCTCTGCTACCAGCCGATCCTGCATTTCCGCGATGATGGCCCGTCGCCCTGGAAAGAACTCGCTCAACATGGCAAAGCCGTGGTCAAGATCGCTTGCGCCACTCGGCCGTGGCGTGAACGGCTGCTCTTCGCCGGTGAGCAGGTTGCGGCGGATGCCGTGCGTCCCCTGCCCGCGGATCGCCCAAATCGTGTCCGCCAGGTATTGCTTGGTCGTGGGCAGCTCGCTTTGCGCCGCCACAACAATGTCGCGCAGGCTCGTCCCCGCGCCGCGGTTGGGTGCGACCCCGGCCAGCGACCAGGCGCTCCGTTTGTCGTACATCAGGCCCCGCGTGCCGTCAATCGGGTCCATGATAACACGCAGTGCTGCATCCTCCGGCGCGGTGCCGTGCGGCAGGACGACCGATCCCTCCTCGTCTCCTTCGCCGATTCCCTCGGCAATAAGGATCAGCGGGCACTCGGCGCTCCATCGCTCGCAGTAGTCAATGAGCAGCCGCTCCACCTGCAAGTCAATGCGATAGATAGTATCACCGCCGCGCTGGGTGGCGACAGCGGCCAGCGTCTCGGCCTGCTGGGTACGTAACGCTGCGATCAGGGTATCACGGATCGCCGCTTGCAGCTCTAGCAGGCGGTCGCGGACGCGTGCGGGCGACCAGGGTAGAGCGGTCATGATACGCCTGTGCCTTTCCCATTCTCTTTGGCTAGAGGGCCATTCTCGGCGATGACATCGTGATACCAGCGGGCGCTATCCTTCGGGATGCGCTCGCAAGTCTCATAGTCCACATAGACGATGCCGAACCGCTTGGAGTAGCCATAGGCCCATTCAAAGTTATCCATCAACGACCAGACGAAATAGCCGCGCAGCTTGACACCGGCCTGGATCGCTTCATGCGCCTTGATGAAGTGATCGTGTAGATAGTCAATTCGCTCCTGATCGCGCACCCGCCGCCCCGGCTCCAACACATCCTTGAACGCCGCACCGTTCTCGGTGATATACAGCGCCGCCGGATCATAGTCGCGCTGCAGGCGCGTCAGCAGATCATACAGCCCCTGGGGAAAGATCTCCCAATCCATGTCCGTGTACCTGGATTCTTGCACCCGCACGCTGCGATACCCCGCGCGCTGCGATGGGTCAGCGTGGACCACCTGTCGGCTATAGTAATTGACGCCGAGGAAATCAATGGGCGCGGCCATCGCCGCGAGGTCGTCGGGCGACCACTCTTCCATCTCGTCGGCAAAGCGCTCCTGTAACTCTTCGGGGTAATGGCCCCGGAAAATCGGATCGAGGAACCAGCGGTTGCTAAAGGCATCGGCTTTCTGCGCCGCTACTGCGTCTTCCGGGCTCTCGGTCGCGGGATAGGCGGGGGAAAAGTTGAGCGTGATGCCAAGCTGGGTGGCGTCATCGAGGATGTCGCGTAACGCGCGGACAGTCTCGCCATGCGAGAGCAGAAGATGATGCGCTGCCAGTACGGCCTGTCGGGAGTCAGCAATCCCTGGCGCATGCACGCCGGTCATATAACCCAGTACAGCGGTAACCCACGGCTCGTTGTGCGTGATCCAGTGTCGCACGCGGTCACCCAGCGCGTCGGCCACGATCGCCGCATAGTCGCGAAAGTAGTAGGCAACATCGCGGTTCGCCCAGCCGCCCATGTCCTGCAACGCCTGCGGCAGGTCCCAGTGGTAGAGCGTGACAAAGGGGATGATCTCTGCATCCATGAGACGGTCCACGAGCCGGTCGTAGAACTCGATCCCGGCCTTGTTGACCTTGCCCTTGCCTTGCGGCAGGATGCGCGGCCAGGAGATGGAAAAGCGGTATACCTGGAGGCCGAGTTTTGCCATCAGCGCCACATCTTCCGCGACGCGGTGATAGTGGTCACATGCCACATCGCCGGTATCGCCACCCCAGATCTTGCCCGGCGTGTGGGAGAAGCGATCCCAGATGGACTCGCCCTTGCCTGCCTCATCGTAAGCGCCTTCGATCTGGTACGAAGCGGTCGCCGCGCCCCAGAGAAAGCCCTCAGGAAACAACAGACGCTCTGGCATGTGTTCCTCCTTGACGTGTCCGATCGGCTGCCATTATCGCGTGAAAGCTGCGGGACGCCAAATCCGGGTTGGGATGCGCCCACGAAGGTGTCTCTCGCCTATCTGCGCAGCCAGCGATAGGCTGCCATTGTTGCGGCCAGCAGCGCTTCCCGCTCCGCCGGGGGAAACGGTGGATCGCTCCCCGCGGTGATGACCTCGACATGCCCCGGGCTATACGGTTTCCAGCGCTTGGCGATGAGTGGGTACTGCCGATCCACAAAGATATCAATGGTCGGCACGCCCAGCGCGGCGGCGATGTGTTGCCCCGCCGAGTCATAGCCCAGATAGAGGTCGCTGGCGCCGATGAGACCGGCGAACGCGCCCAGGCTGCCCTGCCACGCCACCACGTCGGAGAGGGGCGATGGTGGGGCGTCGACGTCAGGCGCGATCTCGCTGACGGTGTGGCCGCGCGTGCGCAGCATCGCCAGCAGCCGCTCAGCGTGCGCCACCTCTTCTGCCCCCACCCCCTTCGCCAGCAAGAGGCGGCTCCCCGTAGTGAGCAGGCGCGCCATCAACTCGGCCTCGAAGGCATCATCCACGCGCTTGCGCTCGTTGCCGCCGACACCGAAATTGAGCAGGACGAGATGCGGGCGCGCCCTATCGCGCAACGCCGTGGCCATCTTGCGCCCATACGCCACATCCGCCGGGGCAAGCGCCAGGTATGGCGCGGCGGGAGGCTCCGCGCCGAATGCCTCTGCCAGCCACGCTGCGGCCAGCTCGCTGATCGCCTCCAGGCCCTCCAGGCGATAGCCGCGGCTGGGGAAAAAGTAGTAGCGCATATCATCCGCGATCAACGGAAAGATGCCGAGCTGCGTCAGGCGCGAATCCGGGTCCATGACGACGTACTGGCCTGCGGCCAGCCCTGCTGTCTCGACATCCACCATCGCCAGCACATCCAGCCAGGCGGTGAGTCGCTGGATCAAGTCGCCGCCGCGATCGTAAGCGATCGTTTGCACACGCACGCGCGCATCCCCTGCGTAGAGGGCGCGCGTCGCTGGCGGCGCCAGCAGGATGATCTCAGCGCGCGGGAACACCCCTTTCGCCTTGGCCATGAGGACGCTCGTCACAGCGACATCCGCGCCGATCGTCACCCGCGATGGGATTAGGACCTTGCGCACCGCTTGCCGCGCCCCGAGTGGTAGGGGAGCGGGATGCTGCAGCCGCTGCTTGCGCTGCAGCAGCTCGTCAGGGCCATACAGGCCGAAACGGCGGAGTGCGTCGTCGAGCGCGGCCCCGGCGGGAAGCCGCCGCGCAAAGGTAACTACCTGCACAAAGAGGCGATCATAGAGGGCGCAGTAGCGTGGATCGAACGAATCGCTGAGGCGCTCCACGAGGAAGGAAAAGAGGCCACGCCATCCCGGCTCTGCCAGCGCCGCGTCGGGCAGTATGGCGATCTCGCACAGCAGCGTGATCGCCTCTGCCAGGTAGCCATCACAGGTGTGATAGTAGGCGACAAAGTTGTCGGCGGCCTGACGCGCCCAGCGGTGCAGCCTCGTCGCATCCAGTTGCCCTGCGTCGCGCGCGCGGCGAAAGTCGGCCAACGTCATCGCGGCTCTCTGCGCGATACGGGCTGCGGGCTGAAGAGGCGGGATGGACACGGTGCGATCGCTCCCATGCTAGAACCAGGCCGCAAACCGCGTTGGATAGCCCGCCGCTTCGCGGGCCCGCATGTCGCGGAGTCCCTCCGCCACCGGTGAGATGCGCGCGTGCAGGAGACGCTGCATCTTGCCCGTGTCGAGAATCGCACGGTCGGGCGAGATAGCGGCGAGCGCGGGGAGGTCATGCACCGACGCGTGCGCCACCAGCGCATCGGGCAGGCCAAAGACGCGGGCCAACTCCAGGCCGAAGGAGTGCCGCGTGACCACGTCCGGCCCCACGACATGCAGGATGCCGTTCAGCGGCGCGGGCCGCGTCGCCAGCTCGTAGAGCGCGGCCACCAGGTCGGGGATATAGGTCATCTGTCGCCATTGGTCGGCAAAGAGGGAGGCGCGCTGCCCAGCGCGGAGTTGGGAGAGCACCCATTCGGCAAAGCTGGTGCTGTACTGGCTGCTCCATCCGTACAGCACCGAGATGCGCACGATGGCATAGTCGCGGCTGACGCACGCCACGATCGCCTCTGCGGCGGCCTTGCTGCGCCCATAGACCGACATCGGGTTCGGCGCGCTGTCCTCATCGCGCGCCGCCTCGCTATCGCCGAAAACGACGTCGGTGGAAAGAAAGACAAAGCGCGCTCCGACGCGCTCGGCTGCCTCCACCAGGTACTTTGTGCCACCCACGTTGACACGATGGGTCATCTCCGGGTCTTGCTCGCACGCCAGTGGCTTGGTCATGCCTGCTGTGTGGATGATCACCTCTGGCTGCAGATGCGCGACAGCCGCTTCAACGGCGGCGGGGTCGGTGATGTCCAGCGGCAGTGCGTTGGGATGTCGGGTCGCGTGCGTGGCATAGGTGGGATACAACTCGTGTCCAGGGTTTAGCAGGCAAAGGTTCGCGCCGAGCATGCCGCTGCCGCCGGTGAGGAGGATGCGCACGTTGACCTCCTTTACACCCAACGGTGCAGCACCTGGCCGCCGGGGAAGGTATAGCCGGAAGTATAATGATACGCGCCGATGATCTCGCGCGGGGCGAGCGGCATGTGCTCCTCGATCTCGGATGGGAAGAAGCGGAGCGACCCCTCGCCCGCCCAGATATCATCGCCGTAGCGCACATTCTCCGTGCCAAGGCTCACCAGCTCCAGCACCGATGGCGGCGCGCCGCGCACAATGCTGGGAAAGTGGCGGATGTGAAAGAGAGGCGCGCCCATCGGGTAGGGAAGTTCGGCGCGGGTGATGCGCCGCACGATGCGCAGCGTCCCTTCGATTAGCCGTTCCCCATGCGCCGCGACGATCCCCTTCAACCGCACGCCGGGCCCCAGGGCTGGCATGATCGGGTTGCACGGGTGATACTGGGTGATCTGTATCTGCCCGAGCTTTTTGGGAAAGCCCATGAACCAGCCGCGTGCCATGGTAAAGTCGTTATCCACCCAGATGTGCACGCACATCTGCCCCGGCTGGCCCTGATATGAGCAGCCGATCCAGATGGCCGCCTCATGATACTGGGTGCGCTCCGGGCAGACAAACGCCATATCCGGCTGGTTGTCCCAGAGTGACCACCACCGACTGAAGGCCACATAGGCGCGATCCGGCTCTGGCCCCGGCGCCAGCGGCTCCGGCAGATAAGCGGCAATAGCGTCCGGGTCGGCCCAGTAGGCGATGTTGACATATTCCGTGCCATAGTGCCAGGGCAGGTCGCCGACGATAGAGGAGATGCCGCGTGGTGTCAGTGGATAGCTGTACCCCTTTAGGTCCGTGATCTTGGTCATCGCGCTCTCCTCATAACGCATGGCTCGCTAAGCTGTGCATCTATCTGCGGCTCAACTCCGACTCTCACGCGGGTGTTGTGGCCGCCAGCGCCCGCTCCAGCGCCGCGAGTGTGCGCGCATTCTCTTCCGCCGTGCCGACGCTGATGCGCAGGCCATGTCCCAGGCCAAAGGAGGTCAGCGGCCGCACGATCACGCCCTGCTCTAGCATCGCCGCATAGACCGGCTCGACCGGGCGGCCCAGGTCCACGAAGACAAAGTTTGCCTGACTGCGATAGTAGCGCAGTCCCAGCGCGTCAAGGCCGACGTAAAGCTGCTCGCGCCCTCGCCGGTTCACGTCCAGCGTGCGCCGTATAAAGTCCACATCATCCAGTGCTGCCAGCGCGCCTGCCTGCGCCGCGCGGTTGACGGGGAAAGGCTCGTGGGTGCGCAACAGCAGCCCGATGACTTCCGGGTGTGCGATGGCATAGCCGATGCGCAATCCTGCCAGGCCCATCAGCTTGGAAAAGGTGCGCATGATCACCAGGTTCGGATATCGGGACAGATAGGAGATGCTGTGCGGAAAGGCGGGATCGTCGGCAAACTCCGCATATGCCTCGTCCGTGATGATCAGTACCGACTCTGGCACACCCCTCAGCAAGCGGTCGAACTCGTCCGCGGTGATGATCGTGCCTGTCGGATTGTTGGGGTTGCAGAGGAAAATCATCTTGGTGCGGGGAGTGATGCGCGCCAGAAAGGCATCCACATCCAGCCGGTAGTCCGTCGTCAGCGGGATTTTGACATAGGTTGCGTCCATCTTGCACGCCATGTTCTCATAAGCGGAGAAGGTGATCTCGCCGCCCAACACCTCCTCGCCGGGATTGAGGAAAGTCAGGCCCAAGACGACAATGACGCCGTCCTCGCCATTATCGAAAAAGACCTGCTCTGGCTGCACGCCATAGAACTGTGCCACCTTCCGGCCAAGCTCGTGCGGCACGCTCTCCGGGTAGCGGTTGCCATTCTCCTGCAACTCCCGAATCATCGCCTGGAGCGCGAGTGGCGACGTGCCCAACGGGTTCTCATTGGATGCCATCTTGATGATATCGCTGAGCCCTAGCTCCCGCTTGACTTCCTCCACTGGCTTGCCAGGGATATATGCCTTACGACGTAGGATGCATGGCCGCGCCAGCGCGGCGACCTTGCTCACCGATATTCCTCCTGGGGCCATATTCTGCCATCGGCGGTATCGGCCCGCCAGAATTATAGTGGATTCTGCGGGCAGGTCAACACCACCGGCATTTTGCCAGCCAGGCGGGATTGGCGTATCATGTCGGACGTCTTGTCCTGCCGCCGGCAGGGCGATCTCATCACAGGAGGCAAGCCGAGCTGATGACTGCTGCAGACAACTATTTTGTGCAATGGACGCGCCGCTATCCGACCGAGTTCTGGAACGATTCGGCAGAGCCGGCCGAGATTCGCCGCGCCGCCACATGGGGCGCGGTCGGCGTGACCAGCAACCCAGTCCTCATGCCACGCGCGGCGCGCATCTCTGCGCTGCGCTGGGATGTGGAGATCGCGGCGTACAAGCGGCAGGGAATCACTGACCCGGAGGAAGTGGCCTGGCACGTGGTGCGCGGCATCGCGCTGGAAGATGCCGCCATCATGGCGCCGGTATACTACCGAACTCAGGGACACACCGGCCGACTCTGCGTGCAGGTGAACCCGAACAACCACGCCAACGCCGAGGCGATGATCGCGCAGGCGCGCACCATCAGCCGCTGGGCGCCCAATCTGTTGATCAAGCTGCCGGTAACGGCCGCGGGCCTCGTGGCGATGGAGGCGCTCACTGCCGAAGGGGTCAGCACCGTGGGCACGCTCAGCTACGGCGTGCCGCAAGTCATCGGCGTGGCCGAGGCATTCCGGCGCGGCCTCGCCCAGGCGCAACAGCGGGGCGTGGACACGAGCCGCGTGCGAAACTATGCGGTGATCATGACCGGGCGACTGGATGATCATCTGCGCGACGTCAATCGCGAGCAAGGGCTGGGCATCGCGGAGGAGCTGATCAACCGCGCCGGCGTTGCCGTCACGCAAAAGGCGCTGCGTATCTTTCGCGAGCGCGCGTACAAGAGCGTCATCCTCCTCGCATCCTTCCGCCCCTACCATGACCTGGGCGATTTTCTCGGCGGCGACTATGTCGTGTCGGTGCCGCCAGAGCTGCAGGAGCGGATCATCGCGCAGGGGACGCCGCTGCGCGCCGACGTGGACAAGCCGCTGCCGCAAGATCTGCTCGAAGAGCTGCAGACGCGGCTGGCCGACTTTCGCCGGGCGTATGATGAGGACGGGATGACGCCGACCGAGTTCGCCAGCTTTGGCCCGGTGGTCAAGACGCTGCGCCAGTTCATCGGCGGCTATCGCGATCTCGTCTCGTATGTGCAGGAGCGTCTGGCGGCGCTCTAAGCCACGGGTGGCCGCTTACTACATCATTGGGGGAGGTAACCATGCCGGACAAGATTAGAGTGGCCGTGATCGGCGCGGGGGCGCTGGCCAATCGGGTGCATTATCCGTCGCTGCGGGCGATGCCAGACGTGGAGATCGTGGCGCTGTGCGACCTGGTGGAGAGCAAGTGCCAGAGCACCGGCGATGCTTTTGGTATCAGCCGGCGATATACCGACTATCGCCGCATGTTGGACGCGGAAAAGGCCGATGCTGTCTATGTCCTGATGCCGCCGTATCACCTCTTCGATATCACCATGGACGTCATCGAGCGCGGTCTACACGTCTTTATCGAAAAGCCGCCTGCCGTAACGACCTTTCAGGCGGAAAGCCTGGCGCTCAAGGCGGCGAGCAAGGGTGTGCGCACGATGGTGGGCTTCAACCGACGCTTTATCCCGCTGATGCGACAAGTGCGTGCCATGGTCGAGTCGCAAGGGCCGATCAATCACTGCGTCTCGGTCTTTTACAAGGCAATGCCAGAAGCGCTCTACTATCGCGGCGCTATTGACTATTTACACTGTGATGCGATCCACGCGGTGGACGCGCTGCGCTGGATGGGCGGAGCAGTGGACGAGGTGGCCAGCGTCATGGGCCACTTTGGTTGGACGCGCGAGAACGCCTGCCACGCCGTGGTCAAGTTCGCCAGCGGCGGCACCGGCGTGCTGATGACCAACTGGGCGACCGGCGGGCGCGTGCACACCTTTGAGATGCACGCGCAGGGGATATCGGCGTTCATTGATCCGGATCGCGAAGCGCGCATCTACACGCCAGAAAGCCCGCAGGGCCGCGTCATCACGACGCAGGAGAGCGCAGGCACCGATGAGTGGCACGTCTACTATGGCTTTTTCGGGGAGAACCGGCACTTCATAGACTGCCTGAAAGAGGGCAAAGAGCCGGAGACGAATTTCACCGAGGCCGCTCGCAGCATGCGGCTGGTGGACGATCTCTACGCGGCGGCGGCATAATGCGCAACCTCCCGCAGGGATTGGCCCTGCGGGAGGTTTTCGTCATCCTTCGATGGCGTTCTGTAGACGGGTTGCCTCTTGCTTCACTTCGTTCAACTGGTCTTGCACGCTCTGCAGCTCATCGCGCAGCCGTGTGAGATAGCTCTCTACCGGCGTCAGAGCCTGGTGAATCTGGCTGCGAAACGCCGTGAACTCCTGGCTGGTGGAGGCCGATAGCGCCTCTTCGAAAGTCCGGCGCAGTTGGCCGATCTGTTCCTGCAGCGCCTGCTTGGCCTGCTGCCGGGCGCGCGGCAAGCGCCGCGAGATGAGCCAGGCAGAGCCACCCAGCGTGGCTGCTCCGCCTACCGCCCACCCCAGGGGACCCACCAGGGCAGAGATAGTCGCCCCGGCCTGTATGGCGATCAGCGCGCGGATGATGTCGTCTATCACCGCCATCATAATGATGCCGCCGACCAGCCCCGAGACACCGGTGATGATGGTCTCGCCGATCGCGCCGAGCTGGATATCGCGCACGGAGCTGGCGGCATCCTGCCGGCTATAGCGCATCAGCGCTCTCTCCGCCTGCCGCACATTGTCCTCGAATGCCTCTAGGCTCACCTGGAAGTCGTCGTCCACCGCGCCGATGATCTCGTCCTGGTGGCGCATGAGCATCTGACGCATCGCGGCAAAAGTGGCTTGCCACTGTCTGCGGTCTTCGGTGATGAGCTCGTCTACTATCTGGTTCACCTGCGAGGTGATCGCCGCGGGAGCATCGGCGATGACCGCCTCCTGGAAGCGGTTCTGGAACTCCTGTCGGTTCAGGAGGTGTGCCAGCGCGCGGAATTGCAGGTTCTCGTCAATGAAACGGTTCCCCCGCTGCAGCATCCCGTCAAAGGTCGGCTCTAGGCGATCCAGCTTGCGATCCAGCCGCGAGGTAATCGTCTGCTGATAGGCGTGCTCCTGCGCCTCGATCTCGTTGATGGCGGCGAAATCGCGCGCCAGCAGTGCCAACTGCTCGGCGAGCGCGCCCTGGTACCGCGTGGCGACCGTTTGCACCACCCGCAGCGGCGTGGATAGCTTCTCGCGCAGACGCACCTCTTCATTGAGGCGGTTGTTGACCAAGTCCACCACCTGCTGCATGTTGCTGTCTTCCCACAGCTTGCGACGGTGTGGCAGATTGTGCAGGCGGAACGATTCGGTGGCCCACTTGGCGGAGACCGGGATGATCTCCGGCCGGAAGCCGAGGAGCGAGGCGCACTGCTCGCCGATGAAGCGTTCCACTTCGTGCACCTCCCTCTGATCGGCAAGGAGATCAATCTGGTTGAGAATGATGACGACCTTGGGGCCGTACTGCCGCACCAGCTCCAGATAGACGCGATCCGTCTCGGCAAAGGCGTGCGTCGCCGCCATCACAAAGAAGACGAAATCGCTGCGGTGCACAAACTCGTGGGCGAGCTTCTCGTGTTGGCGAAAGACCGCATTCGTGCCCGGCGTATCCACAATGCTCATCTTTTCCAACACCGGCGCAGGGTGCGTTAGCACGATCATCGAATCCTCGTTGCGGCTCCCCTTGAGCACCCCATGACGGACGATGGTGATCCTGGCGGTCGTGGGAAGGATGCCCACTGGCAGATAATCGTCCTGTAACAACGCATTGATGAAGGTGGACTTGCCCGAGTTGAACTCCCCAACCACCACCAGCAAGAAGAGCTGGTTCAGGTGTTCCAGCATATCCTCGACGCGCTTCAGGTCCTCCGCCGACACGATGTCGAGCCGCGCCAGCGCCGCACGCGCGGCAGTCAGCAGGGCGATCTCTTCTTGATAGATGCGGTCGTATGGCGGGGGGAATTGACGTTCCATTCCGGCTTATCCCTCTTGTTCTGAGCTGAGCATAATCTCCAGGGAGAGCATGGACGCCTCAACCTCATTGATACGTGCTACGTTCTGATGAAGCCTTGCCTCCTCCGTGCGCACTAGGCGGCCGAACGGCGCGATCGCTGTCTCGGCTGTATCGCGGTAGCGCTGCACCTGTCGCTGGACCCGCTGTGTGATGCGCGTTTGCAGCGCCTTTTGCAGGCGTGCGATGGCCCGATGCAGTATGCGACGCGCCCAGGCGCGGCGCAACGGCAAGAGTGCAAGCGCCAGACTGCCCAGCACGAGGGCTCCGGCCACGATCCAAATATAGAGTTGCGTGCGCTCCTCAGCCGGTACAAAGGTGCGCACATAGTAGCTGAGCGCCAGCGCGGCGACGAGCACGACGACCTCCCATGCGATGGTGCGCCACCATGCGCCTCGCGCCAGCGCCGTCCAACGCTGCACGAAAGGGACAAGCTCGCTTTCACGTAAGGCCTGCTCCAGCCCCTTGGTTGCCTCCTCTAGCTCGGCGGAGGGCGACGTCTCTGAGGCTGGCACGCGAATCTCGCCAATCATGCGCGAGGTGAGCGCTGGCCGTGCGGGCGAGAGGTAGCGATTGACGTGTTGCACGGTATCCCGCACCATCGCCTCCCCCTCGCGTCGCACCGATGCGTCCACATCGTGGAGCAGACAGCCCAGTTGCTCCGGCACGTCCACTTGCAGAAACCGAGTGAGTGCTCCTTCCTTTTCCTCGCGCGGTGGGCCAGACAAGAAAGGAATACGCAAGAGGTGGCGTGCGATCTCGCGCCCGACATTGCCCAGCGAATAGTCCTCCTGCAGGCTCTGCTGTGCGCGCTCACCGATCTGCGCGATGGTGGCATCCAGTCGCGCTGTCAGCAGTGGCAAGCGCCCGATTGCCTCGCTCTGATAGGTCGCCAATTGCGCCTCGATATTCCCAACGAACTCGATATCCTCCTGCCATTGAGCTAGTTGCGCCTCCACCAGCGGCCGGTAGCGGTTGAGCAGCCATTGCCCTACGCGCAGCGAGGTCAGCAGGCTCTGGCGTGCCCGGCTCTCGGCCGACGTCTCGCGCCGGATGATCTCCCAGATGCGGTCCATGCCACTCTCTGCCTGCAAGGCCCTCCGCTCGCCTGGATCGGTGGCCTCTGCCGCCTGGAAGGCCAGCCGTGCCGATACAGGCACGACCGGCAGGTCAACGCCGAAAAGTCGACGCGCTGTGTCGCGCACGTATGCCAGCACCTGGGCTAGCTCATCCGTGCCTCCCAGCCGATCGGTTTGCGAGACGACCAACACCGTCTTGGCGCCAAACTCGCGTAGCAGGTCCATATAGAGCCGATCCGTCTCGGCGAAGGGGTGGTTGGCGGCGATGAGGAAAAAGAGGATATCGCCGCGGTGAATGAACCGGCGTGCACGCTCCTCGTGCTGGCGAAAGATGGTGTTCGTGCCGGGAGTATCTACGAGGTAAAGGGCGCGCAGCCATTCGGCGGGATAGGTCCACTCAACGATATCGTCGCCACGTCGCACGATGGCGGCCACGGGCCCATGTGTGATCATATGGATGCGGTCGGTTGTCGGAGTCGCGCCCTCTGGCAGCAGGTGTGTGCCCAGCAGCGCGTTGATCAGGGTGGACTTGCCCGAGTTGAACTCGCCGAGCACAACCAGCGAAAAGAGTCCGCTCACATGCTGGATGGCATCCTGGAGCTTTTGCAGATCGTCTGGAGAGACACCGGAAAGAGGCGAAAGCACATCCACCAGTGCCAGAAGATGCTGGCGGAGCTGTTGGCGAAAAGCCTCGTACCGCTCGTGCCACCCTTCCTCTGTGTGAACGTTCACATCCACCTCGCCCGGGCAGTCACTTGGCTTTGAGCTCGTCGCGCACCGTCTCGTACAGCGCCTCGGCCCTGATGTCCCCCAGGCTATAGCAGGGCGCGCCGAGCTTGTCAGCCAGCCCTTGTGCCAATCCTCGATCTAGGGCTTCGTGCTCGGTGTTGATGACCACAGAACGCACGCCACTGTTCTTGATCATGCTGGCGATGTACAGCGCCTCTTCCTGCGGCGGGTTGTCCGAGATAGACACATTCCCGGCGCCATCCGTCAGAAGGATCATGAGCGGCATGACCTCCGGGTTCTTGCGCCGCGCCTGCATCATGACCTCATACGCCATATAGAGGCCGCGCGAGAGCGGGGTCTTGCCGCCCACCGGCAGGTCGCACAACAGTTTCTGCGCCAGGTCAACGCTGGAAGTGGGAGGAAGCACCAGTCTGGCCGATTCCTTCTGGAAGGTGATCATCGAAACCTGGTCACGCTTCTGGTAGGCATCCATGAGAAGGGAGAAAACCGCCCCCTTGGTGGCCACCATTCGCTCCGCTGCGGCCATAGACCAGCTGGCGTCCACCACAAAGAGGATCAGATTGGCGGCACGGCGCACGCGGATCTTTTCGCGGAGATCCGCGCTGTCCACATTGATCGCCAGATTGCGGCGCGGGCGCCGCACCTGGTGCGGCGCGGCTTCCCGGATGGTGGCGTCGAAGGCAAGATCGGTCAGCCGCCCTTTCGGTGGACGGCTGGAGACATACCGACCGCGCTTGCGGCTAGTGCGGGTAAAGCTGCGCTTGCCGCTGGAACGCCGCATGAGGCGATCTAGCGGCGTCGCCAGGCGCTGGGCACGAAATGGCTCGCCCACCTTGACCGGCATATCCGCCTGGCGAATAGCCGAGATCGTCGGGGCGTCCGCGTGGTGCCCTTTCAGCGGGACTCCCTGGCCGGGGGTCGGGGGAGTGGTTGCAGGTTGGTCACCAGAGGCTTTTTTTTTACCTCCTCTGGCGGCAGGTTGGCCGGCGCGTCGGTCGGCAGCTCAGTGCGCACCTTTTCCAATTTGGATTCGAGCTTTTGCATCTGCGCTTCGATCTCCTGGAACGGCTGCTTTTTCAGGCGATGCGGCAGCGCTAGCTCGGCGGCCAGCAGGATATCGTGTTCGTTGATCTCGGTGCGTCCCTCAAAAGCGGCCTGCGCGATCGCCGTCTTGAGGATCACGATGTCCGCGCGGTGGCCATCCACCTGGAACTCGGCGGTCAGTTGCGCGATGCTATACAGATGGTGCATGCTGTAGGTAACGTGTGGCAAAAAGACACGCGCCTGCGCGATGACCCGTGAGAGCGTCTCTTCCTGGGGCAGCCAGTCGGCATAGAACTGTTCCGGGTCTTGCTCATACGCCAGTCGCCGCATGAGGATATCCACGCGCTGCTCCGGATCGGCGATGCCCTTGATCTCGACGCAGAGCGCGAAGCGATCCAGCAACTGCGGCCGCAGCTCGCCCTCTTCCGGGTTCATGGTGCCGACCAGGATGAAGCGCGCCGGATGCGAGAAGGAGATGCCCTCCCGCTCGACCACGTTCACGCCCATGGCCGCCGAATCCAGCAGCAGGTCCACCACATGATCGTCGAGCAGGTTGACCTCGTCCACGTAGAGCAATCCACGGTTTGCGGCAGCCAACACGCCGGGCTCGAAATGCCGCTCACCTTTCTTGATCGCCTGCTCGATGTCAAGTGTGCCCACGACGCGATCTTCGGTGGCGCTCACCGGCAGATCCACAAAGCGCGTGCGCCGGCGCGTTGTTGGCAGCGGGCCGCGCTCAAGGTTTGCTTTGCAGAAATCGCACAATGCTTCCCGCTGGTTCGGATCACAGCTAAAGAGGCATCCTTCGACCACCTCGATCTCGGGCAGGAGCGCCGCGAGCGCACGAGCAGCGGTGGATTTGGCGGTGCCTCGCTCGCCGCGGATCAGGACGCCGCCGATCTGCGGGTTGATGGCGTTCAAGATCAACGCCCGTTTCATCTGGTCTTGGCCGACGATCGCCGTAAAGGGAAAGATTGCTGTCATCCGATACTCCAAGGGTGTTTTGACAGACCAAGTATACACCCGTGCGGGGTGTCTGTCAAAACGAGAGTGCTCCCAGGCCGCCTCGAGAGAAGCGACAATGTGGACAAGCCTGCAAGTCGTGAGCACCCATCCGTGTCGTGCACCGCGGTCGGCGTTGGTAGATGTCTGGAGCTATGCGTGTCTTTACCATCTGTCAGCTTTTTGCTTATCGTTCGGGTCAGCAAAACCCACCTTTTGTGGTGTCCACATCCTTCATTTTGCCGATGACACGGACAGTATGCTAGATTATACTTGTGCGTAGACCGCAGGTGGCGGAGGGAGGTAAGGATGAAAACGAGTCAACCACGGGTGCTTCTTGTAGGCTACAATGGGGCCAATAACACCGGGGCCGAAGCATTGCTTTTGTCCGACATCGAAGACGTGCGAGCTGTGCTAGGCTCCGAGGCGCGCATCACAGTTCCAACGCTCAATGAGAGGAACCTGCGCCGCTACCTGAAAGAAGACCCCTACCTGGACATTGTACCCATCCCCTCGCTCTTTTTCGCTGTCGTCCACCGCCTGATCAAAGCGCACGACATGCTCTTCCTGGTGGAGGGCAGCACCTATATGGATACCTGGGCCTCGGCGCTTCTGTGGGCTTTTCTGTTGGCGACTCGGGCTGCGCATGCCGCGGGCAAGCCGTGCCTGGCGTATGCGGTGGATGCGGGGGAGGTCAAGTCGCCTCTCAACCGGCGGTTGATGCGCAGCGAAGCCAGCAAGACCGATCTGATTATCGTGCGCGCACGGGCTGCCGCTGAGCGCCTGCGCTCCTTTGGAGTGAGGGCGCCGATCGAAGTGACGGCGGATAATGCCTTCACCTTCCGCCCGGAGCGCGCCGACGAAGGATGGGTCCAGCGGGCCTGGCCCTCTGCCGCAGGGCGGGGCATCGTTGGCCTGGCCGTGGTGGACCCATACCTGTGGCCCGTGGTCATCCGTCCCTGGGGACGGCGAGAGGATTGCTACAAGTGGCCGTTCTACTACTCGCGTTCGCCGGAACGGTCGCGCGCGACGGAGGCCCTGGCCACCAGCTACGCCACTCTAGCCGATTCCCTCGTTGCCCAGCATGACAAAGCAGTGGCCCTGATCTGCATGGAGCAACTGGACGAAGCGTTTGCTCAGCAGATCCTGCGTCGCATGGCGCATGCCGACCAGGCACGGTTGTTCTCGGCCCGCGAGTATAACGCCTCGCAGATGACGGTGCTCCTGAGGAGCCTAGATCTACTGGTGACCTCTCGCTACCACGCCTGCGTCCTCTCATTGGCTGCCCAGGTTCCTCAGTTGGCTGTGGGCCACGACTTGCGGCTCAAGACCATCTACGCCGACCTGGGCTTGCGGGACCGGTACTTTCTCGAGCCGCGCGATCCGAACCTGTATCTTCTCCTCCGGGAGCGCGTCGCGGAGCTGCTCGCCCATCCAGCATCTGTGCGGGATCTATTGCGGCGAGGGTATCAGGAACACACCAAACAGGCGCGGCGTAACCGAGAACTGCTGCGTGGCTTTGTGCAAGCGCGTGGATGGGAGGTGGCGACATGAGTGACACGGTACTGCTTACGGGGGCGACTGGCTTCCTGGGCGGTCAGATCGCCGGGCGGCTTTTGCAGGACACGAACTGCGCTATCGTTGCCTTGGTGCGGGCGGAGGACATGGAAGCAGCCGCGCGGCGGCTTGTTCGAGTCTGGTCTGATTGGCCTGAGCTGGCGGGAGCCGTTGGAGGCAGGGTTCAGGTGGTGTGCGGCGATATCTCCCTGCCCCAGTTTGGCTTGGACAAAGACACTTACGATGAGCTCGCCCGGCGGGTCACGCACATCGTGCACGCGGCGGCAGACCTGAGGTTGAATGCGCCTATCGAGGAATTGCGGGTGACGAACGTCCAAGGGGTAGCGAACGTGCTGGAGCTGGCCCGCGCTGCGCGCAGAAATGGCGGGCTGCAGCGTCTCGCTCACGTCTCCACCGCCTACGTGGCCGGATGCCGGAGGGGCTTGGTGCCAGAGGAGGCCCTCAGCGACGAATCTGGGTTCTCTTCCGCTTACGAGCAGAGCAAGTATGAGGGAGAGCGCCTCGTGCAGGCGGCCAAGGAAGAGCTGCCCGTTTCTGTCTTTCGCCCCGGGATGATCGTCGGCGATTCGCGCACAGGGGCGATACAGACCTTCAACACGGTGTACTATCCCCTTCGCCTGTACCTGACGGGCAAGCTGCGAGTCCTTCCGGCCAGCTCCAAGCTGCGGCTCAACGTGGTTCCGGTGGACTATGTGGCGCGGGCGATCGCCTCTCTCACTTTCGATCCTCGCGCCGTTGGGCTGACCTTTCACCTGACCGCGCCAGACGCCTCCCTGCCTGGGGTGGGGGATGCGCTCGCGGATGTTCGTCAGTGGGCCAAGGAGCGGCTGGGCCTGAACCTGCCTCGGCTCGTATTCCTCCCGATCCCCCTGCCACATAGGCGGTATCGCCCTGGCCGCACGACACCTCAACAGGAAGGCTTGTTAGGTACGCTATCCGAGCTTATGCCCTACATGCAGGGGCGACAGCAGTTCGGGCGGGACAACATAGACCGGCTACTCGGCCCGTATGAGCTCCGGTGGCGCGAGTTCCTCCCCCATCTCCTCGAGTATGCTGTGCGTATGGGCTTTCTGCACCGCTCGGGCCGCACCGTGCACGAGCAGATCCTCTTTCGCCTGGGGAGAAAGAGCCGACGTGTGACCTACCACGATATGTTCGAAGGCAAAACGGTCACCCGCAGTGCCCAAGAGGTGCGAGCGGACATGCTGCGCGCGGCAGGTGCGCTGCGCGCGTTGGGTGTCTGCCCTGGCGATCGCGTGGCTATTGTGGGCTTCAATAGCACGCGCTATCTTACTCTGGATGTGGCCATCGGGCTGGTCGGGGCAGTGAGTGTGCCTCTCTACTACACCAGCCCCCCAGCCGAAGTGGACGCGATCCTCCAGGCCAGTGGGGCGAAGCTCCTTCTCGTTGGCACACCCAAGCTGCTGGGGCAACTGGATGAGCTGCGCACGTGGCTTTGCGCGGAACGGCCCATCGTCTCGTTCTGTCGGGGCCCTGCTCCTGAGGAGCTGCCCCGTCCGGTCATACCCTGGGATGGATTTCTGGCTCTGGGGACGGGGCAGGGCGGAGGCGCGGCCAGTGCTACAATCGCGCCGGTGGGCTTTGGTGATCTGGCAACGCTGCGCTACACGTCGGGCACTACCGGTCAGCCCAAAGGCGTCGTGTTCCATCACGCGCACCTCCGCTGGATGGCCGAGTGCATAGCCTCGCTGCTGCCGTGGAAGGCCAAGCACAGGGCTGGCTCGTGGCTCTCATTTCTGCCGATGAACCACGTGGTCGAGGGCATCCTGGCGACGTACGCGCCCTATTACATCCCCGCGCCGGTGGACATCTACTTCCTCGAGGATATCCACGGCCTGTCTCGTGCACTGCCACAGGTCAGGCCAGCAGTCTTTTTCTCCGTGCCGCGCGTTTACGAGAAGATCTGGGAAACCTTCGCGGGGGGAGGGCCGGGGCGGCTCTACCTGAGGCGGCAGAAGAGCCTTATCGGGTGGGTGCTGCGCCCAATGCTACGTTGGGCCCTGCTCAGGAAAGCGGGGCTCGACCGTTGTGCCCAGCTCATCGTCGGTTCCGCGCCCGTCGCTGAGAGCCTGCTGCGTGCCTATCACGATCTGGGCATCGAGATATATAACGCGTACGGGCTCACCGAAGCGCCGCTGGTGGCCATGAACCGACGAGGCGCAAACCGGATCGGAACCGTCGGCCAACCCCTGCCCGATACGGAGATTCGCGTGGCTGACGATGGCGAGGTGCTGGTGCGGGGGCCGCAGGTGACTGCGGGATACTTCTCTGCCGGGTCCCCCTGTCAAGACGGCTGGCTGCGCACTGGCGACCTGGGACGCCTGACCGACGAAGGCGATCTGGTCATCATCGGACGCAAGAAGGAGCTGATTAAGACTTCCTATGGCAAGTACGTTCACCCGGCCAAGGTCGAGACGTTGCTCAAAGAGATCCCTGGCGTCGCCGAAGCAATGCTAGAAGGTGAAGCGAGGCCATATTGCACCGCTTTGCTCTGGGCCAAGGGCGATGGATGCAACCCATCCTTGACCGAGGCAATCGACCGCGCTATCCTGGAGGTGAACGCTCACTTGTCACACCCGGAACAGGTGAAACAGTGGGTCATCTTGCCGGGCAGCCTTTCTATCGAGGGCGGGCATATGACGGCTAGCCTCAAGCTGAAGCGCCATGTGGTAGCACAGCAGTTCTCCGACATCCTGGACGCTTTGTACCGCGGCGAAAGCATGCCCGGATACACGCTGCACATCGGTCGAGCGCGCAAGGAAGGGACGACGTGAACCCGGCAGTGGTTCTCCTACAGGCCCGCATGCCTGGCTGCATCAGGAAGCGAGTCTTGTGGGTGCTGCTTCGTGCCACGGCGCAGGCATTTGACTGTCCAATCCCGTCGCTCGCCAGGCTATCGGCAGATGAATGCCTGCTCCGGTACGCGCAGTTCACGCAAGGCCGGGTGGCCGAGTTGCTGCGCGATGGCAACGATCTGCCAACCATTCAGGAGCGCCTCTACAGGAATGCGTATGAGCTGGGCAGGGCGTGTAAGAGGTTGGCTCTTATCGGCACCGTGAGAGATGCGATGGCTTTGGGCCGCGTCCTTTATCGCCTGCTCGACATCGAGTTCCAGAGCGATGGGGAATGTGTCGTCATTAGCCGGTGCTACTTCAGTCGCTTCTATTCCGACCAGATCTGCCAAGTCATGTCAGCCATGGACAGAGGGTTGCTCGCCGCTCTCTCAGATGGCAGACAGCTCATCTTCTCCGCGCGGATAACCGAAGGGATGGCCCAATGCCGGGCGCGCCTGAGTGTAAAGGGGGACAGACGAGGATGAAACGCGCCATCGTAGTGGGGAGCGGTGCGGGCGGTGCGACTGTTGCCAAAGAGCTGCAGGGCCGGTTCGATGTGACCGTTCTGGAAGCAGGCGGAGCGTTCCGGCCTTTTGCGCTGCAGTTGTCGGCTATCGAGAGAATAAGGAAAGCCGCTCTGCTCTTTGACGAGAGAGAGATGTCTCTGGCTTTTCCCACAATCCAGATCCGAAAAACGCGCGACATGGTTTTGGTCAATGGCATCGGCCTCGGTGGCACGACGACGATCTGTACCGGCAACGCGCTCCGCATGGATCGGGATCTGAGGACCTTGGGCATCGATCTGGACGCCGAGTTCGAGGAGGTCTACCAGGAAATCCCGGTCACGACCGTGCATCAGAGGCGGTGGCGCGGGCACACACGGCGACTCTTTGAGATCTGCCGCGAGATGGATCTCGACCCTCAACCTATGCCCAAAATGGGAGATTACGAAAAGTGCATCGGCTGTGGCAGGTGTGTCCTCGGCTGCGCGCACGGGGCGAAGTGGGACAGCCGCCGATTCCTCCAGGTGGCAGTGTCACGCGGCGCCCAGGTGATCACCAAATGCCGGGTGGAACGAGTGGTCATTGAGCACGGGCGCGCGACGGGTGTGGAAGCGCGAAAAGGATGGTCTCGCCAGTTCTATCCCGCCGATCTGGTTGTCCTTGCTGCTGGGGGATTCGCTACGCCGGTGATCCTGCAGAACTCGGGTATCCCTTGTGAGCGGCGTCTGTTTGTGGATCCTGTCTTGTGCGTGGCTATCAAGCATGACGATGCGTCGCAGCACAGAGAAATCGAAATGCCGTTCGTGGTGCAACAGCCGTACTTCACACTGTCGCCCTATTTCGATTATGTGAGTTTTCTCTTCAACAAGATGTGGAGACACCCCGCCAAGGATATCCTGGGAATAATGATCAAACTAGCAGATTCGCCAACCGGCACAATCTCGCCAAGGTCTCTTGGCAAAGCCCTGACTGACAAGGATAAGCAGCGGTTGAGCGAGGGGGTCGAGATCTGCAGAGAGATACTGTGCCGGTTTGGCGGCAAGCAGGATCAGATCCTCCTGGGGACCCTCAATGCTGGCCATCCAGGCGGGACGCTCCCATTGACTGAACAGGAGGCAGAGTCATTTCATCACCGCAGGCTTCCCGACAATCTCTATGTTGCTGATGCCACCCTGCTTCCTCGATCATTGGGCGGCCCACCTATCCTGACCATCATCGCCATGGCGAAGCGTGTCAGCCGCATGTGCTCCCAAATGGAAGCTTGAATGGCAGATGCGCCCAAAAGCGCCGGGGCACGCGGGGCAGCTCGGGCCGTCTGCGTCCTCGTGGCGAGGTTCACCGCCCGGGGGCCATGCTCATGCCGCATCTTGCCCCTATCGGCTATCGCGCATACGGGTCGGCGGCATCGCGTAGGCCGTCGCCGAGAAAGTTGAAGGCAAAGACGGTGGCGATGACAAACAGCGCCGGGATGAGCTTCCAGGGTGTGTGGGCGATGGCCACGATATTCTGCGCGTCCTGGAGGAGCACACCCCAGCTTGTGACGGGCGGGCGCAGGCCGAGTCCCAAGAAACTGAGGGACGTTTCGCCCAGGATCATGCTGGGGATAGACAACGTGACGGAGACGATCAGGTAACTGGCAAAAGACGGGAGCAAATGGCGCACGATGATGCGCATCTCCGAGGTGCCGCCGATGCGGGCTGCCATCACGAAATCCTCCTCTCGCAGCGAGAGGATCTTGCCGCGCGTCACACGCGCCAGGCCGGTCCAGCCGATGATGGACAGGATCACCGTGATGCCAAAGTACGTCCGCTCCGGCGGCAGTGTCGGCGGGAGTGCCGCGGAGAGCGCCATCCACAGCGGGATGGTGGGAATCGAGCGCAGCAGCTCGATGGTGCGCTGCAAGATCGTGTCGGTGACGCCGCCATAGTAGCCAGAGATGCCGCCGAGCACGGCGCCAATGATCAAGCTAAGCATCACGCCCACCAGCCCGATGGAGAGCGAGATTCGCGCGCCATACAGCACGCGGGAAAAGATATCGCGCCCCAGGTCGTCGGTGCCCAGCAGGAACAGCGTATCCTTCTCACCCGTCACGCCAAAGAGGTGCAGATTGCTCGTCCAGCGACCCCAGAACTTGTATTCGTCGCGGCGCACGAAAAAGTGGATCGGCGCAATCTTGGTCGTGTCCTCTTTGTAGGTGAGTCGCCACGTCACCGGATCGCTGTACTCCTGCAGGCTGTACACAAAGGGGCGCAGGTGAAAGTTGCCTTCTGCGTCCACAAAGCGGATGCGTTGCGGCGGTGCCGCATTGTACATGGAGTAGCGTGTCTGCAGCGGATACGGTGCGAGGAACTCGCAAAAGAGCGCGATAAAGTACATGATGGCGATAAAGATGCCGCCAGCGATCGCCATTTTGTGCTTGCGAAATCGCCACCACATCAATTGCCACTGTGAGGCAGTGAAAATCCTTTCGTCGGCGCTGGCGGTCGAAGCTGGCTCTGTGTGAGGCAGGGCAGGCGACAATGTGTTGGGCTGCTCTTCGATGCTGCTCATCGGCTGCCTCCCTCAAAGCGGATGCGCGGATCTACCCAGGCCAGTAGTATGTCCGAGATCAGGGTGCCGATCACAGTCAGGACGCTGATGATGAACAGGATGCTCCCCGCCAGGTACATATCTTGCGCCAGCAAAGCACCCAGCAACAGGGGGCCTACCGTTGGCAGACCAAGCACCACGGCGACGATCGTGCTGCCGGAGAAGAGGCCGGCCAACGACCAGCCAATGGTGCTGACGAAGGGGTTGATGGCCACGCGCACCGGGTACTTCCACAGCAGCCGATTCTCCGGGAGGCCCTTTGCGCGCGCGGTGATCACATACGGCTTGTTCAGTTCGTCCAGCAGATTGCCGCGCATAACGCGAATCAGGCCGGCTGTACCCGAAGTGCCCAGGATAACCACTGCCACCCACATGTGCTTGGCCATGTCAACCAACCTGGCCAAGCTCCACGGGGCATCCACGAACTCGGGCGAGAAGAGCCCTGCCACGTTGCGGTTGAAATAGGCGATACCAATCCAGATGAGCACTAGAGCGAGCAGGAAATCGGGTGTGGCCAGGCCGATGAAGCTGATCGAGGTAAAGAGATAGTCCAACTTGGAGTACTGATGCGTCGCCGAATAGATGCCGATGGGTAAGGCCACTGCCCACGTGAACACCATGGTAAAGAAGGTAAGAAGCACTGTGGTCGCCAACCGATCAGAGATCAGTTCCGTGACCATTCGATTCCATTGGAACGAAAAGCCAAAATTGCCACGGCTGAGAATATTCCACATCCACTTGGTGTATTGCACATACACGGGTTGATCTAGGCCATACTCGAGCCTGTACGCGTCCAGCCTATCTTGCGTCATGATATCCCCGGTTGTTGACATGGCCGCGACCAGCGAGGTTAGATAGTCCCCGGGGGGCAACTGAATCAGGATAAAGGAGATCACAGACACCAAGAACAGAGTCGGGATCATCAGCATGATCCGTCGCCCGATGTATTGCAGCATCTATTCCTCCGGCACAGTACCGCTGGCTACGGCAGAGCGAACTCTGCCGTAGCCAGGATCTAGATTACCCTTCCTAAGAACAGGCTTGTGTGGGCGCTGCTACGAAGAATGTGCTGTTACGACTTTTTAATGAAATACTGCTCGGGATGGGTGTTCTTCTCGGTCAGGAACGTCGTGTCGTTGATGGCAGTTGCCGGCACATTGCGGAAATTGTTCTTGACGACCCAGGGCGCATCCATTGCTTGCACGATGCCGCAGGTCCAGACGTTTTCCGAAGCGATATCCAATACCTGCGATGCCAGCTCTATCTGTCTGGCCTGATCTGTCTCCACCAGAGCCTCGTCGAAGAGATCCAACGCCTTCTTGACATCGCCATAGGGCGCCATGCCTTCCTTGCCGCCGGTTTCGCGCCACTGGCCGATGGCAGGTCCGATCCGAACCGAGCCTCGCACCCATGGCACAATCCAGTAGGCATAGTTGAGCCATGACGGGTAGATGGCGCCGTCCATGCCCCACATGGAAAGCTCGATCTCGTTCGCCGTCATGCGGTTATAGTGGATGGTGCGCTCCTCTTCTTTGACCACAACCTTGAGGCCCACCTTCTTCATGTACTCGGTGATCAACTGGGCATCGGGAGCATAGGCCGCGACGACATAATTGATCAGCGTGAGGGTCTCGTTGTTCTCCGGGGCGATGCGATACCCTTCGGCGTCTCGCTTGGTCAGGCCCAGCTCGTCCAGCATCTGGTTCGCCTTGGCCACATCGTACTGGATGTAACGCGTGGCGAACTCGGGCTTGAAATCCGCCGACTCATCAATGACGGTTGCCTGACGTGGCTTGGCGCGCCCCAGATACCGCACGCGGTTAAAGTCATCGCGGTCAATGGCATGCGAAACCGCCTGGTGGAACTTTTTGTCGCGCAGATACTTGGCCTTTACCGGGTCGGCATCGAAACTCATGTTGAACATGACCATGCTGCTGACGCCCGTCGTGGACTTCCAGAGGAGAACACGATAGTCGCCTTTCTGCTCGTTTTCCTTGAGCAGCGGGATGTCCTTGAAACCCAAGTGACGGCCTTGCATGTCGATCTCGCCGGCGATGCACTTGGCCAGGACGATGTCGGCCCCACCCACCAGATCGTGCACGATGTAATCTATGTACGGGAGCTGATTGCCCTGCGGGTCTACCTTCCAGTAGTAGGGGTTGCGCTCCATGGTGTGGCGCTGATCGGCATTGCGGCTCTTAGTCACCCAGGTATGCCAGGTGGGGAGATCTGGGTTATCGCTGGAGTTGTTCTTGGCGCCAAAGAGCTGGTTCCATGTCTCAAACCCGGCCGCTTTGGTGTCCGCATCCAACTTGGCTTTGTCCACATACTTGGCGTGGAACTGCTTGAGGTAGTGCTTGGGCGTGATCAGGATGCCGCCGGCCAGGATCAGCGGGAACAAGGCGTACGGCTTGATGAACTTGAAGCGGACGGTAAAGTCGTCCAGCTTTTCCATGACGCCGGGCTCGCCGCCGAATTTGAGCCACCCCGGAACGTTGGGAGTGAGCTCTTTGTTTAGAGCGATGTCCTCATACGCAAAGTAGAGGTCGTCTGCGGTGGCAGGCACGCCATCGGACCACTTGATCCCCTCCCGCATGCTGCACGTATAGGTCTTGCCCCCGTCGCTAATCTCCCACTTGGTAAAGACGTTCGGCTCGTAACTACTGCCATCCACGCTAAAGTGGAGGAGCGATTCGCGATACAGCCGGACATTGCTGTTGGGGATATCGGCGGGGCCAATGTGCGCGCGTCGCCAGGTGCCACCATATTGCCCGATCTCCTCCACGACTGGCACCACGAGCGGCTCCTTGGGCAGGCGCTCTTCCACGGGCGGCAGCTTGCCCGCCTTCACCAGCTCGGCCAGCATCGGCGCTTCGTTGAACTTGGGCTTCGGGACCGGGGTAGCGGTCGCCGGGACGGGGGTGGCGGTAGGTTGGGCTGGCGCCTTTGTTGGCTGGGCAGGAGCGGTCGTCGGCTGGGCAGGGGCGCTGGTCGGCTGAGCCGGCTGGGCGCAGGCTTGCACCGCCGCGCCGATGGCGGCGATCACCGAGAACTTGAGAAAGCTGCGACGTGAGATTCTTCTCTCTTGAGACATCTGTCTGCTCCTTTGTATATGCAGCAACACTATCGGATCAACCGAGGGGAATTGTGAGACTGAGACACCTCCTTTCGGCAGATCGCCGTTGCCACGGTATACATCACGCTATCAGCTAGCACACTCGCACTTATCCGCAGTAAGGCGATGTATGCAGGCTATATGGACAAGGTGCAGCGATTGTTGTATGAGAGATGCTAGACCGCCATTAGTATACAAGACTTCTTGGCGGCTGTCAAGCGTGACACGCCGCGATCGCAGGGCAATTGCATGAAGGCCAATCTGGTCGGCGCAGTGGGGTGAGAATGTCTTGATGCCATTGCCCTGGCCGCGATCGCACAATAGGGTTTTGACAAAATGATGCGGTTATAGTACAAGTAGCTCATATCAACACTCGGATCGAGAGAAGCGTTGCCCGGAACGTAAGCGCTCTCTGAGTGTCACTCGGCGTACTGTGGGAACGTGTAGCAGAGCAAGATGTGGGGGTGGCTGCCACTGCGATGTGCCTGGCCCCGGATGCGCCGCAACGGGGCCACCCCGCAACTGTCAGGAAGAAGGAGACAACTGTGAATGCAACCGATGCTCTACGACAGCAGCGCCAGCGCGGCGCTCTCCTGCGTGAACGCCTTCGCCGCCTTGGCGATCGTGCCTATGACACAGATGCGGCGTTACTCACGCGGTGGAGCTCGTTCTTTCCACGTTTCAGCGGCCATACCGTAGGGCAGCAATCCCTGGAGTACGCTATTCTGCTCCTGCACTCTGACGACCGCACTTATGGCTCGGATGATGCAGGCGAGGCCAATCGCATCATCCGCCGCATCCTTTCGTATCAGGACCTTCGGCCCGGCTCTCCGACGTACGGCAACTTTTTCTGGATGACTCATTGGGATCGAGTCAAGGACGCCAACGCGGTCTCTTTTCTCTGCGCCGGGCTCGTCTATGCGTACCTGACCTTCCCGAAGAAACTGCAAGAGGAGACCAAGGCGGCGCTCGAACGCACCTTTCCAGAGATACTCAAGGGCATACGGGGACACAAGGTTCGCTGGCAGTACACCAACATCTTCTTCCTGAACCTTGGCGGGCTGGTCAGTCTCACCCGCGTGCTGGATGACCCGATGATCCACGCCGAGGCAGTGGCAGATTTTGACACCTGGCTGGCCGGCACGGCGGAGGACGGTTTTCACGAGTTCAACAGCCCCACCTACACGCCCGTTACCCTTTTTGGCCTTGAGGCGGCCTGGACCAACACAAAAGACCAGGAGTTCCGCGCGCGTCTGCAGCGAATCATGGACATCATCACTTACCAGATGGCGGTGAACCTGTCTCCCAACGGCTTCCTGGGCGGCGCGGCGGCACGGGCCTATCAGCGCGATGCGCTCACGGGCATGGGCGGCTCCGCGTTCTATGCCCACGTCAAATTTGGCACCCCTTGCCCACCCTTGGATGCAGACACCTCCATAACCTACGCGAACCACACGCTTTTCGACTATGTGCCGCCAGAGTCGGTCCGCGTTCTAGCTCATACCAAAGCGCCCTATGCCGAGATTCATGACCGGGGCGTGTCCCTGGCGAGCCGCCGCACCCACGTGAT
Source organism: Chloroflexota bacterium (assembly GCA_019873665.1). GTDB lineage: Bacteria > Chloroflexota > Anaerolineae > JAAYEA01 > JAAYEA01 > JAIOAV01. Next base: position 30,344 of record JAIOAV010000023.1, read on the forward strand.
CACCCCTTCGTTTAGCCTCGCGTCTCAGTGCATTGAGCGCGTGGGCGGACACTCGCCGCCCTCGTACATCCTGCTTGTCCGTAACAGCCGTGCGCCCCGGCCGAGCGTCCCCTTCCTGCCGGATGAATCGTTCACACATCAGCCCTGCGCGTCGTTCCTCTCCCGCCAAGATGGCCGTCGGATCGTCGGTCGGCTGCATTATGACCTGGTTGAAGAGCAGCGCGCCAAGTTCATCGAGGACCCGGCCTTTTTCTGCGAGCCTCGCGTGCTCTTTGGGCGACGCGACCAGATCCGGGCGGTTCGTGTCGGGAATGTGGACTGGGGTGGAGGCGATGTGCGACTCCTGCCCGGGCAGTCGGTCGCCGTTTCCTACGGCGACCTGTTCCTCGGCGTTGTCGTGCTCCTTCTGGATCGCGCTGGCCAGCCGGCACGAGGCAGGGCGCTCCTGGCCTATGGCGAGGATGGCGAACTGCGGCTGCACCTGCGCCTCCACGGCGGCCCGGATACCGGGCCGGAGGACGAGCCACTGGACGCACTGCTTTACGTCGAGGTGCAGATAGCCGAGGAGGGGCGAGACCTGATGGCCTTTGCCGACGAGCTGGGCCAGTGGCAGCTTTCACAGGGAGTTGCTGGCGAGCAGATCACCTTTGCTGCCATGCATCCGAGCGGAGTCTCACTCAGCTACCCGCGTCCGGAAGGGGTGCCCGATCCTCTTGGCGACGCCCTGCATGTCTCGCCCCAATTGACGCTCTTTCCGGGCGATCTGCGTGCGCTGGTCAACGGCCATATGCCGCTGCCCTTCTCGACGTAGGCGGGGCACGGCGCGTTCCTGCCGAAGAGACGTGTAAGGGACAGGACGAGGCCCCATGGCAAACATGGGGCCTCGTCTGGTGTCTACTCGGTGGTCGGTGACGGCACGGGGCAAGCAGGTGCGATCGCGTTCGAGCCAACCATCCGCAGCAGCATCTGCGTCGCCGCCTGCGACAGGCCAAGCTGTAGGATCGTGTCGGCATCTTGCGGCGTGCCATAACCACCCACATACCCGTTGGCGCGTGCTACCGCCGTCGAGTGGATCAGGCTGGCTGTGTCGGCATAGATGGCCTCGAACTCGCGGAAGAGATTGCGCTGGCTCCGCAGGTAGTACTTCTGGTGATAGTCCTCCGCCAGATAGAAGCGGCCGGCAAGCTCGATGTCAGTATAGAGCCTGACGCCCAGCGCCTCCTCACGCTGCTGCTTGCTCTCCCGCGCGATCCGCTCCTGCTCTTCGTTATGATAAAAGATGGCCGAACGGTATTGCCGAGACCACGCCGGGGAGGTCGGATCGTGGCTCTGCCAGAAGACGGCCAACAGCTCCGCGTACGTTATCTGCGTCGGGTCATAGTCGATCTGCACCGTCTCGGTGTGATCGCCCAGTTTGTAATACGTCGGATTGACGGTCGCGCCGCCGGTATAGCCGACGCGGGTGCGCACAACTCCGGGGATGCTCCCGAACCGGGAGTCAGGTCCCCAGAATCAGCCCAGCGCCAAAGTGGCGGTCTCGACAACAGCGGGCGCTGCGGCGTCAATGGCCGGTATCGTGGATCTCGCCTGCTTGATCATCGCAGTCTCGTTACTCTCCTTCGCTGCACTGTTCGTCGGCTTCTGCCCTGCCCAGGTAATGGCCAGAAGGCCAGCAAATAGGATCATCCCGGCCAGGGCCAAGCTGATGTACTTGATATATGGTGTCATGGGTTGCCCCTCTGTAAATATTGTCCCCATAGCAGTATAGCACATGACGTGGCACGCGGATATGAGCGGGATCATGGCTGCTCTGAGCGGAAAAACACACGAGGCCCTGCAGTCTCCTGCAGGGCCTCGTCGAGAGACGTCATAGCGGCGTAGAGCAGAGTGCTTTCAGCGGCTCGACACCTGGCCGGGCAAGATGCCGTGGTGCTCGCCCTGACCGACCACCACCGGGCCATTCACCAGCACGTAGGGAATGCCCGCAGGGTGCTGATCAGCACATCCAGCATGTCGTCCTCCTCAAGATGGGCTAGCTCTCGATTCCCCACGCCTCATATCAGCATGGACAACGTCATGCTGATAAGGGCGGGGGCGACAGGCGATATAGCCGGTCCGGGCTACAAGAGGCCCACTTGAACTCAGCAATTCTGTGGACCGTCCGCGCCGGGATAGCCAGCTCTACGCGATGGCGTCGCGCAGTTCGGCCGCATGAGCCTTGAGCTTGGCGATGGCGTCGAGGATGGCGCGCATGCCCTCAGGCCCCGAGAGCAGCACAGCGTGCGGTATGGTGATCTGCTCCTCGGCGCAAAAGTGCTCGGCAACTGGCAGGTACAGGTTGGGATAATCTGGCACGTCCTCCACCGCGCGGCCCAGCAATTCGGCCACATACGCCCGCGCAAAAGCGGGTTGCTTGTAGAGCGGCATGCCATAGCCAGAGCCGCACGGCACTCCCTCTGCCTGCAGCGCCGTGATAAAGGTGCGCAAGGGCACGTCGGCAAACTCGCGGCCATCGTAGCGCAACACCAGAAAGTAATAGCCACGTTGCGTGATGCGTTCATCCTGCTTTAGCATTTTGATCCCGCCGATCTCCCGCAGCCCCTGCGCCAGAATCGCAGCGTTCGCCATGCGCTCCTGCACTTGCCGCGCGAGGCGTGTGAATTGCGAGAGGAGAAGAGCTGCGCTCAGTTCGGGCAGCCGGTAGTTGGAGGCCAGCACAAAGTGCTCGTAGCCCGGGAAGCCCACCTTGCGACCGATGTTGTGGTAGAGGCGCGCCTCCTCGGCCAACCGCGGGTCGCACGTGATGACCATTCCCCCTTCCCCCGCCGAGAGCGACTTGGATTGCTGGAAGGAGAAGCAGCCAAAGTGGCCGAAGGAGCCCGCTTTGCGGCCGCGCCATGCTGTGCCCTGCGCATGCGCGCAGTCCTCGATCAGGACCAGGTTGTGCTCTCGTGCCAGACGCACAAAGGCATCCATGTCTGGCGGGTAGCCGCCATAATAGACGATGACGATGCCGCGCGTGCGCGGCGTGATTGCCGCCTTCGCTGCGGTCGCTGACATGGCCAGCGTTTCCGGATCGGAATCCACAAAGATGGGGATAGCGCCCTGGCAGGCGATGGCGCTGGCGCTGGCGATGAAGGTCACCGCGGGGACCAGCACCTCATCACCCGGGCGGATGCCGGCGGCCACCAGGGCCAGTTCTAGCGCCACGGTACCGTTGCTCACCGCGATGCCGAAATCAGCGTCGTGATAGGCGGCGAAGGCCTTCTCGAAGGCCTCGGCGCGGGACTCGGGATAGAGGCGTCCCCAGTTGCGCGAGTCTAGCACCTCCATGACCGCCTGACGGTCCTCCTCGGTCAACAGCGGCCATGCGGGAACACGCAACGACTCGGCGGCCTTTGGGCCGCCCTTGATGGCTAATGTGCTCATGTGATATCCTCCCGGTATAGTTATGGGTGCAACTTGGCCACACCATATGCCACGATATTGGCGGATGCGCCGTTGCACGATGCAGTGCTGGGCTGCCCGCTCACGTCATTCACAACGATCTCTGGCCCCTCTCGCGTCACCCGAAAAGCCGTCACATGCACTGTGTCCGGGCTCACCGTCAGCAAGCTTCTCTCCGCCGGCCATTCCGCGCCTGTCGGCGAGACTGCCAGCAGCGGCACGCCGGTGCGCAGTCGCCGAGCCGCCAGCGCCACGCCCGTGTGATCAGCAAATACGAGCGCGAACCGGTGGTCATAACGATCCAGGAGCGCGTCGGCGTCCGGGATGACCACATGCTGCGCCGTGCCATCTGGGCGGATGTTGCACTCAGGTCGTCTGCCGGGCCTGGCCTGTTTCGAAGCGCCCAGGGCTGCCGCCACAATCCCTTCCTGGCCGACTACCTGAAAGCTCTGGTTGCCTCCCAAAGCGACCAGGCCAAAGGACGCTCCCCGTCCTTCGATGGCGGCAAAGCGCTGCGCGGCGACAAAGGAAGGGGTGTCATACGGATGCTGCACGATGGCGTATGGAATGTCATAGAACGCTGCGCCCGGCTGGCCTTGGAATGCCAGCAAAACGCCTGCCGGATCGAACCTGATCTTGCCGATGCGGCGCGGCGCATCCACATAGACCTCTGCCGCGATCTCGATGTGCGCCTCCCGCAAGCTGATCACCAGCCGCAGCCACACTGCCCAGGCCAGCTCGCTCAGGACTTCGAGATCAGCACTCAGCATGGTCTGGCGAACTCGCGTCTTGGCCTGGTCCCAGGTGGGCATCACATCTTCTGTCTCCGCCACCCCGGCGGGATCGGAAAGGGCAAAGGGCGAAATGGTAACCTGCACCTGCTGATCGCCCTCTTGCACTGTCAACACCCCCGCCGATAGCGAGGCGCTCCTGCCTGCAAAACGGACGTTGTGCCCCTCCTGCCAGCGCACCGTCTCGATGCGATCGCTATCCTTGAGCCCCAGCAGCCGATAGCCGTAGGCGGGAAGCGCCACGCGTGCCGTTGCCAGCCACTTGCCATCCTGCAGCCGGATGGCCGTGGGGATCGGCGCGCCATCCGCCCCCACAAACGCCTGGGGGCGGGGTGTCTCCGCCGTTACCTCCACGGTGCGGGCCGGAGCGGCGTTGAGCGCCAGCCGGTATGCGTCGGCCTTGCTTTGTGGCAGCCGGATCTTGGCGGCGATCCGCTGCGCAAACCGCCATAGCAGTTCCTGCGAGAGGGCATGTGATGCCTGCAATACGATCTGGCGATGCCGCGTGCGGGGCACCCATGGCACCCATCCGCTGGCATCGGAGTTCAGCCCGATGAGCAGATGATGCCAGGCGCGAGAGAGAAGCGTCGAGTGCCCGGCGGGCGTCAGATACCTGGCCTCGGTCTCCGGGTATTCCAGCACATGCTCAAAGTGGTGGTCCCAGACGTTATCCGGCTCGGTCGTCCACGCTTGCTCGACCGCGACGTCAATGGGCGCGAGACGATGAAGCTGCGCTGCCAGCTTGGCAAAGCCCGCGCTGCGGATGGCGTCGAGCGCCTGCACCGCATGCCCATGCCAGATCATGTCCTCCGGGTCGCTCACCCACCGCGAGAAGCTGGGGCTTGACGCGCGATCCTCAGCGGCGTGACCGTAGGGCGAAGGCGCATCGCCCATATCTCGAATGCCGACCTCTCTCGTAGCGATCCACCGTCATCCACTCGATGATCTTGCCGCGTTGTGCCAGCTCCTGGATCTTGGCGACAAAGTCCTCGACCCTGCCAAGCATCTCAAAGTCGCCGCCGGTCATCACGAAATCGCCATCCTCATGGCTATCGTAGAACTCCTCCAGCCTGTCCAGACGGCAATTCCGGCTGTCTGTGGGATAGATGACCAGCTCGCTCCCCTCGATGCCCCTCACACGCCCTGGCCGGCTCCATCCCTCTGGTCCTGAGATCAGGCGCGTGGCGCCGATCTGCCTCATGATGTAAGGAAATTGCTGGTGGAAAGGGGCCTCTTGCGAGAAGAAGGTCGAGATGTCGGGCTGCAGCTCGTCGCGCATGGCCTCCATCGTCACCCGATCCGCCACGAGGTCGCTCTCCTCGTCCGCGCACATGGCGTGGCTGGCCGCGTACTGGCAGCCGACCATGACCACCTGTCCGCGAGCGACCAGTGGCTGAAGCTCCTCCAGTAGCCACGGGGCGTGGTGTTTCAGGCTGAGCAACGTCAGCCCGGGAAAGTCAATATGCGCCGTTACTTCGGGAAACCTGTGCATTGCCCGGATGCCGTTGGCATAGATCGCCGGGAACTTGGCGCGTATCTCCTGCTTGGTGTACCGGTCGTAACACATGTTGCCGTGCAGATAGAAGGAAATGTAGACCTTTTTCACCCTCTGCCTCCGCGCATGCACGTCGCCCAGTGTCCGCCGCATGCCGGGCATCGCGAACGATGAATGGCTTACAGGCCCTTTTCGCACTGTTGCCCGCCCTGGGTTCATCATGTCTGTACCGCATTATACGCAGCGTGTCCCCACATGTGAATTCACGATGTGCTCTTCGTTGCTGTCCGCCGCCAGGCGGAAAGGAGACGGATGCCATTCGCTACCCGCTGAAATAGATCCTGCTGCGTTTGAGCGATGATTGGCATGGGCACTGGCTCTTCCCTTTCTGCTATCTCCGGTACTAGCAATGCCACAGAAAAGGTCATTGGGCGAGTCGAGCAACGCGGCTACAGCGCGCGCGGCTACAAGCGCGTCACCTCTCGACGGCCCCCTCCATCGTAGTGCCGCTCTCGCCTGATACACACCTGAGACCGCAACCAAAGCCCTCTCACCCTCTTGCTCAAGGCTCGCCCACCATCTGCGGGCAAGTCATCTCCGGCGGCGCACCTATTATGGCGCGGTTTTGCCTGGGGTGGGGGATGTGCTATGATCAGGCCCCAACCAAGAACGAGGGAGAGAATGATGCGGAGACTAGGGATCGTCAATGGCGATATCGTTACGGAGGGTGGGCTGCTGCCACATGGCGCGTTGTTGTTGGAGGATGGCAAGATCGTCGCCGTAGGCCTTACATGTGAAGCCGTCATCCTCGGCGATACGCCGGTGATGGATGTCTCTGGCCAGATCGTGACCCCCGGCTACATTGACGTGCATGTGCACGGCGCGGCAGGCTATGACACGATGGATGCCACGCCGGAGGCGCTGTCAGCCATGTCACGCTTTTTCGCGCAACATGGCGTAACGAGCTTTCTGCCGACGACGGTAACGGGAAGCCGCGCGCAAACGCTGGCTGCAATTGCGGCGGTGGCCGATTTCCAGCGGCAACGCCCTGTGGGCGCGCAGGCGCTTGGCATCCATCTGGAAGGCCCGTATATCAACCCTGCCAATCTTGGGGCGCAAAACCCCGAGTTCGCTCGTTCGGCGGACCCAGATGAGTATGCGGAGTTCTTCCGCTGGGGAAATGTCAAGCTGATCTCACTGGCCCCGGAAGATCCGGCCAATCTGCCGCTGATTCCATACGCTGTAGCACATGGCGCGGCGGTCGCCATCGGCCACTCATCGGCGACATACGAGGAGGTAATGGCGGCGGTGGAGCTGGGGTTGACGCAGGCAACACATACCTACAATGCGATGAGCGGCCTGCATCATCGCAAGCCGGGCGCCACCGGTGCCGCGCTAACCTGTGATCGCATCTATGCACAGATCATCGTTGACCTGATTCACGTCCATCCGGCGATGGTCAAGCTATTGGTGCGCGCCAAGGGGTTGGGTCGGACGGTGCTGATTACCGATGCCATGCGGGCGACCGGCATGGCCGACGGCACGTATGACCTAGGCGGGCAAGAGGTGATCGTCATCAACGGTGAGGCGAGACTGCCAGCGGGCAACCTGGCCGGCAGCACGCTGACCATGGATCGTGCTGTGCGCAACGTACGGCAGGCCGCAGAGCTCTCGACGCTAGAGGCGATCCGCCTGGCGACGCTCACCCCCGCTCAATCGGTGGGCATCGCTGATCGCAAGGGAAGGGTGGCGCCGGGGTGCGATGCCGATCTGGTGATCCTCGATCAGGATCTGAATGTCGTCACCACGATGGTGAGTGGCGAGATCGTGTATCAGGCCAGCGCATAGGGTGATCGCCGATGTGCGCGAACTGGTAGCGTCCGACGGCAGTGTCGGCGCAGAGAGCGTGGCCGCTCCCGATTTGAAGCAGAACCGTTTCGGTGCTATAATGTGTGTTACGTAGAATGGAGAGGTAGCATAGCCCGGTCGAATGCGCGCGCCTGGAGAGCGCGTGAGCAGCAATGCTCCGTGGGTTCAAATCCCACCCTCTCCGCCTTTTTCTTTCCTCCTCATCCCTGGCCCCGGATGCGGTTTGCGCTGCTCTGCTGATGGCGTTATAATGGCAAGTAGGCGAGCAGACGCGGCGAAGATGTGCGCTTTCGCCGCATCGTTATTCCTTAGGGGGGAGATCATGGCACAAGAGCACCCGCTCGTTGAGCTAGCCCGCAAGACCATCGAGAGTTACGTCCGCGATGGGAGGCGGATCGAGAGCCCCAGAGAGCTGCCGGAGATCATGCGCGGACGGGCCGGCGTCTTTGTCTCCTTGCACCGCCATGGCCAGCTGCGCGGCTGCATCGGCACCATCAGCCCCACAAGGCCGAACCTGGCCGAAGAGGTGATCCAGAACGCCATCAGCGCCGCCACGCAAGACCCGCGATTTCCTCCCCTGACGGCGGGCGAGCTGCATGATCTGGATATCTCCGTTGATGTGTTGAGCACGCCCGAGCCAGTCTCTTCGATCGCTGACCTCGACCCAGTCAAGTACGGCGTCATTGTCGAGTCGGGACGGCGGCGTGGCCTTCTCTTGCCGGATCTAGAAGGCGTTGACACGGCGGAGCAGCAGGTGGAGATCGCGCGCCGCAAAGCGTGGATCGGGCTGCAGGAGCCGGTCAAGCTCTACCGGTTTACCGTCACCCGCTACGGCCATCACTGATAGCCGGGTGAACGTGCCCTCAACAGTCGGTGCTGAGCACTTTGCAGGACGCTCGGCGGTAGCAAGTTGTTGCCTTTATAGGCATAGCAACTTATAATAGCTTGATGATTCGCAGCGATCGCTCATGCGTTCCGAGGGTAGGTTGCCGCGCGGTGTCCGAAAAGACGAGGAGGGACGTGGTTTGAGACGCCGCGATAGGTGGGCCAATCTGTTGATTCTATTGGGCATTATCATGCTTTGTGTCGCGGTTCTCGGCGTAATCTATCAGACGCGGAGCAATGGTGCTCGCGCCGGCTCCTCGGCGGCGACTCGCCCCATCGTTGTGCTCTCGTCTCCCACAGCCGTCGTGATAGGGGATCAATCTCCGGTCGCCTCTCTCGCACCGACAGGGATATCTACCGCCATGAGCTCCCTGTCGCGGCCGACGGATACTCCGACGGAGCGGCCAACCCATCTGCCGACCGCATTGGTGACGGCGGGAACGCCATTGACGCCCACGGCGCTTTCCCAGCCGCTGACGCCACTTTCCCCGATGCCGGCGTCGCCGACGTCAGTATTGCCTACGGTGGCCTTGCCGACGCCGGCGTCGCGCACGTCGGGCGTGGTGGCATGGCCCCGCGTGGTCATCCCCAAGATCGAACTGAGTGCCAGCTGGGAGCCGGTGCACTGGCGCGCAGTGGCGACGAATGACGGCATCATCGGGGAGTGGGAGACACTTGATGAGGGAGTCGGCTATCATGTCGGCAGTGCGGCGCCGGGAGAGCGTGGCAATGTCGTGATGTCTGCCCACGGCCGCCCCGGGGGTCCGTTCGCTCGCTTGGCAGAACTCAAGGCGGGTGACGAGATCTGGCTTGAGACTAGCGAGACGAATCGCCACCGCTATGTCGTCGTGGAAATGGCAACGGTTCAGGAGGTTGGGGCGTCGCTAGCGCAACAGCAAGAGCATGCGCGATATCTCGCACCCACCCAGGACGCGCGTCTCACGCTGATCACCTGCTGGCCGCCATGGGCCTATACACACCGGCTTATCATTGTTGCCAGGTTGCAGGGCTGATGATCACATGGCGCGGGTATAAAGGCAGTCGCCGGCTGGAGCGGTTGGCCTTGGGGCTTGGTGTGGTCGCGATGGCGCTCTGCGTTCTGGTCGCCTGCGGCAGCGAGTCGCCGCCGTCTCCTGGGCGTTTTGGCGTATGCGCTGAGCCGGCGCCGAAATTGCAGGCACAGCTTGATGCGGTTGGCGATATCTGGTATTATGATTACCATTTTGCCACCGCGAGTGTGACAGGACATCAGCGCCTGTTTATGATCCGGTTTCAGCCGCTGGACGAGACGCTGGAGTCGGTGGTGCGGGCCAATCCGGGTGCATGGTGGGTGGTGGGAAACGAGCCGAACGATCCGCACCAGGATAACTTGTCGCCAGAGGCATATGCGGCACGTTTTCACGAGGTCGCCGAGTTCATCAGACGGGTTGATCCAAGCTGCCAGATCTTGCCGGCGGGTCTGGCGGATGCAGACTGGCGGTGGGCACGGGAGTTTCGGGAGGCATACCGCCGGCGCTACGGGCGGTACCCGGTCATGGCCGGTTGGAACATTCACAACTATTTGCTAGAGCCGGGCGTTGATCCATACGATGTGGCAGAGTTCAAACGCCGGATCGTGGCCTTTCGTCATTGGATGCTGGAGATCGGCGAGGAGGAGAAACCTCTCTTCTTGACCGAGTTCGGCGTTCTGTATGGCGCAGGGTGTTGCGATCGGCCGGTGGACCCGCCGGAGAGGACTGTTGCGTTCATGCGTGAGACGGTTCAATGGCTCGCGACAACGGGTTACGTCCAACATTGGGCTTGGTTCATACTCAACAATGCGGGCGAGTTCAACGGCGGCTTGTACGAGGAGGGGCTCACTTTGTATGGGCAAGCATACCGGGATCTGGTGCAGCAGTATGCAGCCCCTTAGAGCAATGACCGGAAGGGCATCGTCCCCCATTTGCCCCAAGTAGCGTGCGTAAGCAGATCGTGCCGGCGCACGCTGGGGAGTTGTTAACATGAGATCTATCAAGGTTTCCTGGCGGCAAAACGATTGGGTCGCGGCGCGACGGCGATTGGTGGCTCTGTGTATCGCCGCCCTGGTGATCTTGGTGCTCTTGGCGACGCCCACGACGGGCGCGCCCGTGGGCCTTGATGCGACACCGGTGCCTCCGCCGCGCGTGCGGGTCTGGATGATTGCCGTGGATCCGCCCGATGCGCGGGTGGCAATCGGCGGCGAGATCACCTTTTCGATCACAGTGCGCAATGTTGGTGTCATCCCGATCACTTTTCTCTGGGTCATGGATCAGTACCCACCCGATTGTCTGGCTTACGCCTCGGCAGTACCATTTGGCCTGGATGATCAGCGCGGGCGGGTTATCTGGTCACATCTGACGCTTCCCACAGGCGGGCTGCAGCCGGGCGCGTCGATCTCGTTGATGATCACGTTGCGGGCGTTGGCCGAGTGCACCAATGTAGTGAACGAGGTTTTCGTCAGCGGTGTCAGCGCGCTGGATCAATCCATCCCGCCTTCGTATGACTCCGTGGCGATCACGGTGTTACCGCGAATTACACCGACGCCAGTGCCGACGCCGACAGCGACGCCGCTGGCGCAGACCCGAGTATTTCAGCAGGGTCATGAGGACTATGATGGGACGCGTGATACCTACTTGAGCGCATGGTATACCACGAAGAACTATGATCGTGCCAGTTCGCTGGCACTACGCGCCGGTGGGCTCATGGTCCCGCTCATCCGCTTCGATTTGGGCGCGTTGCCGCGGGATACCGAGATCGCCGAAGCCACATTGATCCTTACGGTGGTATCCGGTGGATTCTATGAGCAAGAGGTCAGCGTCTATGAGGTGTTAATGCCATGGGTGGCGAGCGAGGCTACTTGGCAGCAGGCGGCGACAGGCGTGCCATGGCGCACGGCGGGGGCAAATGGCATCGGGGAGGATCGCTCTGGCGTGGCTGTGGACACGGAGCTGGCGATCGCGTTCACGGTCATCGAATTCGACATTACGGAACTCGTCGCCAAATGGGTGGCCGACCCAGCCACCAACTACGGCATGCTCTTGCGAGGTACATCCGGGATTGCAGTGCAGCATAACTTGGCCTCTGCAGAGCACTGGAACAGAGCCGTGCGCCCGCAGTTGGTGGTTCGCTATCGTGTTGGTTCGTAGGAAGGCGATCGGCTAATAGATGGGAAAGGAGTCAGACGATGAAAGCTATGGATTCCCGGTTGCTCAAGCAGGTTCTCGCTCTCGTGCTCCTGGCGGCAGTGCTGCTCCTGCTGAGCGCGACCGCCGTGCCAGCTCTCGCGGACAAGCTGGCCCAGGCCACAATCCCGCCGCCGCCTGGGATTCTGCTGAGCAAGTCCCTGGCGTCGCCGCCGGTGGCGTGCGTCGTAAGCGATACCCTGGTGTACAATATCCAGCTCAAGAATGTGGGCAGCACCAAGTTGACCACCGTTTGGGCCGTGGACGAGTATCCGGCGCAATGCATCGAGTACGTTTCGGCTGTGCCGGTGCCTAGTTCGGTCAATGCCATAGACGGCAAGTTAATCTGGAATGACCTGACCACTTTCTTCGGCGATATCGTGCCGGGGCGCACCATCACGGTGACGGTCGAGTTCCATGTGCATCAGTGCTGCGAGACCACCCTCAACAAGTTCCTCACGACAGTGATCGACACGAACGGCGCCAGTCGTACTGCGGCTGCAACCCACGTCGTGCCGTGCGTCAATCTTTGTTGCACCGATACATTCCCTGACTATGCGCCGAACGGCATGCCCGATTTCGACCAAAAGCAGGATGAATGGTCCCTGACGGTGGATGACATGGCACTAGCCATGGCAGAGCGATGGACGCACGACGGGCCGGTCGCTGCCGCGGATGCTCTGTGGTGGCTGGACTCTCGCTATGAGACGAACACTACGCCGCCGCCTTTCATCAGCGATACCTACCCGTTGGTGACCGCCTATGACCCCAAATGGGATGACCATGCGCCGGAGAACGTGCCGCTCTTTGTGGAGGAGCTTGCCCAGTATGTGGACACCAACGGGCTGCGTACTGCCGCTGATGTGGAGGGCACAGAGGTCGAGATGCTATACCACGGCATCGAGGATTACATCGCGGATCAAGGACTCGCGGAAGACTATGCGGTTCACCTGGAAAAGGCGCCAACCTATCAATGGGTGAGAGATCAGGCTGACTGCTGCATAGATCAGGATTGCTGCGCAGCCGTGATCCTGCTGCTCGGCTTCTGGGAGCGTCAGGATACCGGGTGGCAGCGCCTCGGCGGGCACTATGTCGTGGTGGATTGCGTGGGCCTGGATGAGCCGCCGCTCATCTCCTTCAGCGATCCCTTCTTTGACCGCGCCGAGCAGGGCTGGCCGGGCCGGGTCGCACCTGTCCCCGATCACGAGCATCCGCCGTATGTGTTGCATAACGATGCGGCGTATCTGTCGCACGATCGCTACGCCGCGGTCAACGTCAGTGCGCCGATCGGCGTGTGGGCGCCACAAGGCTATGTGACCGAGTATGCGGATATCAGCAATTTCGTCGGGCAGAACTTTGGCGAGGAGCTGGAGCCGTATCGGGCGGCGGCCTATGAGGGTGGTGCCATCCTCACGTCGGTCGAATACGCGATAGCGGTGCAGCCGGCGAAAGAGTGCGCGGTAACGCCGATCGTGACGCGCACCCCGACCGCGACCGGCACGCCGACGGCCACGCCGACCCCCACCACAACTGGGGTGGTGGAGGAGACGGCCACACCGACGGCGACGGAGGCGGTGGAGGAGACCCCGACTCCTACAGCAACGCCAACTACGGGTCCTGGGGCGTATCTACAGTACCTGCCACTCGTCATGAAATAACAGATAACATGGCCTGCTGAGCAGATGGCGACATTGATCGCCATCTGCTCAGCCAAGATTTGCATCGCTGGCTGGACTATCGGTCCAGTTTGGGCAGGAGTGTTCTTCGATGCGCCGAGCGACCCGTGTATGTTGCTTCATTGCAGCCATATTGCTGTTGCTGATGCCGATCTTACCTACTGGGGTCGTAAGGTCGGACATCGAGCTGGCTGCGGGTTCGCTCCCGCCTTACACGCTCCGTGCCCGCTTTGGCATTGGCATATCCTCGCTATGGGGCCGTACCGTCAATGACTATCCTCTCGGCACGAAACTCCTCAATGCTGGGTGGTACACCGACTGGACCTGGCAGATCAACCCCGGTCGGCCGAACGGTATGGAGTATGTGCAGACTATCCCAGTCAACGTCTATTTCACCGACTGGGAGCGGCTGCGACAGGCGGTGCTGGCCAACCCCGGCTCCACGTGGGTCATTGGTAACGAGCCTGAGACCTGGGGCCAGAACACCTGCACGCCGTGGGACTATGCTCTGCGCTACCACGATCTCTACACCTATATCAAGGGCGTGGACCCCACCGCGCTGATCGCCATCGCCGGGGTAGTGCAGGCTACGCCGTTGCGTCTCCGCTGGCTGGATGACGTCATCAAAGAGTATCAGGCTCTCTTTGGCACGATGATCCCTGTGGATGTGTGGAATCTACACGAGCAGATCCTGCGCGAGGATTTCTATGGGTGGGGGTGCGGCGTGCCGCTCAACGCGGAAAACAAGCCGCTCTACTGTCGCAAGGATGGGCAGATCGTCTATTGCCAGCCAAGTGATCCGTCGAGCATCTGGGTGACGACGGGCGAGATGTACCTCGTTACCGACAATGCGAACCTGAACCTCTTCAAACAGCACATCGTTCGTTTCCGGCAGTGGATGAAGGACCATGGGCAGCAGGACAAGCCTCTGATCATCACCGAGTACGGGGTGATGATGCCGCGCGATTATATCTCGGATAGCGCCCTCATCAGCTATATGAAGGGCACTTTCCAGTATATGCTGGACACGCGCGACGTGGGGCTGGGCTATGCCGCGGACGACTATCGCCTGGTGCAGCGTTGGGCCTGGTTCAGCCTGAACACGTGGCCCGATCCCTTCAGCGCGCCGCCCGGCTCTTCCTTCTATGGCTATAACGGCAATCTATGCGAGTGGGACCGGGACGTGATGACCGTGTTCGGCCACGCTTACAAGGAGGCCACGCAAGAGAAGATCTCTCTCGTCGCCGGCTGGAACCTGATTGGCTTACAGGGGCCGCCGGTGAGCACCGTGGCGACCGACGTGCTCGCCAGCATCGCCAGCAAGTATGACCTGGTGTATGCCTATGCTGCGTTGGATGCAGTGGATCCCTGGAAGATCTACGACATCGCCCGCCCTCCTTTCTTGAATGATCTGACGACCATTAACGAGACGACAGGCTTTTGGATCCGCGCCACGACTGCCTGCGATCTGCTCATCTACGGGCATCCTTCTGGGCCGGTGGATATCCCGCTGAAGGCCGGATGGAATCTGGTTAGCTATCCATCCGAGACGAGCCGGCCTGTAACGGAAGCGCTGGCGAGTATCGCGGGCAAGCACGACCTGATCTATGCCTACGATGCGGCGGATGCTGCGGACCCCTGGAAGATCTATGATATTGCCCGTCCCCCCTTTCTGAACGACCTTGTCACGATGACGCCCAAACGCGGCTACTGGATCCGCGTCAGCGAAGATTGCACATGGCGCGTGCAGCCCTGATTTCTCCCGTCAGACAAGCCTCCGGTTTGACAGAATGGCGCAAGGGGTGTAAAAGTGAATCCAAACCTGGTGGCGGGAGCTGTCTTGCCGCCGCCTGGAATGAACCCGGTTGCAGAGAGGATCGTGCCTGATGGGATCGCATCCTGAACAGCAGGCAAAAGAGCAGCTACCTGCTCGGCTTGACGGTCGAGGCCGCTGGTGGTTTGTGGCGCTGATCGTTTGCGGCGCGATCTTTCTCCTGGCGAGCTTTGATGCGGGCAGCTTCACCTGGGGGCTGGCAGCCGGACAGACGGTGCCGCGGACGCCCCCGCCTACATGGACGCGCACACGCACTGCTGCCCCACCGACAACGGAGACGCCGGTGGCGCCGCCCACCGCAACGGCCACACTGGCGCCGGGCGCGCCGACACCTGTGCCGCAGCCCGATCCCGCCCTGTGGCTGAGTATAGAGCCAGCCTTCGGCGGCCCCGAGGACGTCATCCGCTTTACCGTGCGTCTGCGCAACCACGGCTCTGCCGTCGCCACGAGCCTCGCGGTAACGCTGCCCTGGCCCGACCCGCTTTTCGTGTTGGCGCTGTCGGCATCCGCTGGGGAGGTGAGCGCCGGCTCAGGTGAGATCGTGTGGCGACTTGGGCAACTGGCGCCAGGCGCTGAAGCCGTATGGACGCTGGAGGCGCAAATCGCCGCAGATGCAATGCCTGACCAAGTGCTGCGTTATCGCGCCAGGCTATCTTTTGATGGCGGCCTCCGCGAGTCGGAAGAGCGGACGCTGCTCCTGCCGTGGACGCGCCTCCCGGCGACCGGCGGCACGCAGTAGGTTGACCTCGCTCGCCTCGCCTCCGGAGCATTGCACATCCCATTTGCCCCTCATCAAGTCATACAGGAGTGCCGATTTGTCTTGCTGCAAGCCCAAGTCGTGGGCCCTCTGGGCGGCCATGACATGCTTGATCGTCTTTTTGTCCGCCTGCACACTGGGTAGCCCCTCGCCGTTGCCGTCTCTGCTGCCGGCAACAGCCGAGCTTTTACCCTCAGTGACATCGCCGCCTCCACACTTTACGCCGATCGCCGCGTCCTCCGCCACTGTGGCGACCTCGACAATGGCTCCGACTCCTTATCCGCCGCCGGCGACAGTTGTTACGCCCACCCCTGCCTCTTCTGCCTACCCACCGCCGATTACGGTGGGCATCACGCCGGCGTATCCAGAGCCGGCCAGGTCGCCGTCTGTAGCGGCAACTGCCACTCAGGTGAGTGAGCGGCCACCGACGCCGCTCCCGCCGTTCACGAATGCGCCCACACCCCTCCCCACATCCATGCGCCCGGATGGCATCTCCACCATCGTGCCAATCATGTATGAGATGCACGACTGGGAGAATGTTGATTTCCAGCGCCGCTTTCCCGACTGGGGGCCGCTGGGGAGCTGGATGTGGTGGTCATGGGCACAAATCGAGCCGCAGCCGGGGCAGTATAACTGGAGCATGATTGACGCCTACCTGGCGCAAGCGGCGAGGTACACGGTAACGCTCGCGTCAGGCGAGGTGATCCCCAAGCCGGTGGCGATCAGCATCGAGGTGTATCCCGACTGGGGGATGGATGCGACCCCCCAATGGGTCTATGAGCGTTTCATCTCCGATGCTCCGCTGTTGGGGGGGCAGCGAGTGGGCTGGGTGGTGGACCCCGATGGCCCCGATGGCCCTTGCGCGGCGATCGGTGTACCCCGCTGGGGCGACGCGGCATGGGAGCGCCGCTTTGACGAGTTCGTCATGGCGCTGGGCCACAGATATGACAAGGACCTACGCGTCAACTCGGTGTGGATCGCCACCGGCCTTTACGGTGAGACAATCGAGGAAAAAACACTAAATGGCTGTCGCTATGCGCTGGCACAGGGGCCTAATCTGGCCTACTGGGTGTTGCACCTGATGGACACCTATCGCCAGGCCTTTCCCACCAAGCCGCTCTTTGTCATCAACAGCGGTGGCTGGAGCATCCGCCGCGAGACGGCTGCCAAGGCAGCCAAACTGCAACCGCCTATCGGCCTGAAGCTGAACGTGCTGGCGCCCGACCTGTCCGATGCCTATGGCTACAAGTCCCTCGCCGGCGGCGGCAAGATCGAGGTAGTGAACCGCTACTCGGATACGCTCCCCATCGCCTTTGAGCATGCGTTCCCACCGCGCCCGGCGGATGCCTACTGGTCCATCATGAACGCGCTGGCGCACCGCGCGGTGCTGCTGGATTTCAACTATCCGGACATGTTCGAGGTCATCAAGAGCATTGACCCGATCTTTCCCCTCTGGCGCTTTGTGGATACACACCTGGGGCGCGACGCCACGACGACGCCTGATGTCTGGATCTTGCTGCGCGAGACGCAGCATCCCGCCAGCCTCTACCAGGAGTGGTCATCTGGCGAATATGGCGACTGGCATTTCTTCCTGACCAGACCGGAAGGGATCCCGGAAAACAACACAGTGGCGATCACCGATATGCGCTCGTCAGAGATTCCCGCACCGGCGCGCAACCACATCTACGGCGCGCACTCGACGCGGCGCACCGACCAGGCCACAGGCAATCGGTACATGTCCTTTGATGTGGACAACCGCTATCTCTTCTGGGGGCAAAAGCCCATCGTCGTTGGAGGCACGGTAGGGTACCGCATAGAGGTCGTGCTGCTGAACAAGGGGAACGATCAGATCAGCCTGGAATACAGGAACGCGGCGGGGGAATGGGTTTCACGGCCGGTCAACAAAGGGCCGGCATTGGGGCCAGTGGATGACTGGGTCACGGTAACGTGGACGCTGCATGACGCATATATGAACGACGCGTTGCCCGGAGGCGCGGATTTCCGCCTCGATTGCATGGGCGATGGCGACGAGTACATCCACCGCGTGCGGGTCGAGGGGTTTCGCTGGGGGCAATGAGTGCCGCTAAGCCTAGGTGCCGGCCTTGATCAGGCGACTGGCGACGATACCGCCGAGCACGGCGAGGTCCTCGATGTCTAGGTAGTGCTCTGCCGTCGCATCAAAGAGCACGCTGGCAGCAGCGAGAAACTCCTCATCCGCCAAGTGCAATATCACAGCAACGGGCAGGCGCGGCAAGAGGCGGAACATGAACGAGGCGTCGCCGTAGGTAAGCCGCACGCCTCCCAGAGCATGTCCGGCGCGGATGAAGCGCTCCTTGTCGTGGCCAAAGGCCGCGGCGATCCGATCGCCGGAGCGTGCCTGAAAGGCGCCGTCGTATATGAGGCCGTCCGGGAACTCGCGAAAGGCTATCCAACGGTCGGCCAGCGGGATGCCGTCCGCTGTGATGAGATAGTGCAAGAGCAGGATTTGGGTGGTGATTAGCGGTGACCGGCGCGACGAGAGCTCCCGCACTTTTCCCTCTGGCCACTTGATCGCATATTCCTCATCCCAGAAGGGCAGGATGAACTCGCCGGTCTCCATGCCGCCTGCTCCGATGCCACTTGCCTGGTACACGACACCGCTGCGATAGGCCACGAGCTGCGGAACCATGTCGCGCAGCGCAGCTATCGCCTTGTCGCGCGCGATCTCATAGTTCCTCTCACGGTTGCTGCTCATCGTTCTCGCCTCACAGTATCAACATGCTGTCGCCAAAGCTGAAGAAACGGTACTCGCGTTGGATGGCCTCCCGGTAAGCGCGAAGGATCAGGTCACGCCCGGCAAAGGCGGCAACCAGGGCGAGCAACGTCGAGCGCGGCAGGTGAAAGTTAGTGATCAGCGTGTCCACCACGCGAAAGTCAAAGCCCGGGTAGATGAATAGCCGGGTCCAGTCGGCCAGCGGCGCGACGACATCGCCCGCATTGCGCCGATCATCCGACAGAGGCGCGCGCGCCGCCGATTCCAGTACGCGCACACTGGTTGTGCCCACCGCGACGACGCGTCTTCCCTCCCGCTTGGCGCGGTTCACTTGCTCTGCCACTGCCGCGCTCAGCTCGGCGTACTCCGAGTGGATCACGTGATCCTCGATGTGCTCCTCGCGCACTGGCCGAAAGGTGTCCATGCTGATGTGCAACAAGACAAAGGCGAACTCGATCCCCTGCGCACGCAAACGCGCCATTAGCCCTGGTGTCAGGTGGAGCCCGGCGGTGGGCGCAGCGGCCGAGCCGCGAACGCGCGAGTAGACCGTCTGGTAGCGCTCGGCGTTTTGCAGCGGCGTGTGGATGTAAGGCGGCAGCGGCATCACGCCCAATCGGTCCAGAATCGGGTCCAGCGGCTGCGAAAAGCGCAATAGTCGCCCCCCCGCGGCGGTCTCCTCAAGCACCTCCGCTGTGATCTCATAAGCATCGGCTGGCAGCGGCTGCCCTGCATCGGGAAAGCCAAGTGTGCTCCCCGCGCGCACATGCCGCCCGCGAACCAGCGCCTCCCAGTGTCGCTCGTCGCGGCGGTGGACAAGAAGCAGCTCCACCCGTCCCCCGCTGGGGATCTTGCGGCCAAAGAGTCGGGCCGGGATCACGCGGCTCTCGTTCGCGACCAAAAGATCGCCTGCACGCAAATAGTCGCCGATGTCACGGAAGTACCGATGCTCGATCTCACCGCTCCGCCGATGTACGACCATCAGCCGGGAGCTATCGCGTGGTTCCACCGGCGTCTGGGCGATCAGGCGTTCCGGTAGCTCATAGGCGAAATCCTCCGTTCGCATCCTGGGCGACAACTCCTCTAGCGGCGTAGCAGCCGCACGATGATGTTCACTAGGAGGGTCAGCAGCAGGCTGAGGAGAAGCGAGGTCATGAGCGGCACAAAGAGCGTGCAGCCGCCGCGCTGGATCACGATGTCTCCCGGCAAACGTCCCGGCAAAGAAACCTTGCCGAGCAACAAGACGATGATCCCCAGGAGTAGCAGGACTGCGCCCATGGTCAGCAGGACACGCGCCAGGGTCTCATACCCGTTCATCCGCCCCTATCCAGCCCCCTTTCGCCCTCTTTGTTGCGTCGCCTCCCATTCGCTGTAGAGGCAACCGCAGTACGATTGCGCATATAGCCCGTACTCGCGAGTCAACTTGCCGCGCTCCGCCCAGCCGCGGCGGAAATTCTCAAAGTGAAATGCCACACCCACCTCGGCGGCCAGCGCCTCGCCGATCCTGCGGATGGCAGCCTGATCCTGGTAGGGGCTGATGAGCAGCGTGGTGGTAAAGGCGTCATATCCCTCAGCACGAGCGCGTGTGGCGGTGCGCGCCAGCCGCAGCCGATAGCAGATGGGGCAACGTTCGCGGAAGCGCTCCTGGTTGGCCACAGCCCGGAAAAAGACGGGCATTTCGTAACCATCTTCGATGAGCGGCAGTTGCACCTTTTCGGCAAATGCATCCAGCGCCTCCCGGCGCTTGACATGCTCACTGTATGGGTGGATGTTCGGGTTATACCAGTGGCCGGTAACGGCGTATCCCTCTGCCCGCAGCGCGCGCACGGGATATGTGGCACATGGTCCGCAGCAGATGTGCAGCAGGAGGCGCTTGCCCTGACCGATCCCGCCTGGCCTGCACTCCTGCGGCGCTGGCGGCAGTTCCACGGCATAGGTGAGGCGGATGGTCAGCGGCTCCCGACACACGACGGCCGCCCTGCCCGCCTGTAGCAGCCTCTCGGCTCGCTCCGGGGTGCAAGGGGAAAGACGCGTGCCCTCTTGGTCCAAAATGATCACCTGACTCATGAGAAAACCTACGGCCATAACAGACGTGTGGGTGCATGCCTACCCGCTCAGAAAAGCCCGGGCTGTTCGGGCTTTTCCGGGTAGAGTCGACCCAGATGCTCATAGGCACGGCGGGTGGCGACGCGACCCCGTGGGGTGCGGTCCAAGAAGCCGAGCTGGAGAAGATACGGCTCGTACACATCCATGATCGTATCCGGCTCTTCGCTGATTGCCGCGGCAATGGTCTCCAAGCCCACCGGCCCCCCGTCGAACTTGT
>JAIOAV010000024.1:0-15727 GCA_019873665.1 Chloroflexota bacterium
GTTCGGCCCCCGCGCGCCGATGTTGATCGCCACCTGCCCGGCGGCGGAATCCGCCAGCATCATCGGCACCAGGAAGGGGCTGACGCGGCGCGGCCCCTTTTCGCGCAACACATCCATCTGCTCCACCAGCGTGCCCATGCCGCCGATGCCGCTGCCGATGATCACGCCGACGCGGTCGCTGTTCTCCGGGCCGACGCGCAGGCCCGATTGCGCCACCGCGTCCTCCGCCGCCGCCACTGCGAACTGCATGAAACGATCCAGGCGGCGCGCGCTCTTCACGCCAAAGCGCGCCACCGGATCCCACCCCTTCACTTCGCCGGCGATGCGCGTGTCCAGGTCGCTGGCGTCAAAGAGCGTGATCGGCCCGATGCCAGATCGGCCATCGCGCACTGCCTCCCAGAGCGCATCCACTGTCTGCCCCACCGGCGTGATGGCGCCCATCCCCGTGATGACGATTCGCTTGCTCATGTTCATCCTCCCCCCTGTAGGCGCGGAGCTTGGTCGGCTGCACGCCTGAACTGCCGCGCGGGCGATGGCGCTATCGGCAGAGCGCCGCTAGGCGCGTCAGCGTCTGCTCCGCCTCCTGCATGACGCGCTGGATAACGACCGCTGCCGGCACGATGTCGTTCACCAGGCCGCACGACTGGCCGGCCATCACCGAGCCGTGCACCACATCCCCCTCCACGGCTGCCCGGCGCAGCGAGCCGGTGCCGAACTGGATCAGCTCCTCCTCCGAGATGCCGCGCCGCTCCAGCGCCGCGTATTCGTTCGTCATCTCGTTGCGGATGGCGCGCACCGGATGGCCCAGCGAGTGGCCGGTGGTTACCGTGGCGCGCTCATTGGCGCGCACGATCTTGTCCTTGTAGTTGGCGTGCACGTAGCATTCCGTGGTGCAGATAAAGCGCGTGCCCATCTGCACGCCGACAGCGCCCAGCGCCAGCGCCGCCGCCAGCCCGCGCCCGTCGGCGATGCCACCCGCCGCGATCACCGGGATCTTGACCGCATCCACCACCTGCGGCACCAGCGGCAGCGTGCCGACGTCGCCGATGTGGCCGCCCGACTCCATCCCCTCCGCCACGACCGCATCCGCGCCGGCGCGCTCCAGCCGCCGCGCCAGCGCCACCGAGGCCAGCACTGGGATCACCTTGACGCCGGCGGCCTTGAGCCGGGGCATGATGGCGGTGGGGCTGCCGGCGCCGGTCGTTACCGCCGCCACTCCCTCCGCGATGCAGACATCCACGACCTCCTCCACATAGGGCGAGAACATGGGGATATTCACGCCAAAAGGCTTGGCCGTGCGCTTTCGCGCCTCGCGTACCTGCGTCCGCACCCAGTCCGGGGGCGCGTTGCCCGCGCCGATGATGCCGAGGCCGCCCGCCTCCGAGACCGCCGCGGCCAGCTCCCATGTGGACACCCACGCCATGCCGCCCTGGATGATCGGGTACTCTATCCCCAGCAGGTCGCACAGCACCGTCCTGATCATGTTTCCTCCTCTAGCGCAAGGTCAGATGAAGCTATATTGTACACCGGCTTGGCCGTCGTCCCAAACAGAACAGCCGCCCGCGCCGCCAGGGGATGGCAGGCAGACGGCTCCATCGCCACGTCCGCGTGTAAGAACACCGCGCGATGTTAGCAGTTGCGAGAGCGAGCCTTTTGGCAGCGGCGCGATTTTGCCTATAATCTACAATGGCGGGGGATTTAGCGCCTCGCAAATCTGCATGGAGGTAAGGATCAATGCTGGAAATGGGATTCGCAGCACGCGTTGAGCAGGCGCGGTATCGGGCGTTCCGATGGCGGGCGCACCTGGCGTTCGCGGAGATGCTGGGACTGGCCGCGGTGATGGCGGCTATCACCGGCCTCCTGGCGCAGGTGCGGGTGTACCTTCCTTGGACGGCTGTGCCGATCACCGGCCAGACCTTTGCGGTGCTCCTGGCGGGCGTGCTCCTGGGCGGGCGGTGGGGCAGCGTCAGCCAGGCTATCTACATCGCCCTCGGCGTGGCGGGCGTCCCCTGGTTCTCCGGCTGGCAAAGCGGCTATGCCGCCCTGGTGGGCCCGACGGGGGGTTACATGCTCGGCTTCTTGCTGGCTGCCTTCCTCGTCGGCACCATCACGGACGAGCACGTGCGGGCGCGCGGCTTTTTGCCGCTGCTCGGCGTGATGCTGCTGGGCAATCTGGTCATCTACGCTGCAGGGCTGTTGCAGCTCAACGTCTGGCTGCGCGCCACGCAACAGGCCGCGCCCTCGCTGGGCGCGCTCCTCTGGATGGGCGCCATCCCCTTCATCGGCGGCGACCTTCTGAAGATCGCCGCGGCTGCCGCGTTCGCCAGGGGTGTGACCCCCAGGCAAGCGTTCGACCGCTGATCGCCCTCTCGCGTCTAACCTCCCGGGCGCGTCTCGCCGCCTGGGAGGTTTCTTTGTATCCGGGTTATATGCGCCGTTTCTGTCCATAGACTTGACCCCTGCCCCGGCGGTGCTACAATACGCACGCGTGTTGTTGGGGGGCCGTCGCTATTCAGGCCACAGTTGTGGCCCTGCCAAGATGAAAAAGACGCCCTGGGTCCTGCTCGTTCTCCTGCTTTTCGCCTTTGGCCTGCGCCTCTATGGCGTGTCGCGCCTTTCCCTGCGCGGGGACGAGGCCGCGACGGTCTTTGCTGTGCGCCGCCCGTGGGGAGAGATGCTGGCCCTCTTCCAGGGGCCGACGCCGTTCCAGCCGCTGTACCACATCCTGCTGCGCGGGCTGGTGCGCGTGGCGGGGGATGGCGAGCTGGCGGCGCGCTTCCTGCCCATCACCTGCGGCGTGCTGTTGCTGCCCCTCCTCTATGCCCTCGCCCGGCGTCTGTGGGGCCGCCGCGGGCACAGCATCGGCCTGTGGGCGGTGGGCCTGGCAGCGATCAACCCCATGCTCATCTGGGACGCGCAGGACAACCGCATGTATCCGCTGCTGGGGCTGCTGAGCCTCGCCACGATCTACTGGGCCAGCCGCGTGGCGCAAGCGCCCGCGAGGCGCGCCTGGGTCGCGTTCGTGCTCTGCGCGACGGCGGCGCTCTATACGCATTATCTCGCCGCTTTCACGCTGCTGACGGCGAACGCGCTCTTTGCCACGCTCCTGTGGCGGCAGCCGCGCCGCGGCGCGGCGCTGGCGCGCTGGCTGAGCGCGCAGCTCGCGGCAGTGGCGCTCTTTGCCCCGCGCCTGTGGGATAGCCTCACCGCCGCCGCCACTTTCACCTCTGACTTTTTGCCGGCGCTTTCGGCGCGGGAGATGGCGCGGCGCACGCTGACGGGCCTGACGCTGGGGATCTCGCTGGACGCGCGGATGGCTGGGGCGCTATCGCCCGGCTTTCTGACGGTGGGCGCGCTGGGTGCGCACGCGCTCTGGACGGAGGGACGCGCTGCAGGCCGACGGCTGCTGGCGTGGCTGCTGACGTATGCGCTCCTCCCCGTGGCGGCCATCGCGGCCTTTTCCCGCTGGCGTTTTCCCATCTATGACGAGCGATACGCGCTGCTGGCGCTGCCGCCGGTGCTGTTGCTGCTGGCGTGCGGGCTGGCGCAGGTGGCGGCGCGCGGCTGGCGGCGCTGGCTGGCGGTGGCCGGGCTGATCTGGATCGTGGCCGCGTCCGCGTATGCGCTGCACAGCTACTACTTTGATCCGGCATACCGCAAGGGGGTGGACTGGCGGGCATATGTGGCGCGGCTGCTGGCGTGCGCCCGGCCGGGCGACCTGCTCATCCAGAACTATCCCGACCCGGGGCTGACCTACCATCTGCGCGAGCGGCTGCCGCGCGTGCTGTTGCCGGAAAGCTACCCGGTGGACGAGGCGGCGACGGTGGCGGCGCTGCAGCGGCTGCTGGAGACGCACCCGCGCCTCTGGTTGCAGCCACAGCGTTACGCGCGGTGGGATGCGGAGGGGCTGGTGGCGGCGTGGCTGGAGCGGCACGCGCTGCGCGTGGCGGAGGAGCGCTTCCGCAACGTGCGCCTTGCGCTCTACCTGCCGCCCGGCGCGCACCCGGAAGCGTACCGCCCGCTGGAGGCGACGCTGGGCGACGGGATTGCGCTGCTGGGGTATCGGCTGGAGCGAAGGGATGAATGGGAGCGGCGGCGCGCCGATGACCCGCTGCCGGCCGAGCCGCTGGCGACGTGCGCCCCGGGCGAGGATCTCACGTTGACGCTGCTCTGGCGGGCGGATGCGGCCATCCCGGCTAGCTACACCGTCTTTGCGCATCTCTACGACGCGCAGATGCGGCTGGTAACGCAGCACGACGGGCTGCCCGCGGAGGGCGCGTATCCCACCGGCCGCTGGCGCGTCGGCGAGGTGATCGTGGACCGCCACACGCTGCATGTCCCGGCGGATGCCGCCAGGGGGGAATGTCGGCTGGGGGTGGGCATGTACCTGCTGGAGAGCGGCGTGCGGCTGCCCGCGCGGCAGGGGGACGCGCTCCCGCCGGAGCGCACGGTGTGGCTGCAGGCGGTGGAGATCGAGTAGGGCGCGTGACGGCAGGCCCTCACCCTGCCCTCTCCCGCTGGGAGAGGGTGCCGGCCGCAAGGCTGGCGGGTGAGGGTGATGGGTGACGGGACAGGCTCGCCAGCACGGGATGCCCTCACCCTGCCCTCTCCCGCTGGGAGAGGGTGCGCCCGCAGGGCGCGGGTGGGGGCGCACCACAATGGCACAAGGCGGGCAGGTCGGGCCGCTCCGCCAGCGCGCTGGCCGTCATGCGCAGTGCCAGCGGCAGGCAGCCGCGCAGCCGCGCCAGGTCGTCGGCCTCCGCATCGCTCAGGCGCGGCGCGATCCTGCCGATGAGGGTGCGGGCATCCGCCGCCGGCAGCGTGTCCAGGTCGCAGGGGACCAGGCCGGGGAGCGCGAAATGGGTGCGGCTCGTGACCAGACAGAGCCAGCCGTGCGGCGGCAGCAACGGCTGCACCTGGTCGGCATCGCGGGCATCATCCAGCAGCAACAGCCCACGCTGCCCCGCCAGCAGCGCCCGGTACATCCCCGCCAGCTCCTGCTCGTCCTCCGGCAGCCTCTCCAGCGGCCGGTAGGCGTGGATCACCACTCCCATCGCCTGCGCGGGGGTCAGCGGCTGCGCCGACGCGCCGCCCAGCTCTACCAGGAGCTACCCGTCCGGGCAGCGGTCGCGCAGCCGGGCCGCCAGCACGTACGCCAGCGCCTGACGCAGTCAAAGGTGTCGCGGATCGCCTCGGCGTGGATCTGCGTGTAACAGGCGTTGAGCAGCACCAGCCGGATGTTGCCCGGGCAGCTCTCCAGCGTCTCCCTGATGGCGTCGCGGCTGACGGGATGCTCTACGCGCTGGCCATCAACAAGCTCCTCTGCCACAAAGAGGATCTCGCCGCTGGGCTTGCCATGCCCGCTAAAGTGCACGATCTGGGGGGGAGTGTTGGCTGAGGGCCTGCAGCAGGTCGTCGGAGCGGGCCGCCAGCACCGGCACCAGCTCGATGCCGCGATGGGCTGACATCTGCATCGCCTCCTGGATGGCGTGGAACTCTTCATCCAGTTGCAGCTTGCTGTCATCGGGATAGGCCGCCACGAATAGCGCCTTGACCGTCATGGTGTGGCCTCCCTGCGAGTCGCGCCCGGCCTAAAGAGAAAGAGAATGCCCGAAGAACCCGGAATGATGTCCCGAAGGTTGCATCTGCACAGACTTCACGTCTTTGCTGACCATTATCTATCAAGCCGGCGCAGGTGTCAAACACGCGTGTCCTCTCGCCCCGCCAGCCGGCGCCCACAGCGCGGGTCACGGCACAGATTCCCGGCCCGTTCTCTCATGTTCATCGGCTCTGGCACGTCCCTGTGGCAGTGATCTATCTACCGATCGGCTCCGTGCCTCTTGCCTGCCCGTTCGGATCGTCCGGACACGGCTAGACCGAGCGCGAGTTGACACGGTGCACGAAGCGGTCTATAGTTGTGCCCAGAGTAGCGTCCCCATCTGCCCCCGTGGGTGCACTGACGAGAGCGAGGTATGCCATGAGCGACGAGATCGAGTTTGTCTCCAACTATGACGATTTGTCAACAGAGCGCGGCTTTCAGTTCGAGTTCCGCTGCGACCGCTGCGGCACGGGCGTCCGCACCCGCTTCAAGGCATACACGGCGGGCACCGTGGCGGGCGTGCTGGATGCGGCGGGCAGCCTGCTGGGGGGCGTGTTCGGTTCGGCAGCCGATATCGGGGAGCGCGTCCGCTCGGCGGGCTGGCAGAGCGCGCACGATGCGGCGTTCGCCGAGGCGGTGGAGGAGGTACGCGATCGTTTCGTGCAATGTCCGCGTTGCTCCGGTTGGGTGTGCGTTAAGAGCTGCTGGAACGAGCGGCGCGGCCTCTGCAAAGAGTGCGCGCCCGATGTCGGCGTGGAGATGGCGGCAGCGCAGGCCAGCCGCACCACGGAAGAGATCTGGGCGCACGCGGCGATGGCCGCGGAGGACAAAAAGCTGGCCAAAGAGGCATGGCGCGAGACGATCCGCGCCACCTGCCCGAGCTGCCACAAGCCGTTGGATGCCAACGCCAAGTTCTGCCCAGAATGCGGCGCCAGGGTCAGGCAGGCGCTGCATTGCGCCGAATGCGGCGCCAGGATTCCGCCCAACGCCAAGTTCTGCCCGGAGTGCGGCGCTAAGGTGGGCAAGGGATAGAGCGACGCGGCCTGGGGCCAGAAAGAGGAGACGCGACACGCCATGACAGAGAACGCCGAGGAGGGGCGGCAGGCGCTCTATGCCCTGCTGGGCGACCTGCCGGACCGCGCGCGGCCGGTGACGGCGCGCAAGGTGAGTGAGGAAAAGCGCGACACGTACGTGCTCGAGAAGCTCATGCTGGAGCTGAATGGGATCGAGGAGGTGCCCGCCTACTTTGTGCGGCCGCTGGTGGAAAGTCGCCGCCGACCCACCATCCTCTACAACCACGCGCACGGCGGCAACTATGAGCTGGGCAAAGACGAGCTGATCGAAGGGCGCCCGGCGGTGCAAAAGCCGCCCTACGCGGTGGAGCTGACGCGGCGCGGCTATAGCGCCCTCTGCATTGACCACTGGGCTTTCGGCGAGCGGCGCGGTCGCAGCGAGTCCGAGATCTTCAAGCAGATGCTCTGGCAGGGGCAGGTGATGTGGGGGATGATGGTGTATGATAGCATCCGCGCCCTCGATTACCTGGTCTCGCGACCGGATGTGGATCCGGCGCGGCTGGGCACGATGGGGCTGTCCATGGGCAGCACGATGGCGTGGTGGCTGGCGGCGCTGGACACGCGCGTGAAGGTGTGCGTGGATATCTGCTGTCTCACCGATTATCAGGCGCTGATCGAGACGCGCGGGCTGGACGGCCACGGCATCTACTATTATGTGCCGCGCCTGTTGCAGCATTTCACCACGGCGCAGATCAACGCGCTCATCGCCCCCCGTCCGCACCTGAGCCTGGCAGGCAACTATGACCGCTTGACGCCGCCGGCCGGGCTGGAGCGCATAGACGCGGCGCTGCGCCAGGTGTACGCGGCGACGGGCGCGCCGGAGGCGTGGAAGCTGGTGCGCTACGATGTCGGCCATATGGAGACGGCAGCGATGCGCGCCGAGATCGTCGCTTTCCTGGAAAGGTGGCTGTAGGCGTGGCGAGCGATCCCATCTACCGGCGGCCGGTGGAGCTATTGCAGCGGTTGGTGCGCTTTGATACCACCAACCCGCCGGGCAACGAGCGCGAGTGCATCCATTACCTTGACGGGCTGCTCAGGGCGGCGGGATTCGAGACGACGATGCTGGCGCGCGTGCCGGAGCGGCCCAGCCTCATCACCCGCTTGCGCGGGGCGGGCCACGCGCCGGCGCTGATGCTCTATGGTCATGTAGATGTGGTAACGACCGCCAATCAGGCATGGACGCACCCGCCCTTTGCCGGCAAGGTGGTGGATGGCGAGGTGTGGGGGCGCGGCGCGCTGGACATGAAGGGCGCGGTCGCCATGATGGTGTCGGCACTGCTGCGCGCCAAGGCGGAGGGATTGACACCGCCCGGCGACATTGTGCTGGCGGTGCTGGCCGACGAGGAGCATGGCGCGCACTATGGCGCGCGCTACCTGGTGGAGACCTATCCGGAGCACTTTGCCGGGATTCGCTACGCACTGGGGGAGCTGGGCGGCTTTGCCATATACTTTGCGGGGCAAAAGTTCTACCCGATCCAGCTTCAGGAAAAGCAGGTGTGTCGCATCAGGGTAACGCTGCGCGGGCCGGGTGGGCACGGCTCGCTCCCCATGCGCGGCGGGGCGATGGCGCGACTGGCGCGGCTGCTGGCGGCGCTGGATCGGCAGCGCCTGCCGGTACACATTGTCCCGGTCGTCCGCGAGTTCTTCCGCCAGATGGCAGATGCGCTCCCCGCGCCGGAGGTGGAGATGCCGCGGCGGCTGCTGGACCCGGCGCACACGGATGCGGTGCTGGATCGGCTCGGCCCGGACGGGCGGATGTTCGACGCCATGTTGCATAACACCGTCAACGCCACCGTGGTGAGCGCCAGCAAAAAGATCAACGTGATCCCCAGCGAGGTAACGGTCAAGCTTGACGGGCGGCTGCTGCCCGGCTTTGGCCCGGAAGATATGATGCGCGAGCTGCGCGGGGTGATCGGCGAGGATGTCGAGATGAAGCTGATCCGCTACGACCCCGGCCCCGCCCAGGCGGATATGGGACTGTATGACCTGCTGGCGGGGGTGCTGCGCGATGCGGACCCGACCGGCACGCCGCTGCCGTTCTTGCTGCCGGCCAGCACCGACGCCCGCTTTTTCGCGCGGCTGGGCATCCAGACGTATGGCTTTATGCCGATGGACCTGCCGGAGGGGATCAACCCGCTGCAATTCGCGCATGCCGCGAACGAGCGCATCCCGGTGCATGCGCTCGAGTTCGGCGCGGCGGCGATGTATGAGGTGTTGCGCCGCTACAGCGCGCCGTAAGCGTCATGGGTGGCGCGGGCGGCGTCGCGCTCACGTGAACCGCTCGCCAGCTTTCCACACCGATGGGGCAGATGGCGCTGCCTCGCCAGACGTGAGCCGGTGGTGGACTGGATAGTGGCAGTCCAAGGAGGGAATGCCGCGATGGGCACCTACTGGCAGAGACCTTTCCCGCGTATCGTGGATGGCAGCGGGCGACCGACTGCGGGGGCGAGAGCAGACCTCCTGCCGTGGGAAGACGCGCCGCACGAAGCGCCCCGCAGCCTGTTGCAGCGCCAGGCAGCCCTCTGGGCCGAGGCCGACCTGGGGGATGGGGTAGTATTGCGTGGCTGGGCGCTGCAGGCGGCGGAGGCATGGGCGACGCGGCACAGCGCGGAACTGGGCGAGATCGAGCGCGAGTTCCTGCAGGTGTGTCGCGACGTCGAGCGGTGCGCCCGGCGGCAGGCGCGGGCCCTTGCCGTGCTGCGCTGCGCGCTGGTGGGGATCGCCGCGGCGGCCCTTGTCATCCTCGGCGTCGCCTTCCAGGCGCAACATCAGGGCGAGGGTTACCTCAGGACGCAGGAGATGTTGCGGGCCCAACTGCTCCTGGCAGAAGCGCAGACCGCGGCCGCCGAGACGCAAGTGGAGGCGGAGGTGGCGGCGCGCCGCCTGGCCGTCGCCGCTCAGCAGGAGGTGGCACGGCGGCTGCAGCACGCCGAGGTGGAGGCGCGGGCAGCGGACGCGCGCCGCCAGCGCGCCGAGGCGCGCACGCTGGCGGCATACACGCTGCAACTGCGGGACGACAACCCCCGCCTGGCGCTGCTCCTCGGCCTGGAGGCAGTGCGCCGCGCGACAGGGGTGGGCGAGTGGGGCGTGCTGGTGGAAGCGCGTGAGGCGTTACTGGCCGCGCTCGGCCAGGACGCGCGACGGCTGGCGGTGGAGGGAGTTTTGGAGCCGCCCACTGACGCACTGGATATCCCGCTGGCCACTGCCTGCCAGCGTGCCGGCCGCAACCTGACCGCAGACGAGTGGACGCGGTATCTGGGGCCGGGCGTGCCGTATGAGCGCACCTGCGCGATGCTGCCATAGCGACTTGCTCTCCGCGTTTGCCGTCTCTGCTGTTCCGCGCATAATGGGTGAGCATGCGGCGAACCTGAAGCATCTCGGCTCGCCGCGCTATCCTGCACGGAACAGGTGGCTTGATATGGGCACACTCCTCAACACCGCGGCCATCCTCGTTGGCGGCCTGATCGGCTCTCTCCTGGGCGACCGCCTCCCGCCCCGCATCCGCGAGATTGTCATGCAGGGCATCGGCCTCGTCACGCTGCTGGTGGGCTTGCAGATGGCATTGCAGACGGATCACATCCTCGTCGTGCTGTTGAGCGTCATGATAGGCGGCGTGTTGGGCGAATGGTGGCGGCTGGAGGAGCGGCTGGCGGCGCGCGCCGCGCGCTCCTCCCTTCTCACGCGCGGCGATTTCGCGCGCGGCTTTGTTGTTGCCAGCCTGGTGTTCTGCGTGGGCCCCATGAGCATCCTCGGCGCGATTCAGGATGGGCTTTCCGGCGACTATGCGGTGCTGGCGCTCAAGAGCGTGCTGGATGGCTTTGTCTCGCTGGCATATGCCGCGTCGCTGGGGATGGGCGTGATGGTGGCGGGGCTGTCGGTGCTGCTCTATCAGGGCGCGCTGACGCTGGGCGCGGGTTTCCTGCATGCCCTGCTGACCGACGCCATGATCGCCGAGATGACCGCCACCGGTGGCGTCATGATACTGGGGTTGGGCCTGGTGTTGCTGGAGATCAGGCCGATTCGCGTGGCAAACCTGCTGCCCGCGCTGGCGCTCGCGCCGCTGCTCACGGCGGCCTGGACGCGCTGGGTGCCGGGATAGGGGCAAGGGGGTGGGAGGCGCGACAGCAAGCGCCTCCCACCGCTGCCTGCGTGGCTATTTGATCTGCACCGGCTTGCCGGTGCGGCTGGACTCGTAGATGGCGTTAAAGATCACCACCGACTTGCGCCCCTCGTAGGCGTCGCATTGCAGCCGCGTCCCCCTGGTAATGGCAGAAGCCATATCCTCGATGATGTTCTTGGGCAGATGCGGATCAACCTCGAAATCCTCCAGCTTGCTTTCCGGATCCACCGCCGAATGGTAGAGCGTCACCGTGTTGTCCTTCCAGAGGATCGCGCCCTGCGTGCCGTTCAACTCGATCGTCGTGCCCAGGTCCGGCACGCTGCAGGTGGTGGTGTGGATCAGGCCCCACGCGCCGCTCTGGAAGGTGAGCAACGCCATCGTCTGGTCCTCGGTCTCGATGTCGTGGCCAAAGGTGCCGCTGCGGCCATATACCGACTCGACCGGCCCCAGGAACCACTGCAGCAGGTCTATGAAGTGCACGCCCTGGTTGGCGATAGAGCCGCCCTCGGTGGCCCTGCGGCTGCGCCAGCCCGGCGGCGAGCCGCCGTCGTAATACGACTGGGCCGATACCACTTCATGAGCAGGTCGCCCGCCAGCATCTTGCCCAGCTTGCCGCTGCGGACCGCCATGCGGAGCCGGTGGTTGGCGGGGTTGTAGCGGCTGTCAAAGTCCACCGCCAGTATCTTGCCCGCCTTTTCCGCGGCGGCGATGGCCGCGTCGCACTTTTCGACGCGGATGTCCATCGGCTTGGTGGTATAGACGTGCTTGCCCGCCTGCAACGCCTGGATGGCAAAATCGCAATGCGTGCCACTGGGCGTCATGACGCCCACCACGTCCACATCTCCCCGCGCCAGCACCTCCTCATAGTCGGTGGTCCAGTCGCAGCCCAGCTCTTTGCCCACCTGCTCCGCCTTGCCCGGCTCGATGGAGCATACTACGGCGAGCTTGACGCCCGGTGTCTTGGCGGCGATACGCGCGCGGTTCAGCCCCATCCCCAGACCAATGATGCCAAATCTCACCTCGTCGGCCATTTTGCCCTCCTTGTGATTGGCTTGACGTATCATAGAACGAAATGCGCGTCGCGCCAAGTGGCGCGCTTGGCGCTCGCGGCGCTCTGTGATATCCTGTAGCCGAGAACGCACACTGCTGCAACCGTAACGAAAGGAGTTGAGCGATGGCGCGAGTGGATACCGTCAGGTTAACGGAAGAGATCAAGCAGATCGCCCGGCTGCAGGGCGCGGCGCTGGTGGGCGTGGCCTCGCTGGATCGGTTCGAGCCGCTGCCGCCGCTCTACGACGTGCCGCCGCGCGGACATCATCCCACCGACTTCCTGCCGGAGGCGCGTTCGGTCATCTCTATCGCCCAGCCGATCATGAACCCGGTGATGGATGCGCCGGCGTTCCTGGTGGATCGCGAGCTGGAGATGATCCCGGAGCATGTCAAGTACGAGTACATGGAGACCTTCTACAATCGGGTGGGGCATGTGGTGCACGACTATATGCTGGAGTTCATCGCGCAGGTGGTGGGGCAAGCGCTCATGGCGCGCGGCTATGAGGCGATGATCTTTCCCACCACCGGCCTGCACCCGCACGTGGAAGGGCTGAGCGACATCCAGATCTGGGAGGGGCCTGCCAGCGACAAGGCGCAACGCTTTTCGCCGTTCCGCTACACCTTTGGCCCCTTCTCGCACCGCCACGCGGCGACGCGCGCCGGGCTGGGCGAGTTCGGCTACAACAATGTCGTGCTGACCAGGCAGTTCGGGCCGCGCCAGCGCTTCAACTCGATCATCACCGACGCGGAGCTGGTGCCGGACCCGCTGATCACCGAGCCGATCTGCCTGCGGGATGCGTGTCGCCTCTGCCTGAAGGCGTGCATCATGCAATGCATCACGCTGCGCGATGACCCCACGGTGGTGGACTACCGCTCCGTGGCGCAGGACGACCACAGCCGCATCTTTATAGACACGCCTGCCAAGACGGACCCGACGCTATGCCGGCGTCGTCGCGACGACAGACCGGAATCGCCGATCCGCGGCGATTGCGTGCGCGTCTGCCCGGTGCCCAGGATGCCGAAACACCTGCCCAGACGCCTGCAGGGGATCGTGGACGAGGGCAAAGGTTGACATAAACTCAACGCTGTGGCGTTGCCTCTGGATGGAGTAGCTGCTCTGCCATCTCGCG
This sequence comes from Chloroflexota bacterium, assembly GCA_019873665.1. Classification (GTDB taxonomy): domain Bacteria; phylum Chloroflexota; class Anaerolineae; order JAAYEA01; family JAAYEA01; genus JAIOAV01. Next base: position 12,973 of record JAIOAV010000024.1, read on the forward strand.
CGCCGCGGCGGCGGCGAGGCTCAAGAACACCGTGTCCACGCCCAGGCAGATGAGCGTAAAACCCTCCTGGATGGCCTGCTGCACATTCTCCGGCGTCGGTTTGACGATGTGCAGCCCGGCAGCTTTGCCGGCAGTCTGGCAGGCGCGCACCACCTGCCGGCACGCCTCTTGCACCAGCGGGTGCTGCGTCTGGCCGGGGATGTCATACGAGCCGGACATGTCATATGGCCCGATAAAGACGCCATCTATCCCGTCCACGGCCAGGATCTCGGCGATGTGGTCCACGCCCGCCTTGCTCTCGATCATGGCGACGACGGCGATTTCCTCGTTGGCCGTCTGCGCATAGACATCGAAATCCGCGCCCCAGTTGTTGGCGCGGCAAAAGGCAAAGCCGCGCACCCCCTGCGGCGGGTACTTGGCGGCCGCCACGGCGCGCTGCGCCTCCTCTGCCGAGCTGATCAACGGCACGAGAACGCCCTGCACGCCTATGTCCAGCGCGCGGCGGATCGCCATCAACTCGTTGTCGGCGACGCGCGCCACTGGCACCGCCCCGCGCCCATACATGCCGCGCACCAGGTCGGCCAGCGACGTAACATCAATGTCGGTGTGCTCGATATCTATGCCGATCCAGTCAAAGCCTGCCCGCGCCAGCACCTCGGCGGCGGTGGCGTTGTTGATCTGGATCCACGAGCCGAGCGTGATGCGTCCTTCGTGCAGGGCGCGCCGAAAGGGATTTGTCACCATCCGTTTCTCCTCGTCTTGGCGCTTACACCCGGTTGCGCCCACCGCGCCGCCAGCCGCTCTTTCACTTCGGGATTGATGATCGTCCGCACCCACCTGCCCGCCAACATCTCTGCCGCGATATCCGCGCCAAAGCGATAGAGCGTCTCCACCGCCTCCGCTGAATAGCTGGCGACGTGCGTGGTAAAAGTGACGTTGGGCATGCCGCGCAGCGGCGAATCCGCCGGCAACGGCTCGCGCTCCATGACGTCCAGCCCCGCGCCGCCCAATCTGCCGGACCAGAGCGCCTCCGCCAGCGCTGCCTCATCCATCACCGGGCCGCGCGAGGTGTTGACGATGATGGCGCCTTCCTTCATCAGGGCGAATTCGCGGTGGCCGATCAGGTGATGCGTTTCGGGCGTGAGCGGCGTGTGCAGTGAGATCAGGTCCGCTCGCCGCAAGAGATCGTGCAGCTCCGCCTTTTCCGCGCCGGCGCGGGCGATGGCCTCCGCGTCCAGCCACGGGTCGTAGGCCAGCACCTTGACGCCAAAGGCGCTCATGCGCTGGCCCACCGCCCGCCCGATGCGGCCAAAGCCCACGATGCCCAGCGTCTGGCCGCGCAGCCGGTGGATGCCGCGCGCGCGTGTGCGATCCCAGCCGCCGTCGCTGACGGTCTCGTGCAGTGGTGCCAGGTGCCGCGCGCAGGCAAAGAGCAACGCGATGGCGTGCTCCGCCACCTCGTCCGTGCACCAGTCCACGACATTGCTGACGGGGATACCCGCCGCGGTCGCCGCCACGAGGTCCACCGAATCGTACCCCAGCCCCAGGCGGATGATCCCCCGGCAGCGCGCCAGTTGCGGGATCACGCGGGCGTTGAGGAGAGGGCGCACCGACTGGATCATCACCAGATCGGCGTCGGCGGCCAGCCGCAGCGTGCTCTCCTCCGTGCGGCATTGCGCCACATGCAGCGTGGCGCCTGCCGTGGCCAGCGTCTCCCGCATGTACCGCAGCGCCGCCGGCGAGATATCAAAGAGATCGTCGTCATAGTCCACCAGTACGGCCTTCATGCTCTGCATCATGCCTCTTTCCCACGCTGTCGCTTGGCCTTCTCGCGCACCGCGGCCATCACCTCGCGCCCCTGCGCGATGGAATCCGCTGCCAGGTGCACGCTCAGCCCGCGCGGCGATAGGCTATCCAGAATCTCCTCGTACTCTGCCCACGAAAAGCCCCGATAGACGTCCTTGGCCAAGATGAGCGACGTGCCTCGCGCCTGCAGCCACCGCAACACCGGCATGGCCTCCTGCAGCGACACTTGCGGCGAGTCGAAATAGATGTTGATGGCGCGCACATTCGGCACCTCGGCCAGCATCTCGGCCACGTGCAGCGAGGGGATGTGCAGATGCAGCACGCCGTACGGGAACACCGACATGGTATGCATCGGCTCCAGGAAGAAGCGGCGATAGTGCGCCGCCGACATCATGCTGGAGGTGTCGTCCTGCAGCCAGACCGCGCGCGCTGGCGCCCAGAGCCCGAACTGCCGCACGCCATACCCGCCGCGATACGCTGGCACGGCGACGGTCTGCGCCTGCGCCACGGCCAGCCAGATGGCTGCCGCCTGCTGCGCCAGCCGCTCGATTCGCTCCGGCGCGTCGTAAAAGGCGGCGAACAACGCCGACGTGCCCAGCAGCGCCGCCAGGATGTCGGTGGGCCCGCGCAGATGGCTCAGGCCCACCGCGTAGCGGCCGTTGACGTGCGCGACCACATCGTGCAGCACGCGCCGCAGGGCGCGGAACCAGGGGTTATCCGGCGAAAAGGAGAGCTCTCCGACCTCGCCCTCCGGCGGCGCGGGCCAGAGGCTTTTGCCATCCGCCACCATAACACGGCAGCCGCAGATCGCCTCCAGCCACGGGATGCCCAGCAGCGCCTCGGCCACGCCGATCATGTCATCGCCGATGGCCTCCCGCGCCGCGGCGATGCGGTCGTATTCCGCCAGGATGGGTCGCGCGTCCACCCGCTCCGGCAGCAGCTCGCCGGC
>JAIOAV010000024.1:15737-48783 GCA_019873665.1 Chloroflexota bacterium
TCAGTGTCCTGGTAGGCATGCACCATGACGCCGATCAGGGGCCGATCCACCGGCGCGCTCAGCCAGAAGGCGCGGTGGCGCTCTTCCAGCTCGTGCCACTCTCTATAGCCCGTTGGCAATCGTCTCACCTCCGCTATCGGTCATCTCGCCGCCCCCGTGATAGCTCTTGCCAGGGCAGCTCCTCACCGGACATCCGCGGCGGTAACATCCATCGGAAAGTGCATGATATACACGCTGTACGCATCCTCCCAGGCGAAGCGCAGCTCGCGCGCCTCTTCGTCCAGATAGCCGTCGGGATAGTTCAGGTTGCGCGCGCTGTCCGTGACCAGGTCCACCTTGATGGACCAGCTCCGCATGTCGTCGTCGCTGATCCAGAGCGACAGCGGGTTGCGCCGCCCCCAGCTCTGCCCGTCCGTGCCGCTGGGATTGTGCAGCAAGAAGATGCGGCCATCCCGCGCCCGCAACAGCTTGACCTTGCTGGAGGGGTTGGGGATATCGGTGCGCCGCAGCGGCGCCCACGTCTCGCCGCCGTCGCGCGACTCGCTCCGCCAGAGCCAGCCATCCTGGATCTCGCGCGTCAGCAGCGCAATTGTGCCGTCTGATAACTCCACCACCTTGGGCTCGAAAAAGTGGCGCGGCGCGTCATGGCATAGGTATCCGCACAGGCGGAAGGTCGCGCCCTGATCGTCGGAAAGGATAGCGCCGACGACGTAGCGGTGATTGCGGTGCGCCCAAGCGTTGGCCGTCCGGTAGATCAGCGGGTGATCGCTGCCATATGGCATCTGCACCAGCGGCGGCACGCGGTCACCCACCTGCGGCGTCATCGGCGGCGCGCCCGCCGTCGGCTCGCACCACTCGTCGCCCATCTGCTCGGCCCAACTGACCGGGATCACCCAGCGCCCGCTGGAGTGCACGATCCCCTGATTCACCCAGACGTTGTGGATGCCGCCGGGGATCGAATGGGGGCCGGCCCACGTGCGGCCGCCGTCGCGGCTGATGGCGCGATAGCTGTTGAGCTGCGTCATCCATACACCCAGCTTGTACGTCTGCAAAAAGGCGTGCACCTCGCCCTCGCGCGGCACGAAAAGCTCGGTGGTAAAGAGGCCGCGATGCGTGTGCCGAAAGAGGACGCGCGGCGGCATCCAGGTGCGCCCGTCGTCATCGCTGTAGCTGACCATGGTGAAATTGCCGTCCGTCGGCTCGGAAAAGCCGCCGGTGGTCCAGGTGCACATCAGCCGCCCCGCCGCCACCCGCCGCAGGATCCCCTCGCGCGTCCAGAGGCGAATGCCGCTATCTGCCCAGGGATAGCCCTGCGGCCCCGGCCACAGCTCGTACTGCCTGGCGAGAGGGTGGATCGTCCGCGTTTTCGCGCTGGTAGCGTCGCTCATCGCATCGTTTCCTCGTGCGCCTATGCCGGCACGACCATATCCGCCAGGAATTCAGGCGTTACCTTCTTGCCCAGCAAGAAAAACTTGCGTTCCGGATGCCAGAGCACATTGTTGCCGCCCCGCGTGGTAAAGCTCGGATAGACGCCGATATCAATCCCCTGGCGCGGGCCGATGCGCACATTGTCGTTGTCCATGAACAGCTTGGACTCGCTGAACCAGATCGGCTGCTCGGCGTTGGGCCGGTATTCGCCCAGCGCCGCATAGCAGGGCCGGCGGTTGACGCGGCTATCTTCCGGCTCGCAGCCATTGACGCGCCCGTTGTTGTTGTTGTGGAACAGGATGTAGCGCCCGTCCACCATCTGGTAGATGGGCGTGCAGCAGATGGGCGCGAGCACCGGCAGGCCGTGATCCTTGCGCAACAGCGGACGCGGGCTGCACCAGGTATAGCCGTCATCGCTGGAGAGGCTATACCAGATATAGCCCGTGATGGTGCGCATCACGCAGAACAGGCGGTCATCCGGCAGCCGCACCAGGCTCGGCTCTTGCGCCACGCTGATCAGCGGGTCGCTGTAGTGCGGCACGCGCAGCGCCTGATCGCCCCAGGCGGACCAACTGATCTGGATGTCCTGCGGCTCTGGGTCGTCGTCAATGTTCTCGTAGCGCATGAACTCGACGACGCTTTCCGCGGCCCAACTACGCTTGTGTGGCACACGGCGCACGGCGACGCTCAGCCACCGCGTAAAGCCGGTGAACCAGCGCCCCTGTAGGTCGCGGATCGGTTTCTGCCAGACGATCCAGTTCGAGCCGACGCGCGGGTCCCAGTGATCGTGCGGGCTGCGCTGCATCGGGATCGTCTGCGGCCGCGACCATGTCTGGCCCATGTCGTCGCTATAGACGCAATCCATGGTGCCGGTGAACTGGTCGGCGACGTCAATGGGGCCGGTGTACTGGTTATAGACGACATAGATGCGCCTCGACTTGGAGACCAACGGGAACCCCCAACTGGCGATGTTGCCATCGCCCACCCAGCGCGGCCCCACGAGGCGCTTGGGCGGAGCCCATGTAACCCCCTCGTCGTCGGAGCGGGAGAACATGATGCGGTGGTCGCCCGCGCCCTCGCAGGTGCTCTGCGTCCAGACGGCCATCAGCGAGCCATCCGGCCCGTCGAACACCAGGAAATGCTCGTTGCCCGTGTCAAAGGTCGAGCCATCAATGCTCTTGGGCTTATAGACGACGTAATCCGGTTTGCTGCGCGCCATCTCGCGCTGCAGGATCGCCTCCACGTCGTTTTCCGTCATCTCTCTCCTTTCAGGCAGTGGTGCGCTCATCCGCGCCGGGGCACGACTAGGTCGGATAGGAATTCGTCGGTGATCTTTTTGCCGACGAGGTAGCACTTGCGATCCGGGTGCCAGAGCACGTTGTTGCCGCCGCGCGCGGTAAAGCTGCTATAGACTCCGATGTCGGTGCATTGTCGCCGCTCCGGCGTGGACTTTTCGCCGTCCGGGCCGCGGCCATCGCTGGTCATCAACTCCTTCGACTCGCTGAACCAGATCGGCTGGTCGGCGCCGGGGCGAAACTCGCCCAGCGCGACATATGCCGGGTAACGTGGGCCGTAGGTCGCCTCTGGCCGCGCTGTGATGTCGCCGCGGTTGTTGTGGTGTATCAGCACGTACCGCCCGTCGGCGAGCTGATAGATGGGGTCGCAACTGACCGGCTGCAAGATCGGCTGCCCATAGTCGCGCCGCAGCAGAGGGCGCGGGCTGGGCCACGTCTCGCCATCGTCATCCGACACACTGTACCAGATCATGCCGCTGTTGGTGCGCATGACGCAAAAGAGCCGCTTGTCTGGCAGGCGCACCAGGCTTGGCTCCTGCGCCACGCTCAGCAGCGGATCGCGATAGTAGGGCACGCGCAGTGCCCTGTCGCCCCATGCCGAGAAGCGCACGCGCAGCTCGCGCGGCGGCACGTTGTCGTCAATGTTCGTAAAGCGCATGAACTCGACCACCGACTCGATCTGCGTCCACGTCTCCACCTGCTTGTAGTGCGCCACTGCCTTGTTCAGCCAGTGCGAATAGCCGACAAAGTAGCCGCCCTGCAGGTCGCGCAGCGGCGTCTGCCAGACGATCCACTCCGGCGGGATCACACCCTCCGGGTCGTCGTATGGGCTGCGCGGCAGCGGGATGTCCTGCGGTGCGGACCAGGTCTGGCCGTTGTCATCGCTGTAGATGCCGGACATGGTGCCGGTGTGGAACTTGACCCAGCCGGCGATGCCGTGATGCTGGTTGTACACCACATAGATGCGCCCCGATTTGGATACCATCGGGAACGCCCAGCTCGCCATCTGCGTCGGGTCACTGGGATCCTTCGGGCCGGCGATAAGCTTGGCCTCGCTCCACGTTACGCCTTCGTCGGTGGAACGCGAGAACATGATGTGATTGATGTTCCCCTTACCCCGCTCGGCCCACGCCTGGGTCCATATCGCCATCAGCGAGCCATCGGGGCCGTCGAACACCAAAAAGTGCTCATTGTGCGAGTCGTAGGTGGACCCATCCAGGCTACGCGGCTTGTAGCAGATATAGTCGGGCTGACTGCGCATCACCTCGCGGTTGATGATCGTTTGTATATCGTCCGGCATGTCTTTCCTCTCCTGTCCATGGGGATCGGCGCGCTGCCCCCCGGCTATGGCTGGGGCACGGTGAGCGGCGCCAGCATCTCGTCGGTGATGTACTTGCCAAAGAGAAAGTACTTGCGGTCTGGATACCAGAGCACGCGCTGGCCGTTGTGTTCCGTCAGGCTGGTGTAGGTGGCGATCTCCGCCGTGTTCTTGGGGCCGATCGGGATGCCCGCCGTGTCCATGATCTGCAGCGGCGCGCTGAACCACACCGGTTGGTGCGCGCCCGGGCGGAACTCGCCGACGCTGATGAACGCCGGGCGCCGGACAAAGTTGGCGTAATTCGTCACCCACGTCTTTTCCGCCTGGTCAAAGGGGCCCAGCCGGCCGGCGTTGTTGTGGTAGAGCAGCAGATAGCGCCCGTCCTGCAGCGGATAGATGGGGCAGGAGGCGAGCGGCTGCTTGACCGGTTCGCCGCCATCCCGGTAGCGGAGCACCTCGGCGGGCCGCCAGTGCGCGCCGCCGTCATCCGAGACGGAGTACCAGATATAGCCGCTGAGGGTGCGCATGGTGCAAAAGATGCGGCCATCCGGCAGGTTGGCGATGCTCGGCTCCTCGCACTTGGAAGCGCCCGGATACGAGGCAAAGGGGACGGTAACGCCCTCATCAGCCAGCGGCAGCCACGTGATCCTCAGGTCTGCCGGATCGGGGCCATCGTCAATGTTGTCGAAGCGCATGAACTTGCAGCGCCCCTCCTGCTCCCACCAGCCGACCGGCTGGAAGGCGCAGGCCGCGATGTCGGTCGTCAGCGTATAGCCGACCAGCCACCGCCCCTGCGGGTCGCGGCTCGGCTTCTGCCAGACGATCCAGTTCGGCCCGATCTGCGGGTCGGGGTGATCCCAACGGGTGCGCGGCAGGATGATGTCCGCTCCCTCCACCCAGGTGTGCCCGTCGTCGTCCGAGTAGAAGCAGCCCATCGGGTTCCCCTTGCGGCCGGAGGGGTGCGGCACGTCGCGCTTGAAGAAGCAGTAGATCCGCCCCTGGCGCGAGACGATGGGGAACGCCCAACTGGCCTGCGGCTCGTCGCTGCCCGGGCGCGTGCCCACGATCCACTGCGGCTCGGACCAGCTCACGCCGTCGGCGCTGCGCGCCAGCACGATGTGATTGTCGCCGTACGCCTCCACCGAGCTTTGCGTCCAGATGGCGAGCAGATCGCCGGACGGCGCCTCGAACACCAGAAAGTGCTCGTTATCCTCGTCGTTTTGCGGCTTGCCCTTGGGGATATACACCACGATGTCGGGGTTGCTGCGGCGAAACTCCACTGCCGGGTCGCCGCGCGCCGGGACGTAAATGACCATGTTTGCCTCCTCAGGCGTACACCAGCAGCTCGTTATAGGCTTGCTCGAACGCCTCCGCATTGCCGGGCGGCGGGTTGCCGCCGCCGCGATACATCATGATCCCCGGATACTCTTCGTGCAGCCGGCGCAGCTTTTCCACCTCGCGGCGGATGTCATCCGGCGTGCCAAAGTCCACCGCACGGTTGTCGGTCTTGACCATATAGAGCTTGTCCTTGCCGCCGCGGCGCATCACCTCCGCCGGGTCCATCGAGGAGCTTTCCACATACACCCCGTCCGTGCCGGTCGCCAGCACATCGTCCATGATCGGCAGATAGTTGCCATCAGAGACATAGAGCACCTTCTTGCCCTGCACGTGGATCGCGTCGTAGATCGCCTTGTGCCAGGGGAACACATAGTCGCGATACCACTGCGGCCGCATGAAAGGGCCGCGCGTGCCGGCGATGTCGTCGTGGATGACGATGAACTCGACGCCGGGCGTTTGCGCCCAGCCCTGCGCCACCGCCAGCGATGCCGCACCAAAGCGATCCATCAACTTGCCCAGCCTGGCCGCATCCACCGCGCACGCCAGAAGGAACGGCTCCCAGCCAAAGACCAGCACACAGCGCGTTACCAGCGTGCCATAGTGCCACGGGGCGGGGTAGAAAGAGTTCGCCTTGGCGGCATAGAGCTGCGCCATCTCGCCCAGCATCGCCGGGCCGACCTCCTCCACCTCAAAGGCCATAGGGTCTTCGTTCAGGACATCCACGTCCGTCTTGTACTTTTCCTCGTCCCCCACGGCCCAGACCCCGCCATCGCGCGTGTAGCGCTTTTTGCCGTCGCGCGAGACCACCACTTCGCCGTTCATGGCGACGAATTCCGGCTCTCCCAGGTGATAGACCTCCTTGCGGTACTCGATAAAGCCGAGGTCGCGGCCCACAAAGGGGAGCCGATCTGGCCGCTCCAGCCGCAGCATCTGCCGCACGCGGGCGTATTTCCTGGCAAGATCATCGTTCATGTTCGCTCCTTGAGAGTTTAGGCTGACGCGCCCACCTGGCGCACGGCGACGAACTGACCGCTGGCCGCGGACTCGCGCGCCGCAAGACAGGCATAGACGCTCCGGATGCCGGTCTCGATAGGCGTGCGGGAGCGCGCCGTGCCGCGAATCACCCCGATAAAGTCGTGGCCCAGCTCCATATCGCCACCAAAGTGGCTGGCTCTCTCGCCGGCGCGCTCCACCGCGCTAAAGGGTGCATGATGCCGCACGCGGCGCAGCTCATTGGTGTACCAGTCAAAGCTGACCGTGCCCAGATAGCCGCTGACGGTAGCGCCACGGCTGGCGGCGTCGCGCCGCGCGTAAAAGACCTGCGTGTAGATGCCGTGCGCGCCGCTGGCAAACTCCAACAACGCGCTGGAGCAATCCTCGTTCCAGCCGGTCGCGGCCGAGCCGCGCCACATTGCGCCCGACTGTCGCGGAAAAGAGGAGTAACCTACCCCCCGTTGTCAGTTAGGTCCAACAGGGCCTGCCACTCCTCTCTGGCCCACGATTCGCGCTGCTCTTGCAGCGTGCGCAGCAACAGGCGTCTGGTATCCGGATTGTCGGTGAATCCCTCTTTGTCAAAGAACTTGATAACTGAGGCGATGTTGCGGTCAAAGTGCTGCTTGGCCTGCTCGCCCAGGCGGGCGAGCTGCGCCTCGCTCGCGCCCTGACGGCGCGCTTCGCGGATGCGTTTCTCATACGGGGCGCGCCATGCCACCGGCACGCGCTTCTGGTTGGCGATATAGTCCGCCGCGGAAAACGAGTTGTCAACGCTCCGCCTGATCTGGTAGGCAGCCCAGCGATTGACGATGCGCACCAGGAGCAGCACCACCCCCAGCCAGATTCCCGCCGCGATGATCACGGTGGACATCTAGCGCTGCTCCATCCCTGCCAGTGTCAGCTCTTCGGCAAAGTGGCACAGCGCAAAGTGATCTCTGCTCACCTCCACCCAGGGCGGCGCGACGTTGCGGCAGACTTCCTGCGCATACCGGCAGCGCGGATGAAAGTAGCAGCCCGAAGGCGGGTTGGCGGGGTTGGCGACCTCGCCCTCCAGCGGGATCTCGCGCAGCGTGCGGTCCGGGTCCGGGATCGGCACCGCGGAGAGGAGCGCTTCGGTGTACGGGTGCTTGGGCTCCGCGAAAAGCTCCTCTTTCGGGGCCTGCTCCACCAGCTTGCCCACGTACATCACGGCCACCTCATCCGAGATGTGCTGCACCACCGACAGGTCGTGCGCGATAAAGAGATAGGCAAGCCCGAACTGGTTCTGCAGGTCCTGCAAGAGGTTGATCACCTGCGCCTGCACCGACACATCCAGCGCGGACACCGGCTCGTCGCAGATGATCAGCTTGGGGTTCAACGCCAGCGCGCGGGCGATGCCGATGCGCTGCCGCTGCCCGCCGGAAAAGGCGTGCGGATATCGCTTCAGGTATTTGGCGTTGAGGCCCACGATGCGCATCAGCTCGGCGACGCGCTCCTCCAGCTCTTTGCCGGATGCCACCTTGTGCAATCTGAGCGGCTCGCCGATGATATTCAAGATTGTCTTGCGCGGATCGAGGCTGGAGTAGGGGTCCTGGAACACCATCTGCATGTGTCGGCGCGTGACGCGCAGCTCCTCCGGCGGCAGCGACATGATGTCAATATCCCGACCATCCAGGCGCAATACCACCTCGCCGCTGGTCGGCTCGATGGCGCGGATGACGCAGCGGCCAAGCGTGGTCTTGCCGCAGCCCGACTCGCCGACCAGGCCCAGCGTCTTGCCTTCGGGGATGTGCAGGCTGACGCCATCCACCGCGCGGACGTAGCCGATCGTCCTGCGAAAGAACCCTTTCTGGATCGGAAAGTACTTGGTGAGATCGCGCACCTCGAGCACATTGTTCTCGCGGCTCATCTGATCAGGCATAGGGCGTACTCCCTCGAAATATCACGCTAGGCCGCCTGTGGCTGCGCATAGTGTACACAGCGCACCAGGTGGCCTGGTTCGGTTTCGACGAGATCGGGCACTCCCGCGTCGCACAGCTCCGGCACACGGCGGATGCAGCGGTTAGCAAACGGGCAGCGGTTGGGGAGGTTGATGGGCACGGGCACGGTGCCGCGAATGACCTCCAGCCGCGTGCCAGAGGTGCTTTTACCGCTGGGGATGGAACGCAGCAGCGCCTGCGTATAGGGGTGCTTGGCGGCGTGGAACACCTGGCGAGTGGTGCCGAACTCGACGACTTTGCCCAGGTACATCACGGCAACCTCGTCCGCCATATTCGCGATGACACCCAGGTTGTGGGTGATGAACATGATGGACATGCCCATTTCTGCCTGCAGGCTCTTCATCAGGCGCAGGATCTGCGCCTGGATGGTCACGTCCAGCGCGGTGGTCGGCTCGTCGGCGATTAGCAGGAGCGGGCGGAGTGCCAGCGCCATGGCGATCATGGCGCGCTGCCGCATGCCGCCGGAAAGTTGGTGCGGATACTCGTCCACGCGCCGCTCCGGCATGGCGATGCGCACACGACGCAATAGGTCAATCGCCATGCGCCGGGCCTGTTCTTTCGGCACGGTCTCGTGCACCAGGATCGCCTCCATGATCTGCTGACCGATGGTGTGCACCGGCGAGAACGCGGTCATCGGCTCCTGGAAGATCATCGAGATCTCGCGGCCCCGGATGTCGCGCATCTCTTCACTGGAGGGGGAAAGCTTCGCCAGGTCAACTGTGTCGCCATCACGGTGGAACAGGATCTGGCCTCCCACGATGTTCGGCGTGGGCAGGATGCGCAGGATGGAATGCGCGGTAACGCTCTTGCCGCATCCCGACTCGCCCACGACGCCCAGCGTGTGGTTGCGGTAGATATTCAGCGACACCCCGTCCACCGCTTTGACGAGGCCGTCCTCAGTGGGAAAGTAGGCATACAGGTCTTTGATCTCCAGAAGCAGCTCTTTGTCTGGCATGAGACCCCCTAACGGTAGGGATCGGCGGCGTCGCGCATGCCGTCCCCCACAAAGTTATAGGCGAGCACAACGATGATCACAAAGATGCCGGGGATCAGCATCCACGGATGGACCGCGAGGGTGCTGACGTTTTGCGCGTCCTGCAGCAGCACGCCCCAGCTCACTGCCGGCGGCCGGATGCCTAGCCCCAGGAAACTCAACGTCGTCTCGCCAAAGATCATGCCCGGGATGGACATGGTCAGGTTCACGATCAGGTAGCTGGCGAAACCGGGGATCATGTGATCGAATATGATCTGAATCCCTTTCGCGCCGGCCACCTTGGCGGCCACGACGTAATCGTACTCGCGCAGCTCCAGGATCTTGCCGCGCACAACGCGCGCCAGACCCGTCCACCCCAGCAGCGAGAGGATCAGCGTGATGGCGAAATACGTCCTCAACGGATCCCACATCGGGGGCAGCGCCGCCGCCAACGCCATCCAGAGCGGCACCGTCGGGATGGAGAGCAAGAATTCGATCACGCGCTGGATGATGATGTCCGCCACGCCGCCAAAGAACCCGGAGATGCCGCCCAGCGTGATGCCGAGGAAAAAGCTGATGAACACGCCCAACAACCCCACTGAGAGGCTAATCCGCGCGCCGGCCAGGAAGCGGGAGAAGAGGTCTCGCCCCAGCTTGTCCGTCCCAAAGAGAAAGACCTTGCCATCCCCCTCTGCTAGGAAAAAGTGGATGTCGCCGGGGATGATGCCCCAGAATTTGTACGGTTCGCCGCGCGCGAAAAAGCGCACGGGGTACATGACGCTGGTATCCTCTTCGTACTCGCGCACCCACGTCTCAAAGTTGATGGTGCCCTTCAGGCCATACACAAAGGGCCCGCGAAAGCGGCCCTCGGTGTCGAACAGGTGAATCTTGATGGGTGGCGCAAAGATATAGTCCTGGAAGCGCGTCAATTTGTCCCACGGCGCCCAGAACTCGCCTGTCGCCGCCAGGAAATAGAGGATGATCAGGATCCAGAGTGAGACGTGAGCCAGCTTGTGGCGGAAGAACTTGCGCTTCATCAGCTCCCACTGGGAAGCCATAGCATAGCGCTCTTCTTCCTCTACTTCTTGCTCGAACAAGTCCTCCCCTAGCGGCATCTCCAGTTTGGCCTTGCCGACAGGAACTTCGTCCATCTTATTTCCTTCCTTCGAAACTGATGCGCGGATCTATCATGACCAGCAGGATGTCGGAGATGAGCGTCCCGATCACCGTCAGGACGCTCAGCACCATGACGATGCTCCCTGCCATGAACATGTCCTGGCTGATGAGCGCCTGATAGAGCAGGGGGCCGGTGGTGGGCAGGCTGAGCACGATCGAGATGACCGTCTCGCCGGAGACGATCTGCGGCAGCCGCCAGCCGATGGTGCTGGCGATGGGATTCAGGGCGATGCGCACCGGGTAGCGGAAGAGGAGCGTGCGCTCCGGCACGCCCTTGGCCCTGGCGGTAACGACGTACTGCTTCTTCAGCTCGTCCAGCAGCACGGCGCGCATGGTGCGGATCAGGCCGCCGGTGGAGCCAAAGCCGATGATCAGGATGGGGAGGAGCATGTGCCGCGCCAGATCCAGCACCTTCCCCCAGCTCCACGGCGCCATGGCATAGTCGGGCGAGAAGAGGCCGCCCACGCTCATGCCAAAGACGCGAAAGAGGATGTACATCAGGATCAGAGCTAACATAAAGTTGGGCGTGGCCATGCCGGCCAGCGCCACGAGGCTGATGGCATAGTCGCCAAAGCTATACTGGTGGGTGGCCAGGTAGATGCCCACCGGCACTGCCACCGAGTAGATCACGACGATCGTCAGGATCGCCAGCATCGCGCTGTACGGCACGCGCTCCCGCAAGAGCTGGGCGACGGGCTTGTTCCACTGGAAGGAGGTGCCCAGGTCTCCCTGCACAAGCCGCGTGATCCACTTGATGTACTGCTCAACGGCGCTCTTGTCCAGGCCATAGTACTCCCGCAGCGCCACGATCTGCTCCTCCGCAACCACCGTCCCTTCCGCCTGCAGGCGCTGGATGTACGAGCTGAGGTAATCGCCGGGAGGAAGCTGGATGATAATGAACACGACGACACTCAGGGCAAAAAAAGTAACGACCATATACATCAATCTACGCGCGATATAAGCCAGCATCGCTTCTCCTACCTCCGTGGCCACGCTTCGCGCCATACGCGCTTGTCATTCATCCTGGTCTATACCTGCCGGAACCCGCGCCTTTCGCGCCGGCTCCTATATTATGCCACAAAAAGCTCAAGCCCGCATCCGTAACTATCATCTGGACGAGGACGTATGGCGGGAACGCGCAGCCGGGTGTGGTGCGTGCTTGAGCGCGCTTTCGCGCCTGCAGCGGGCGGAAAACGCAACCGCCGCGTGTGTTCGTGCAAGTGCCCCTGCGCCAGCTAGGGCTGGGCCTGCCGTCCGATCGTGTAGGGTTGGGCGCATGGATAGGGAGACAAAATGGAGGTCGTTACGCACCGGCGATCCGCCGCTGCGTAACGACCCGACTCTGTGACCACAGGCCAGAGGTTAAGCCTCGTCAATATAGAACTGCTGCGTCTGGTACGGTGAGTAGAAGTTCGTATCAGATGTCCAGTAGATGTCCTTCTCCGGCACGTTCTTGAGCCGGTTGGTGACGATCATCGGGATCGGCGCAAAGCCGACGGTACCGATCATGTTGAGCTCTTCCAGGAACCAGCCATAGTACTTTTTGCCCAGCTCGATCATCTCGGCCGAGCCCCAGATGGTGGCCTGAAAATCCTCAAAGACCTTCATCATGTCCTTGATTTCCTGCGGGGGTTCCTCACCCTCTTTGCCACCAGAGGAGTACCAACGTGCCCACTGATAGCCCCACCGCTGCTGGCTCGGGTTGTTCCAGCCAAAGAAGAGGGGATCGGCGCGGCCAAAGCGCCCGGCGCGGTCCAGGTGCCAGGTGGGGAGCATGCTCTCGTTGGCATAGACGCGCTGGTTAAAGAGGTTGCCTTCCATGTACTCGAAGGTGGACTTCAGGCCGATCGCCTTCCACTGCTCGCAGACCAACTCCGCGATGGCGGACTTGGGGCCTTCCGCCACGCCGATGTCTATCTTGAGCTCCAGCGGCTGGCCGTTGTCGGCGCGCAGGCGGTATCCGTCGGCGTTCTTCTTGTCCAGTCCCAGCTTGTCCAGGATCTGGTTCGCCTTGTCCGGCTCGTACGCGGTGTATTTGGTCCTCCACTCTTCCTCGAAGAACGGCATGAAGGGGATCGGGATGGCCTGGAACGGCTGCGCGAGGCCGAAGTACACGGCCTGGTTGATGGCTTGGCGGTCTATGCCGCAGGAGAGCGCCAGACGGAACTCCCTGTTGTTCAGCAGCCCGCGGATGTACTCGTCCACATAGTGCCGCGAGGGCATGATGGCCATGTCAGAGGTGCGCAGGCTCAAGGGCAGCAAGATCCGATACTTGCCCTTGGCCTGGTTCTCACGAAAGACCGCCATATCCTTCAGGTCGAGGTAGTAGCACTCGAAGTCGAACTCGCCGGAGCTGGCCTTCAGGGTCTGCACCTCTTTGTTGCCGGTAAAGATCGCGTCAATGGCGTCAATGTACGGCAACTGGTTCCCTGCGGTATCCACGGCGTGATAGTAGGGGTTGCGCTCGGAATAATAGTGTTCGCCCTCGACGCGCATGGCCTTCCAGGCGTTGAGCGTGGGCAGATCCGTCCAGAAGTTGGCGGTGGCGCTGCGCTTCTGGTTAAACAGCTTGGTCCAGTTGTCCAGGTTGGCGGCCTTGGCCTCGTCCTCTACCTTCGGGTTGTAGGTCTTGTGCCACTTGGACAGGGTGTGTTTGGGCAGAAAGACGCCGCGCTCGCCCGAGACGCCGGAGCGGCCCCAGTAGTCCAGCAGACACGGCCACGGCTTGGCGAACTCTATAGACCACTTGGTGTCGTCGATCTTGGTGAACTTGGCGGGCGTCCCACCCGGCTTGTACATCACGCCCGCGCCAGCCGGCGAGAGCTCCTGGTTCATCACCACATCATTCCACCAGAACATGACGTCGTCGGTGGTGAAGGGCTCGCCGTCAGACCACTTGTGGCCCTTGCGCAGCTCGAAGGTGATCACCTTGGCATCCGGGCTGATGCTGAAAGCCTTGGCGATGTCCACGGAGATCTCGACGCCCCGCTGGTCGTATTCGAGCAGGCCGTTGAAACGGAAGCAGTGATAGGACCACATCGAGTTTTGCACTTCGCCCATGCGCATCGTGCCGCCGTACTTGCCAACGGCGTTCAGCGGCTTGATGACGCGCGGGTCAATCGGCAGGCGCTCCTCCACGGGCGGCAGCTTGCCCGCCTTGACCAGCGCGGCCAGCATGGGGGCTTCTTTGTACGGCAGGGGCGTGGCCGTCACGACCTTCTCGACAACCTTTTCCTTCTCGACGACCACGGTTTCTTTGACGGTCTTTTCGACGGGGACCTGTTTCTCGACGACCACCGTCTCCTTGACGACCTTTTCGACGGGGACCTCTTTCTCAATCACCTGTGGCGTGGGCTGGGCGCACGCCTGCACGGCCGCGCCGATCACCGCGACGATAGAGGCTTTTAGAAAACTGCGCCGGGTCACTCTCTTCTCTTTCATCTGTAGCTTACCTCCTAGGGGCTCTTGACGATCTGAAGCTTACACTGACAATCGTGTCGGTAATGCCTTTGCGTGACACCTCCTTCCCTGTCCTACGCGACAGGAACGAAAGCGAGAAGACTTGGCATGATGTCGGCCTTAGGCGGCCTTGGCGGGCCGCTTGAGCGCCAGCAGGGAGCGTTGCAGGGCGTTGTCCAGATGCCGTTCGATGCTCTCTGCGGCGGCGCGACCGTCCCCGTCGGTGATGCAGCGCACGAGATCCTCGTGCAAGGCGAGCGTCTCGTGCCAGTCAAAGTATTCGGCGTTGTTTGCCACAAACATAAAGACAGGCCCGAGGATCGAGTGCAACATGCGGAAAAGGTGGGGGTTTTGGGCTTGATGCCAGATGAGCCAGTGGGTTTCGACGTCACTTTTGACATACGCGTCACGATCGTGGTTAGCGACTGCCTGGCGCATCTCTTCCAGCTTGGCGTTGAGAGCGGCGCGGTTCTCCGGGCAGCAGTTCTGGGCGGCCAGCTCGACCGCCAGCTTTTCCGCCGCCAGCCGGACGCGGTATAGCTCGCGGATGTCCCGCTCGGTCAGCTCGATCACATAGCGCCCGTTGGGGCGGGAGACGACCAGCCCCTCTTTCTCCAGCTCCAGCAGAGCGTCGCGCACCGGGGCGCGACTGATTCCCAACTCGTGGGCGATCTCTTGCTCTACTAGCTTGCTGCCGGGTGGCAGGCGGCCGCCGATGATCAAGTCGCGCAACAGATCAATCGCCTGATCCTTGAGCAAGCTGCGTTTGAGCTTTGCCTGTCCCAGAGGCTGACCGTCGAATAGCCGACTCGAGCCATTCTCCTGCATTGGATGGTCTCCTGGTCTCAATGAGCGTATATCGCATGCTGTATATGGTATACCATAGCCCAAGCTGGATCCAGTATACCACAGGCATCGGCTGTTGTCAATACCCCGAACTTTAAAAATCAGGCGCGAGTTGCGCACCTGTCGCATCTTTGCGCTTTCCCCAAAGGCGTATATACTCCATCGCGACGTGACCACGTCAGAGGCTGAGCAGCTCGTTCTCCACAACGATCTGCACCACACGAGGAGGAAGAGATTTGGACACGCGCAACGTCGAGACGGGATATGCGATCCCCAAGGAGAACTATTGCGATCAACCGTACATCGTGATCACGCAGGACGGGAATTGGCTGTGTGTGCTGACCACCGGGCCGGGACTGGAGAGCCAGGCCGGACAGCACGTGGTGGCAACCATCAGCACCGACAAGGGCAAGACATGGTCGCCGCTCATTGATATTGAGCCGGGCACCGGACAGATGGCGTCATGGGTGACGCCGCTGATCGTGCCCAGCGGTCGGATCTATGCCTTCTACGACTATAATCACGACGGCGAATCTTCCCAGCATGGCGGCTGGTTCGTCTTTCGCTATTCGGATGACCACGGGCGCACCTGGTCGCCCAAGCGTTACCGCGTGCCGATGCGCGTCACGCGGCAGGACCGCGAGAACATCACCGGCGGCAAGACGCAGTTCTTCTGGTGCATTGACAAACCGCGCATCTCGCATGGCTATGCCTTCATCGCGCTGCCCAAGATCCATAACGGCTTTCGGCTGGATCAGGACGAGGGATGGGTGCTGCGCAGCGACAATATCGCCACCGAATCGGACCCGGAAAAGATCCGCTGGGAGATGTTCCCGGAAGGCGAGGACGGCGTCTATAACCCCGCGCTGGGGCCGGTGCAGGAGGAGCAGAATATCGAGGTGCTGAGCGACGGCACGCTCTACATGGCGTATCGCACCGAGATCGGCCACCCCGCTTATTCGATCAGCCGCGACCACGGGCGCACCTGGAGCACGCCGCAGATCATGCGCTATGCCAACGGTCGCCCCATGAAGACGCCGCGCGCCTGCCCACGCATCTGGAAGGCGAGCAACGGCAAGTTCCTCTTCTGGTTTCACAACAACAGCTATCCGGGCTGGGGCAACTCGGCGACGCGCAACCCAGTGTGGGTGTCCGGCGGCATCGAGGCGGATGGCGACATCCTCTGGTCGCAGCCGGAGATCCTGCTGTACGAGCCAGATACCACGGTTATCGGCATGAGCTACCCGGACTTTATCGAGCAGGACGGCCGTATCTGGGTCTCGGAGACGCAAAAGATGGTGGCCCGCGTGCACGAGCTGGACCCGGAGATGCTGGAGGGGCTGTGGAACCAGCACGCGAGCAGGCGCGTGGCGCGCAAGGGGCTGGCGTTCGCGTCCAGCGCGCCGCTGGCGCCGGGCGACTCCTTCGCGCTGCCCAGGCTGCCGGATTTGGACAAGGGCGGCTTTGCCATTGATCTCTGGTTCCGGCTCGCGGAAACTGCTGAAGGTCAACTCTTGCTCAGCTCCTATGGCCGCAAGCGGCGTGGCTTCCAGATCTACACGGCGGCGAACGGCGCGCTGCGGCTCGACCTGCACGATGGGCAGGCGCGGCGCTGGCTGGAGGTGGTGGATGGGCCGCAGCCCGCCGAGGGCGTGCGCAGCGTCCGCGTCTGGAACTGGACGACCGATCAGGGCGTGATCCAGCCTGGCAAACTGCACCATGCTGTATTCATCGTGGACGGCCTCGCCAAGATCGTCTCCATGGTCGTGGATGGTGTGCTGTGCGACGGCGGGGAGGAGCGCATCCAGGGATGGTGGCGGCTGAATCCCAAGATGCGCGAGCTGAACGATGATGGGGTGTGCAACGTGGGCGCGAACCTCAAGGGGGAGATCAAGAGCGTGCGCATCTATGATCGCTACCTGCGCACCTCTGAGGCGATCGCCAACTATCGGGCCGGCCTGCGGTAATCTGCCGGGCTAGACCAAAGCATAGCGGCGGCGAACGCTGTGCAGCGCGGCGTCCTGCGCGGCGTTCGCTTTTTTGCGCGCGGCGCGCCCCTGGCGTATAATCCGTTCAATCGCCCGAACAGCGGAGGGATGGATGAAGTTCTCCTTGCAACACCCGCGCGACCAGCTCGTGACCATCATGCAGCGCATCTATGGCTACGGCATGACCACCACGTCCGGCGGCAACCTGTCCATTCTGGACGACAACGGGGACGTGTGGATCACGCCGGCGGGTGTGGACAAGGGCACGCTGCGCCCGGTGGATATCGTCTGCGTGGCGGCGGGCGGCGCGGTGCAGGGGCTGCACAAGCCCTCCTCGGAATACCCGTTCCACCGCGCCATCTATGACCGCCGCTCTGACGTGCGGGCCATCGTGCACGCGCACCCGCCCGCGCTCGTCTCGTTCAGCATCACGCGCCGCATCCCGGACACGATGATCTTGCCCCAGGCGCACGCCGTCTGCGGCGCGGTGGGGTATGCGCCATACGCGCTGCCCGGCAGCGCCCGGCTGGGCGAGGTGATCGCCGCTGCTTTCAGCGGCGGGCTGGATGTGGTGCTGCTGGAGAATCATGGCGTGGTCACGGTGGGGCGCGACCTGCTGGAGGCGTTTCAGCGCTTTGAGACGCTGGACTTTTGCGCGCGCACCATCATCCAGGCGTCCATTCTCGGGCCGGTGCAACTGCTCAGCGCGGCGCAGATCGAGATGTTCGAGTGTTGCCGCGTGACCTGGCCCGAATTTGCGCCCCCTTCCCACTCCAGTCGCGAGCGGGAGCTGCGCCAGCAGATCGTGCAGGTGGTGCATCGCGCCTATGACCAGCACCTGATGACCAGCACCGAGGGGACCGCGTCGGCGCGGGTGGACGAGCGTTCGTTTCTGATCACGCCCAGGGGCGTGGACCGCAAGTATCTGGAGATCGAGGACCTGGTGCTGATGCACGACGGTCAGCGAGAGGCGGGCAAGAACCCCAGCCGCGCCACGCGCCTCTACGCCGCCATCTACCGCGACCATCCGGAGATTGGCGCCATCATCAGCGCCCAGTCGCCCAATGCCGCCGCCTACAGCGTGACGCGCACCAAGCTCGACTCGCGCACTATCCCGGAGAGCTTTATCGTGTTGCGCGACATCCCGCTGGTCCCCTACGGGCAGCAGTTCGGCGATGGCGCGGCGATCTCGGTGGCATTGTCGCCCGCCACGCCGGTGGTGCTGATCCAGAACGACGCCATCCTCACGACCGGGGCGACGCTGATGCAGGCGTTTGACCGGCTGGAGGTGGCCGAGTTCAGCGCCCGCGCGCTGATCCACACGGCGGCGCTGGGACCGTTGGTGCCGATCGGTGACGAGGCGTTGGACGATCTGGAGGCGCACTTTCTCACCTAGCGCCTGTGTCAACCTTTGACATATGACATAACGAGAATTGGCCTATGTGATGAATGGAGGTTTGTGGCATGAGTATTCTGCTAGTATCCGTCCTCTTTGTGGCGGGCATTGTGGTCCTGATTGTGGGCACGGTGTTGCTCACATCCAAGATGACCGACATGATGATCGGGGAAAAGCACCGCGCCATCGTGGCGGTGATTGACACGGGCCAACCCCCGGACAAGTGGCGCAAGAAGTACGATCGCAAGATCGCCAGGCTGCGGCAGCAGCCGGGCCGCGAGGAGGAAGCCGCCGAGCTGGAGCGGGTCGCCAAAGCCGAGTATATGAAAAAGCTGGATGGCGCGATCAACTATATCAAGCAGACGCGCCTGGTGCGCAGCGAGGAGGCGCGCGCCTCGCTGCTCGTGGACCTGAACGCCGTCCGTGAGAAGTGGCAACGGGGCGAGGGCATCTGACGTGGGCGCCGGCCTGGTGGGGCTCGTGATTGCGCTGCGGTGAGAACATGAGAACGTTTCCGGGGGGTGCCCCAAGGCTGACCCGGCCAGGAGGCAGGGCATGGATTTCGCGTGGGAATATGATGTCGTCGTAGCGGGGGGCGGCGTGGCGGGAGTGGCGGCGGCGCTCCAGGCCGCGCGTGCCGGTCTCCGCACGGCGCTGGTGGAGAAAATGGTGCTCTGCGGCGGACTCGCCACTGCGGGCCTGATCAACATCTACTTGCAGCTTTGTGACGGGCATGGCCATCAGGTGATCTATGGGATCGCGGAGGAGATGATGCGCCTCAGCCTGCGCTACGGGCCGGGGGAGATCCCGGCGGCGTGGCGGGGAGACGGGCTGGCGCGCGACGGCGTGCGCTATCGCACCGCTTTCATGCCCGCCGCGCTGGCGCTGGCGTTGGACGAGGCGCTGGAGGACGCGGGCGTGACGCTCTGGCTGGACACGCTGGTGTGCCTGCCGATACGGGAGGGGATACGCGTCGCCGGCGTGATGGTGGAGAACAAGAGCGGGCGTGGCACGCTGCGCGCGTCGTGCGTGGTGGATGCTACAGGCGACGCTGATGTCGCGTATCGCGCCGGCGCGCCCTGCGTGGACGAGGGCAATTGGCTGTCACTTTGGGCGCTGCAAGCCGCGGCCGGTCATGCGCCGGACACCCAGCAGCCGCTGGGGCGTATCCCGGGGGTGGGCATGGTGCTTTTGGGCGCTGATTCGAACGGCAAGCGGATGCCGCCCGATATGGAGAAGCTGCATGGCACCGACGCTGAGCAGGTGACGCGCTATGTGCTGGAGAGTCGGAGGCTGCTCCGTGCCTACTATCGGGAGCAATACGCCAGCGGCGCTTTCGACCGCGAGACGTTGTATCCGCTGACGCTCCCCACGATGGCGCAGTTCCGCACCACGCGCCGCATCGTGGGACGCGAGACAGTGCGAGATGGCGCGGCCAATCTGCATCAGCCCACGTCCATCGGTCTAGCGCCCGACTGGCGCAGAGGGGAGGATGTGTGGGAGATCCCCTACGGGGCGCTGCTGCCGCAATCGGTTGCGGGGCTGCTGGTGGCGGGGCGTTGCATCTCGTCTGAGCGAGATGTATGGGAGGTCACGCGCGTCATCCCGCCGGCGGCGCTCACGGGCCAGGTGGCCGGCCTCGCCGCCGCGCTCGCCATCCAACGCGGCACGACGCCGGATCAGCTCGCGGCAGAGGATGTGCAGCGCGCGCTGGCTGCCGAGGGGCTGCCATGCCATCTGCGCGACGTTCTCGCGGCTTGAGGTTGGCGGCGCGCCCGGCCCTCAGCGCGAGACGCGCAGCAGGAGCGGGCCGTGCTTGGCAAAGTTGCTGCGCAATAGCGAAAAGTCGAGGATATCCACGATCCCATCCTGATTGAAATCCGCGCGTCCATCCGTGGTGGCAAAGACGAGGCGCAGGATGGAAAAGTCGGTGATATCCACCACGTCGTCGTCGTTGGCATCTCCTTCCCAGAGCGTGCCCAGGTCGAGATCGTTGGGACCGGGCAACAGCACGATGCTGGCGATGCGGTTGCTGATCGTATGCGCGTTCTTCACGGTGATTTGCTGCGGGCCGCCCGGCACATCCAGCAGCACAAAGCGCCCGGAGGTATCGGTCCAGGTGGTATAGGTGGCGTTTCCCACCTGCACGCGCAGCGCCACGACCCAGGGGATGGCGGGGGGCGTGGGGCGCGCCTGTAAAGAGACGCGGCCCAGCAGCGTGACCGTCTGCGGCGTCGCCGTGGGCGTGGGGGCAGGTGTGGCCGTGGGCGTGGGGGTGACGGGAGGAATCCAGCCCGGTATGCTCACCGTGAGGTCCAGCCGTGCCTTGGCGCCGGAGGCCCAGGTGCTGCTGGGTGAAGCGAGGTAGCCAGCGACGTAGAAAAGCACCGTGTCACCTGGCACGCCGCCGTCCTTTTGCGGGCTGTCGGGATCATCGCCCACAACATCTAGCGCGTACCAGCCGCCGCCGGTAGTGTGCGTGGTTGCATACGTGACACCGCCGATGCGCGCCTCGACGATGACCCAGTCCGTTGCCAAAGCCCCGTTGATCGTTACTGTGCCCCATGGCGAGTAGGGAATGGGCGGCGCGGCCCGTACAGCGGCGGCGCAGATGAGGCTGCAGATCGCGAGCACGAGGACAGCGGCCAGTCCCCGGCAGAGGCTAGTGTGACGCATTGGCTATCCCTCGCCTCTGGCGCAGACCAGAGACCGATGACGTGTGGCCCCCCACTGATGATCTACCCAATTGTACTCCAAAACGCCCAGACCACCAGCGACGCAGGCCGCTTGGCCTCCGCGCTGAGCAGCTCAGTCTGTCATGGCGAGCCGCGTAGCGGCGCAGCCATCCCCCTGAATGGCCGGTTGGAGATTGCTTTGGTCGCTTTGCTCCCTCGCAATGACACGTCGTGTTGTCATGGCGAGCGCAGTTTGCGAAGCCATCCCCCGCTAGCATAAGAGGGGATTGCTTCGGGCTTCGCCCTCGCAATGACACGTCGTGTTGTCATGGCGAGCGCAGTTTGCGCAGCCATCCCCCGCTAGCGTAAGAGGGGATTGCTTCGGGCTTCGCCCTGGCCATGACACGCGAATGGGCCGAGGTGTACGCGCTTTGTCGAATGCCTCGTTGACTTCACTAACTGTCCGGGATCAACGGCATCTGGATCGGGCCGTAGCGGCCAAAGTTCGTGCGCAGCAGCGAAAAGTCCACGATGTCCACGATGCCATCTTGGTTGAAATCGGCGCGTGGGTCGGCGGTGCCAAAGATGCTGCGCAGCACGGAGAAATCGGCGATATCCACTACATCGTCGTCGTTGGCGTCCCCCTCGCGCAGCAGCCCGAGTGATAGCGTATTCTCCCCCGCCATGAGAGCCGCGCCGAGTAGGATATTCGTCAGCGTGTGGCGATTCTTGACCCGGATCTCATACGTCCCGGGAGTGAGCCCGGCGAGCGCAAAACGCCCGAACGTGTCGGTCTCGACAGTATGCAGCGCGCCGCCCACGGTAAGGCGCAGCGGCATCACCCATTGCGCGTGGGGTGGTGCAGGGCGTCCCTGGGCCTGGATCTGGCCGAGGAGGGTGGCGCTGCCGGGCAGCGGCGTGCTGGTGATGGTAGGCGTGGGCGCCGGGGTGCCCGTCGTGGGCGTGGCCGTCGGCGTGGCGGTCCGCGTGGCGCTGGGGGTCGCCGTAGGTGAAGCGGTCGGCACGGATGTCCAGGTCGCGGTACGCGTCGCCGTCGGCAGAACCGATGTCGCGGTTCTCGTGGGCGTGGTGGTGGGCACGACGGTCCATGTGGCGGTGGGCACCGGGGTGGTGGCGGTCGCGGTCGGGGTGGCTGTGGGCGGGGTGGTCTGTGTCGCGGTCGGCGTCACGGTGGGCGTGGCGACGGTCAGGGTGAAGTCAATCCGTTCACTGACGCCGCTGGCCCAGACGGCGGTCTGCGGCATGGTCTGCCCGTTCACCTGGAAGGTGATGATCTCCCCCGGCAGGCCGCCCTGCTTGCCGTCCGTTTCCGGGTCCTCACCGGGCACGTCCAGGGCATACCACCCCTGATTTGTCACGCTCAGGCCGTAGCGGACACCGCCGATCCAAGCCGTCACGAGTGTGCCATTGGGCGCGAATACGCCGTTGATCATCACCGTACCAATGGCACTGAAGGGCAGTGGCGGCACGGCCAGCGCGGGCGCAGCCGCGTGCGGCGCCAGCCATGCTATGGCCACCAGCAGCACGAAAAACGTGCGATGCTTCTGCATATCTGTCATCCCCCCACCTCTGATGGCCCAATGCTCGGAAACACCGCCGATTATATCATAGCTCGCGCCAATGGTGCAAAACGGCAAATGGCGGGGCGTGTAACCGCTTCGATGACGCTGACAGTGTCATAGCCCCATGCCGCCAGCGGGTGTCCCATACTACCACCGCCCTGTCATGGCGAGCGACCGAAGGGAGTGAAGCGATCTCCCGCTGGCGTAGGAGGGGATTGCTTCGGTCGCTTTGCTCCCTCGCAATGACCTGCGGCCCTGTCATGGCGAGCCGCACCGCGGCGAAGCCATCCCCCGCTGGCGTAGGGGGGATTGCTTCGGTCGCTTTGCTCCTTCGCAATGACATAGAGGTTGTCATGGCGAGCCGCACCGCGGCGAAGCCATCCCCCGCTGGCGTAGGAGGGGATTGCTGCGGTCGCTTCGCTTCCTCGCAATGACACGGGGGCGAGCGCTGCGGTCGCTCGCGGTGACATGAAGTGAGACCATGGTTGCAGTGCTAGAGCGACGGAGGAAAGGCCGGGCAGGCCGGGCGCAACAGAAAAGGGCGGACATGCAGGCCGCCCTTCGCGTGGCGGCTAATTCAGTCCGGACGTATCCGCCGCAGCCACGGCCTCGCCGAGGTAGATCGCCTTGACGCGGGGGTTGTCCAGTAGCGCGCGCGCCGAGCCTGCCAAGGCGATCTGCCCCGTCTCCAGCACATAGGCGCGGTTTGCCACCGAGAGCGCCATGGCAGCATTCTGCTCCACCAGCAGCACTGTCGTCCCGCGCGCGTTGATCTCCCTGATGACGTCAAAGATCGTCTCCACGAGCATCGGCGCCAACCCCATGGAGGGCTCGTCCAGCAGCAGCAGCCGGGGCGACGACATGAGCGCGCGTCCGATGGAGAGCATCTGCTGCTCGCCGCCGCTCAAGGTGCCGGCCACCTGCTTGCGCCGCTTCGCCAGGACGGGAAAGATCTCGAATACGCGCGCCAGGTCGCGCTGAATGCCCTGCCGGTCGCGCCGGGTGTAGGCTCCCATCTCCAGGTTCTCGCGCACCGTCATGCGGCTAAAGATGCGCCGTCCCTCCGGGCATTGCGAGATGCCCAGCTCGACCATGCGGTGCGCGGGGGTGCCATCGCATCGCTCCCCCTCGAACCAGATGCTCCCCTCACGCGGGTGCAGGATGCCGGAGATGGTGTTCAGGAGCGTCGTCTTGCCCGCGCCGTTGCCGCCGATCAGCGTAACGATCTCGCCCCGCTCCACATAGAGGGAGACGCCTTTCAAGGCGTGGATGTTGCCATAGTAAGTATGGATGTCCCGTATCTCAAGCATGGACATGTGCGGCTCCGTTGTGCGGCTTGCCCAGATACGCCTCGATCACCCTGGGGTTGGCCTGGATCTCGTCCGGCGTCCCCTCGGCGATCTTGGTGCCATAGTCCAGCACCGTCACCCAGTCGGAAATCCCCATCACGACCTTCATATCATGCTCGATCAGGAGGACGGTCAGGCCCTGTTCGTCGCGCAGGCGCTGGATGAAAACCATCAGGTCCGCTGTCTCGCGCGGGTTCATGCCCGCCGTCGGCTCATCCAGCAACAACAGTCGGGGCTTGCTCGCCAGCGCGCGGGCGATCTCTAGGCGGCGCTGGTCGCCATAGGGGAGGTTGCGCGCCAGCACATCTCCTTTGCCCGCGAGCCCGACAAAGGCCAGCAGCTCTTCCGCCTCCTGGCGGGCCCTGGCCTCCTCGCGGCGGCTGGCAGGCAGTCCCAGTACAGCTCCCAATACGCCGGAGCGCAGGCGGGCGTGCTGCCCCACCAGGATATTCTCCAGCGCAGTCATCCCGGCAAAGAGGCGGATGTTCTGAAAGGTGCGCGAGATGCCGAGCGCCATGATCTGATCCGGCCGACGATCCGCTAGCGGCACGTCGTCAAAGATGAGCGTGCCGCGCTCCGGGCGGTAAAAGCCGGTAATGCAGTTAAAGAAGGTGGTTTTCCCCGCGCCGTTCGGGCCGATGATGCTGCAAATGCTCCGTGGCGGCAGCAGAAGGTCCACCTCTTTGACAGCGGTGAGGCCGCCGAATTGCTTTGTAACGCGTTGTGCCTTCAAGATATAGGTATCCACGGTCATATCACACCTCCGATGGGTCCACGGCGATGACGCTCCCCGGCAGCTCTGGCGGCGCCTCGTGTAGCTCGATGCGCCGTCGCGCCGAAGGCCATAACCCCTCCGGGCGCACGATCATCATGACGACGAGCAACGCGCCAAAGGCGAGCATACGATAGTCGTCGAGCTGGCGCAGTATCTCCGGCAGTCCCTTGAGCACCAAGGCACCCATCACGACGCCCGGGATGCTGCCCATGCCGCCGATGATCACCAGGCAGAGCACATTGATCGAGACGAGGAGTGTGAAATCCTCCGGCCCGGTGAAGCGGTTGCGCGAGGCAAAGATCGCGCCGCCCAGCCCGGCAAAGCCCGCGCCGATGGCAAAGGCCAGCAGCTTGTAATAGAGGATGTTGATCCCCATCGCCTCTGCCACATCCTCGTCCTCGCGCATGGCCATCCATGCGCGCCCCACGCGCGAGTTTTGCAGGCGGTGCGTGGCGACGGCGACCAGGATGATGCCCAAGAGGATAAAGTACATAAAGAACTTTTCGTTGTTCAGGTTGATGCCAAAGAGCTCTGGGCCGCCCACGGCGCGAATGCCGCGCGGGCCGCCGGTGAAACCGGTCAAAAGGTCGCTCTTGGAGAGGATACGGATGATCTCGCCAAAGCCGAGCGTCACGATAGCCAGATAATCGCCGCGCATCCGGAGCACAGGGATGCCCAGCAAGATACCCGCGCAGGATGCCAGCACGATGGCGATCGGCAACGTCAGCCAAAAGTTCATCATGATGCCGTGTGGCTGCGGCGCGGTCAGCATAGCCACTGTGTACGCGCCGATGGAAAAGAACGCTACATAGCCCAGGTCCAGCAGCCCCGCCAGCCCGACCACGATATTCAGCCCAAGGCCCAGCATGACATAAATGCCCACTGTGCCCAGCGTATAGTTCCAGTACTGACCGATGAGCAGCGGGAGCAGCAGCACAAAGCCCAGCCCGATCAGCATGGCGATCTGCAGCGCGCGTTTGTCGCCGCCGATCTTTTGCAGCAGCGGCAAGGTGGCCAGCCGCTCGCGCACCGCCTGGCGACTACTCGCCCGCGCTTGCTGCCACGCGGGTTGTTGCGTGGCGTGCTTCAGCAGCGCGCCGCTGATGCTGGCTGCCACTGCCACCAGCGCCGTGACGAGCGCCGCAGCCAGCGGCTGGTTGCCCAGCGTGAGCAAGCGAATGGCCTGCGGCGTCAGTTGCGTCAACCACTGGCGCAAGTCCACGCCGTTGCCCGAAAGCAGGCTGATGAGCCACACGAACGCGCCCAGCATGACGCCGTGCGCCACGCCGGCGAGAGCACCCAGTATCGCGCTCCTGCGCCATGAGAGCGCGCCCACTTGCTGTAACGCCATGCTGCCGCCCCACATCGCCACCAGCCACAGCACAAGCCATGCCCCCGGCACATCAGATGAGAAGCGGAACCACCCTCGCACCAGGGTGCCAAAGAGGCCGGTCAGGCCGAGCAAGATCGCAAAGATGTTGACGAGGCTGGTAACAAGGCCGCTACGCAGGCCGCAACGGATCATCACAACGCACTCCTTCAAAAAAGGGTATCAGCACGCTAAGCCTTCTTCTTGGACAGCACTTCGCCCAGCAAGCCGGTGGGGCGGAACACCAGCACGAGCACGAGAATCGAGAAGGCCAACACGTCTTTGAGCTGGAAGGGCACACCCAGCGCCGCGGGGCCGAGCGCCTCCAGGATACCCAGCACTAACCCGCCCAGCATGGCGCCAGGGATGTTGCCGATACCACCCAGCACCGCGGCAGTGAAAGCCTTGATGCCGGGGATAAAGCCCACGTAATGATAGATAATGCCCATGTGCAGGCCCCACATCACGCCCGCGGCCCCGGCCAGCGCCCCGCTGATGGCGAAGGTGCTGGAGATGACGCGGTTCACGTCAATGCCCATCAGCGCGGCCGCTTCCTTGTCTTCCGCCACGGCGCGCATCGCCTTGCCGATCTTGGTGCGTTGCACAAGCAGATAAAGCCCGATCATCAACAGAATGGACATCACGAAAGTCAACACGCCGGTATAGGTGACCTGGACCTCCTGCCCCTGCGCCATCCACACCCAGCCGGCGTTGCGCTCGATGACGGCGGGGTTGGCATAGTTGCGCCGCGCCGCGCCGAACATGAGCTGTGCCGAGTTCTGCAAAAAGAGGGAAGCGCCGATGGCGCTGATGAGCGGCACCAGACGCGGCGCAGTGCGCAGCGGCCGGTACGCGACCCGCTCCACCACGACGGCGACGATCATCGCCACCACCACGCCGACCAGCAGCGTTACCGCCACCGAGGTGGCCGCCCAGGCCAGGCTGCGATTGGCCAGCCCGGCGCGGTTGAATGCCTCCAGCGTAAAGTAGCCCGCGAATGCGCCCAGCATCATCACGTCGCCGTGCGCAAAGTTGATCATGAAAAGAATGCCATAGACCAGTGTATATCCCAGCGCGATGACCGCGTACACGCCGCCGAGGATCAGGCCAGAGATGGCAAAGCGCAACCATGTGTCCGCGCCATACGCCTGTTGTGCCACGACCACGTCGTACAGACGCCACAACAGGATCGCGCCCACGATCACCCCGACGGCGGGGCGGATGAGACGCTCCAGATGCAGCGAGCGCCTGAAGGAAAGCGTCACTTCTTGATTCATGCCGCAGAGACCCCTTGCTAGAGTAATGCCTAGCGGCCCGCACTGTGCGAGCCGCTAGGCCAAGTCGTCACGCCGCGCCAGCGCGGCTGCCGTTGCGGCTTATTGGCCGGGACCAGGTACCCATTCGCCGTTCTGGACCACCATAAAGATGATGGACGCCGCGGCGCACTCGCCCGTCTCGGAGCAGGTGATGGTGCCGGTCAGGCCGGGGAAATTGCTGGTGGCGCGCACTTCATCCGCCAGCGCCTTGCGCGGGATGACGAGCGAATCGCCACTCGTATAGGAAACCTTGTCCACCGCGCGCAGGATCACGGCCATGGCGTCGTGGCAGTGTGGGCTGAAGGGGCTCAGCTTGCCCTGCTCGTCGCCGTAGGTGGCCTTGTACGTCTCGCGGAACTGGGTGAAGGCTTCGGACTCGGGGATCGGGACGTAGGTGGAGAAGGTGCCCTCCGAGTTCTTGCCCGTCAGATCGAGATAGTCGGTGCCGTAAGTGCCGTCGCAGCCAAAGAACTTGACGCCCGCTAGGCCCGCGCCAGCCATCTGGTTGACCAGCACCGCCGCGTCCGCCGCATAGCCGCCATAGTAGATCAGCTCGGGCTTTTGCGCCGCGATCTTGGCCAGCGGCGCGCTATAGTCGGTCTCGCCCGGGGTGATGGCCTCTGAGGCAACGACAGTGCCGCCCAGCTTGGGGAAGAACTCGGACACCATATCCGCCAATCCCTTGCCATACGCGCCGCCATCGTGCATCACAGCGATCTTGCGCACACCGAGCACATTGTAGATGTACTGGGTGGCATAGTCCGCCTGCATCCGGTCCTGGAAGACGACACGGTTGAAGATCTTGGAGCCCAAATCGGTGAGGGACGGATTCGTGGCCGATGGGGACACCATGACGATACCCGCCTTCTCGTAGATCGGGATCGCGACTTCGGTGGAGCCGGAGAAGGTGTGGCCGTCAATGCCGACGATCTGCGGATCCGCCGCCAGCTTGTTGGCGACCGCCGCGCCCTGTTCCGGTGAGCCCTGCGTGTCCTCGATCACCAACTCGACCGTGAAGCCTTTGATCTGCGGCATCTCCTTGACCGCAATCTCGGCGCCACGCGACATGTCAATGCCAAACGCGGAATAGTCGCCCGTCATCGGGCCGACGTACGCGACCTTGATTGTTTTCCCTTTTCCGATGACGGCGCAACCCCACTCGTCATCGCATTTGACCTGACCCGAGGCGCAACCTGATGCCAGGATGGCCAGGATCAGCAGGGCCGTTATGATGAGTTGCACTTTACGCACAGGAGTTCTCCTTGCCGACAAGTTTTTCGTCACAAAGGGTTTGCCGAATCCAAATAACAAGCACAAAACGACCCGTCTCGTTGCTCGCGATCACCTCCCTTTCGCTGGCCGCCTGTAGGAACAAAAAACGGCGTCAACAGCGATAATCGCTCCTCCGCCGTGGAAGTGCACTATGAGCAAACCCGCGGTGGTTCGCTCAACTGCGGGCATTATAGCCTATGTCGCCGCACTGTCAAGTCGGCCAAGCGTGGAGTGCGCAGGTTCGCAAGACGACACCGCGCGAGACACGGACGTGCGTTCTGCGTTGAGAAGGGGTCAAGAACACTCGAATTTCGTCTCAGCGGCCTCTGATAGGCAACTGTAGGTGCGGAAATCGTCGCGCCAGAAGGCACGCCAGCGCGACGGCCACGCACAGGGCCGCGACCGTGCTGATCGCCGCGCCCCACCAAAAGATCGCGGGCCGGAACTCCCAGATGACGCGATGCTGTCCGGCAGGCACACAGACTGCCTGGAGCGCTATGTAGGCAGTCATGACGCGCGTCGGCGCGCCATCCACCATCGCCCGCCAGCCCGGGTAGGCCAGCTCGCTCAACACCAACAGCGCCGGCGCGGCGCTCTCTGTCTCCAGCGACCAGTACCCGGGTCGCTCCGCCGAGACGCGCACCGTCGCGCCGCTGGCGGGAGCGGGTCCCACCTCGCAGGGAGGCGCTGTCGTCAGGATGGCCGTCCGCGCCGGATCAAATCCGGGCGCGTGGAGCTGGGCGCGCGCCGCAGCGTTCTCGGCAATCACCCGCGCCTCGTGCACCAGCCGCGCCAGGGGCAGCGCTCGCTCCCGCCGATATACGTACGCTGCTCCTGGCTCGGCCACCAGCTTGAGATCTAGGTCCTCACGCAGCGGCTGCGGGGCTGCCACATACGCCGCGCCCAGCAGGTCGTACACCGGCGAGCGTGGGTCGAACTGCTCCCGCGTCAGCTCGCGATAGGCGGCGAACTCGATCGAGTTGTAGCCAAAGATATTGCGCAGCCCGACCAGCTCGGCGTCCATCTCGATGTTGAGGTCAATTCCCCACGGCAGCACCCGCTGCGGCGTGTCGGGCGCCGATGGGTCGGCGGCGATGGCCTGTTGCACCTCGACCCAGAAGGGATGCGGGGCGGTGGAGGAGGTGGTGGCCAGCGGCCAGGCAAAGGCGCAGAGATCGAGCATCAGGAGGAATGCCAGCGCCGCGCCCCAGCATCGCCGTGGCCTGTGCGCGACTGGGGATGTCGTCAGATACCGCCAGAGCAGCAGGGCGTTCGCGCCCAGCAGCGCTACGGCCCATGCCCAGCCGGCGGCGCGGTGCCAGAAGTGAAGCATGGCGCCGGTGTGGTGCAGCAGCGCCGCCGCCGCGCCCACCGCCCACATGAGCAGCAAGGCGGCTGCCGCCAGCAGAACGTGCCGGGTTTTGAGTTTCGCGGGAGCGTGCTCTTCCCGCTCCCACCGCGTCAGGGTGTCTCCCAGCAACGCGCTTGCGGCAAAAACCAGGAGGAACGCGGCGCGGGCAGGCGCGCGTCCCAGCCGGAAGAGGATGATGAACCGGGTCAGCAACGGGTAGAGGGGGGTGCGGCTCCCCAGCGCGGCGAGCAGACCGAACGCCATCAGCGCCCCGTAGAACCAGGTCAGGCGCGTGCGTCGCTGCCAGGCCAATGGGATGCAGATCAGCGGCAGGATGCCGACATAGTAGGTGAGCTCCACAAAGTTCTCCGCGCCCCAGTAGGGGGTGGCGGGCGGCGCGCCAAAGTAGGTGGGCACCAGGAACGCGATCAGGTGTAGCGGCGGCAGCGACCAGTGTAGGCCAGGATCGTCGAAGGTGCCGGCGGCGCGGGTGGAGGCCAATAGCGCCTGCAACAGCGGCAGGGTCTGCACGGCGCTCAGCAGCAGTCCCGTGCTGCCACTGAGCAAGACCGCCACCGTCACGGCGCGCCACCGCTGCCGGCGAGACTCGCGCGGTCCTGTGAGGCCCAGATAGAGCGCGAATGCGGTCCAGATAAGCAGCACATACACCAGCATGCCAGTGTGCCCGCCCAGGATGGCCAGCGCCACCGGAATGCCAGCGATGACGCCCGCCCACCACCGGGCGCGCCGCGCGCTCCACTCCAGCGCCATGAGCATCCAGGGTAGCCAGCATATCGTCGTGATAAAGACGCTGTGCCCGTAGCTGACGCGCGCCGCCATGAACCCGCCAAACGCGAACGCCATCGCCGCCAGCAGTGCGCCCAGCCAGCTCCCGCCCATCCGCCGCACAAAGCAGAGTTGCCCCACGGCGGCGACCCAGATGGAGAGGAGCGTATAGACGGTGAAGCCGATATGCGCGGGCAGCAGGATGTTCAGCCACCCCAACGGATAGAAGAGGCCCACCTGTGGGTTGGAGAAGAACGGATAGCCTCCCAGGATGTAGGGGTCCCAGAAGGGGAACCGCCCCTCCTGCCATGCAGCGCGCGCCATGTTGTTCCAGTGAAAGACGAGGGCGCGCGCATCACCGGTGCCGAGCATCTGTCCCTCTGTGAGGCGTAGCGACTGTGGCAAGAAGAGCAGCGTGAGGAGCGCCAGCAGCGCAGGCAGCAAGAACGACGGTTTGCGGGCGATTTCCCTGAGCACGAGTGATGACCGATCCTGTATGAAGACGGCCCTGCCGATAGGGCGATGTCAGTCCAGGAGCTTGGCAAGCCCACAGCGCCAGCGCGTCAGCCCGTGAGCTCCAGGCACTCCATTTGCCACTGATGATAAGGCTGATTTGACAGAGGGTCAATTCCGCGTTGAATATGAAACATCCTAATCACAGTTGACCACCTTGCCAGCCAGGGCATGATGAAGCGAGCTATCATCGCCGGACCGTCTGGTTGGTCTCGCCTTCTCGTCAGACAACGCCCAACCGGCAGTTCCCACCGACGCCGGGCACGCCTGTGCGTGGAGACAGTTACTTGCATCGTCTCCTTGATGGTCGGCAGCTCTTGGGGGCGGCTGGCGCGTCGCTCGGTGGACGACCTGTAGATATGGTCACAGGAGGACACTGTGCACGAACGTATGATGGACAAAACCACCCAGCCATCCGATGCGGATATGATCAACTGGATCGGGCAACCCATCGCCGAGGAATGGATCGCCTTACGACGATTCCTGGCGGAAACCTACGATATCGCTCCCATCTTCAATTCCGGTGGGAAACGATATGGCTGGAATCTGCAATACCGAACGGGTGGGCGCCCTTTATGTGAGATGTACCCTGAACACGGTTCGTTCACTGCGTTAGTGATCCTGGGGAAAGCTGAACTGGAACAAGCTATGGGCAGAATCGAGACCTTTGGCTCGATCGTGCGGCGGGCGTTGACAGAAACACCCAGGTATCATGACGGCTGTTGGATGTATATCCGTGTCTCTGACCCGTTGACTTGCCAGCAGGATATGCAGGATATCGAACAGCTAATCATGATCAAAAGAAAGCCGCCCAGAAGAGAGGCGTCTTCAGCCTGATGTATTCAGCTTCCCGCCAGGATGCGCTCGATCCTGGCAAGCTCGTCGGCCGGCGGCAAGCGTCCACACCGTCGCCCTAAGCCTCCACTTTGTTCACGTCCAGCGCTGCCCCCGTCGGCGCGAAGGAGATGCGCCATGTCGCCTCCCCTTCGGGGAAGGCCAGCGCGGCGCGGATGATGAGCGAATGGTCGCGGGCATCCTTGGCGATCCAGTAGCCGCGCGGGTTGGTAACGTGCACTCCTTCCGGCGCATGGATGTAGATGCTGCCGCTCTCGCCGGCGGGGCGGACGGCGTGGCCGGAGAGGGTACGCGTGGCCGCGTCCCAGCGGCACTCGTCCACCTCCATCTCACCCATGGTAACGTGCATATCGCTCCCCAGCAGCACGGGCCGGCCGCGATCCGCCACCAGCCGATAGACGCGCACCGTGCCCGGCGGCACGACAGCGCGCAGCGCGCCGCGCACTCGCCCTACATACTCCTCGTTCCAGAACTCCCACACCAGATACGGCGTGTCGTCCGGCAGCCCCAGATGTGACAGCGCGATCTCCTCGCGGAGCAGATCGTCGCCAAAGTTATAGACCGCCACCACGTCAAAGCGGCCCCACGGTTTGAGGACCTTGCGGTGGAACACGTGCGGGTGCGCGGGATGCACCGCGTCCCACAGGTCCAGCGGCACGGCGACATCGCGTGGGCGGGGCAGCGTCTTTTTGATCAGCGCCAGCCGCTCCTCCGCCATGCGATCCACATCGTCGCCGATCATGCTGGCCGCGCCGCTGAGGGCGTGGATCGTGGCGTGGATGCGCGCGTCCTCCAACGGCAGCGGCTTGTCCACCGTCAGCACGTTGCCCGAGTCGTTGATGTAGAGCCGCCGATGGGTGTAGTAGGCGGTGGCCGCGTTCTGCAGCGCCATTGCCGGCCCAGTCCAGAAGGCGCGGCTGTTGATGACAAAGGTCGCTGGGTAGAAATACGAGTCGGGATAGAGCGCGCGCCCCTCGCCGAAATCGGTGCCGGTGCGGATGGCGTCCACCATC
>JAIOAV010000025.1:0-42881 GCA_019873665.1 Chloroflexota bacterium
TCGCCGAGGAAGATCTGAAAATGCGCGGCCCCGGCGAGTTCTTCGGCACGCGGCAGAGCGGCCTGCCGAATCTGCGTGTGGCGCGGCTGAGCGATATGCGTATCCTGGAAGAGGCGCGAGAAACGGCGGCCAGCGTCTTTGCCCAGGACCCCGAATTGCAGGAACCGCGACACCGACCCCTGGCCGAGAAGGTAGACCGCTTCTGGCAGCCGACGAGCGATCTGAGCTAGACGCGACGGAGCGGTGAGGGGACATGGCTACGTGCTCCGCGACGAGATGGGGATGGAAATGACAAAAGCGCTTTATCCGGGGACATTCGATCCCGTAACCTTTGGGCACATAGATATTGCTGTACGCGCAGCAAAGCTGTTTGACCATTTGACTGTTGCGGTATATGATCGTCCTAACAAGAACGTGCTCTTTTCCACCGCCGAGCGGGTGGATTTGGTGCGCGAGGCGCTGCAAGACCATGGCAACATCACGGTAGTCAGCTATTCGGGGCTGACGGCGAGCTTTGCGCGCCAGATCGGCGCGCAAGTGCTGGTACGCGGCTTGCGGGTGGTATCCGATTTTGAGCTGGAGTACCAGATGGCGCTGACCAATTACAAATTGGCGCCCGATATCGACACGGTCTGTCTGATGACCTCTCAGGACTATGCCTTTATCAGCTCTAGCATGATCAAAGAGATCTTTCTTGCGGGAGGATGCGTGGAGGGCATGGTGCCGCCTCACGTCATCGCCGCGCTACGCCGCAAAGTGGCGGCCTTGCGCGATGAGATGGAAGGCAAGGTCAAACTCGTTTCGCTAAAGGAGTGAGACATGAGACGGGGAGAGGGGGTGATTGCCACGGACATCTTGTATTGGATAGACCAACTAGAGGCGTTGCTTAACGAGGGTGTGCGCATTCCGCTAACGACCAAAGTGGTCATTGATGAGGACGAATGCCTCAATGTCATAGACCAGTTGCGCGTGAGCATCCCCGCTGAGATCAAGCGCGCCAAGCGCATCCAGCAAGAGAGCCAGAAGTTCGTGGCGCAAGGGCAAGAGGAAGCAGAGCTCATCGTCAACCGCGCCCGAGAACAGGCGATCCGTATGATCGAGGAGGAGGATTTACGGACCCAGGTCGAAGAGCGGGTGAATGCTATCATCGCAGATGCAATGAAAGAGGCAGAGCAGATCCGCCAGGGCGCCGACGCTTATGCGATGAGTGTGCTGACCGATCTAGAAGCCCGTGTCTCCTCTCTGCAGCGCACCATCGAGAACGGCATCGCGGCGCTGCGACGGGATTCGCAGACCGAGGATGACTCTGCGCCGTCGAGCTGAGCCAATTATGCCCGCACCGGCGCTGAGCATAGCGTGCAGTGACGGCACGTAGCAGCCTGGCGCGCCTTATGTGGTGCGCGTCTGTTTGACATGAATGGCCAAATGACGTATAATGCGCGATGCTTCTGACCGATTCTGAAGGGCTATTGAAATGCAATCGCTGAGGTTCAACGTTGCGCAGCTCCTGAAACAGGCAACGGGCGCCAGCCGGTCTTATGTCCTGGATGAAGACATCAGGCAGCTAACCGATGAGATGAGCTTTGCGCCGCTACATGGCGACATTCGCTTCACCCGGACGGAGGATGGTGTGCTAGTGACCGGGCATCTGCAGACTGCGGTGGACTTGCCCTGTCGGCGATGCGCCGCTACCTTCACAGAGACGATCACATTCGAGCTGGAAGAAGAGTTCCATGCTGCCTTTGATGTCTATACGGGGCTCCGGCTCCCGCCGCGAGAAACGGATGAAGTCGAGACGATGATTGACGAGCAGCACATGTTGGATCTATCAGAGGTGATCCGGCAGAATGTGCTGTTGGCGGTACCACCCTTCCCGCTCTGCCGGCCCGAATGCAAAGGGCTCTGTCCGCACTGCGGCAAAGACCTGAATACTGGGCCTTGCGACTGCCAAGAAGAAGAGACCGACACGCGCTGGTCGGCATTGCAGGCGCTTCTAGACCATTCGGGGAGCTGAGCGCAGCGTGTCGCCCTTGACATTGCCTGGCTTTCTCGCCGCAAGAGATTTCGCATGAACGAAAGGAGTTCAGCTTTACATGCCACCACATCCAAAGCGTAAACTATCAAGAGGGAAGCAGGGCCGACGGCGCAGCCATCTTGGGTTGGAGCGCCCGAATCTCATTCCCTGTCCGCAGTGCCACACGCTGCGTGAGCCCCATTCCGTCTGTCCGCAGTGCGGAACCTACCGCGGCGAACAAGTGGTTAAAGTCGAAGAAGAGTCGTAACCTAGTCCCGATCTCGCTGGGCCGTGCAAGCTTGCCTATCGCGCACGGCCTTCTTTTTTGTCTTTTTCCGCAATAGCGTGTAGACTGATGGTGTGGCCTGGCACCCGTCGGTGTACGCGCGGCCGAGCCACTTTTCCCCCGCCGCGGGGTTACAATAGGAAAAAGGGGCAAGGGTAGAGATGGAAAATCGGATCGCTTTTCTATTCCCCGGGCAAGGTTCGCAATTCGTGGGCATGGGACGCAAGGCGGCAGATGAGTCTCCGGTGGCACGCACAACCTTCGACGAGGCAGATCATCTGCTGGGCCAGAGCATCTCGCGTCTCTGCTTCGAGGGACCGATAGAGACGCTGACTGACACCATCAACGCGCAGCCGGCGATCCTGACCGTCAGCATCGCTTACTGGCGAATGCAGCAAGAGGTCGAGCCGGTGCGTCCGGCATATCTCGCAGGGCATAGCATGGGCGAATACACCGCACTGGTAGCGGCTGGTGTGTTGACCTTTGCCGATGGATTGCGGCTGGTTCGCGAGCGCGGGCGTCTGATGAAAGAAGCTGGCAAGCGGCACCCCGGACAGATGGCCGCTGTGATCGGCCTGGACGCGCCCGTGTTGGAGCAGGTATGCCGGGAAGCCAGCGGCACCGGAGAGCTGCAGAAGGTGCAGATCGCCAATTACAACGCGCCGGGCCAGATCGTTATCTCCGGGGCGGAAGAGGCAGTGAATCGCGCCATGGCGCTGGCGAAGGAGCGGGGAGCGAAGCGAGTGATTCCCTTGGCGGTGAGCATTGCCTCGCATTCGCCGCTGATGCGCGCTGCGGTGGAAGGGCTGGGCCACGCCGTGGCCGGTGTCGCAATGCGGCCGGCGACTGTGCCCGTGGTAGCGAATGTCACAGCGCGGCCGATCTCCAGCGTGGATGAAATCCGCCAGGAACTGGTATCCCAACTGACCTCTTCAGTCCGCTGGATAGACTCGGTGCGATACATGGTGCAACAGGGCGTCAGCGAGTTCGTGGAGATGGGCCCAAAGGATGTGCTCACCGGCCTGCAGAAGCGGATCGCACCCGATAGCCGGATCACGAATTGGGAGAGCCAACACGGCCTCACCGGCTAGAAACCGCAACACGTAGAGGAGGATACGGTGGGATGATTGATCTCACCAACAAAGTCGCTATTGTCACCGGAGGTAGCCGGGGAATCGGCCGCGGCATCGCCACTATTTTGGCCAAACAGGGCGCCAGGGTGGTCGTCAACTACCGTGGAAACGAGGCAGCGGCCCAAGAGGTTGTCGCGGCCATCCGGGCAGCAGGGGGCGAGGCCATTCCCGCACAGGGCGACGTCCGCATCGCTGCAGAGGCAAACGCCCTCGTGCAAAAGGCACTGGATACGTACGGGCGCCTGGACATCCTGGTGAATAACGCGGGCACCACGCGAGACACGTTGCTGCTGCGTATGAGCGATGAGGATTGGGACATTGTCCTCGAGACGAATCTGAAAGGCGTGTTCCATTGCACCAAGGCGGCATTGCGCCCGATGATTCGCCAGCGCTATGGCCGGATCATCAGCGTCAGCTCCGTCTCGGGTCTGGCCGGCAATGTAGGTCAGGCGAACTATGCGGCTGCCAAAGCGGGGATTATCGCATTCACCAAGTCGGTAGCCAAGGAGGTTGGCTCGCGTGGCATCACCGTCAACGCGATCGCGCCAGGGTATGTGCCTACCGACCTCACTTCAACCCTGCCTCAACAGCTCATCACTGAGGCGGTCTCGCGGACGCCACTGGGCCGTATGGGCACGCCGGAGGACATGGGGTACGCGGTGGCATTTCTGGCCTCCGACGAGGCAGGCTTTATTACCGGCCAGGTGCTCAGCGTTGACGGCGGTCTGGCGATGTAATAGGCTGAGAGAAGGAGTCGTGGCTGCATGGAGAAGAAGCTAGGGGTGGTACGGATCGCGCCGAACGTGCTGGCAACCATCGCGCGGCTGACGGCCCTTTCGGTCCCCGGTGTCGTGCGCCTGGAGGGCGCGCCGAATCTGCTGGGCCGCCGCTCTGGCGACGAGGGAGTGCGCATTGATGTGAGCGAGGATGCGGTGGCCGTGGACCTCTACCTGATCGTGGAGCAGGGACGCAACATGCTGGCCCTGAGCCGCGAGGTGCAGGCGCAGGTGGATCGAGCCATCAAAGATATGGTCGGCATGCCGGTGCGCGAGATCAACATCCATATTCTGGATGTGGAGCCTGCGCGCTGATCCTGATCGTTGCCTCAGATCGGAAGGCGCTCCATGCGAGTAAGACGTCAAGCCCGCATCGTGGTTATCCAGACGCTTTTTGAGGCGGACATTGCCAACCACGATCTGCATCGGGTCTTGGACCAACGGCTGCAGGAGACAGCGTTGCCAGAGAGCGGGGTCGCCTTTGTCCAG
Organism: Chloroflexota bacterium; assembly: GCA_019873665.1. Lineage (GTDB taxonomy): Bacteria > Chloroflexota > Anaerolineae > JAAYEA01 > JAAYEA01 > JAIOAV01. Next base: position 4,699 of record JAIOAV010000025.1, read on the forward strand.
GAACTGGCCAGCGGGGTGTGGAAGCACCGCGCGTCGTTGGACGAGATCATCGTGCAGATCGCGCCGGAGTGGCCAGTGGAGCAACTGGCGGCAATTGACCGCAACATCCTCCGCATGGCGATCTATGAGATCCTGGCGACGAACGACACGCCGGTGAAAGTAGTGGTCAATGAGGCAGTGGAGCTAGCCAAGCTGTTTGGCAGCGATAGCGCACCCCGTTTCGTCAACGGGGTGCTGGGAACGTTGCTGCGCGAGAGAGGGCGGTTTCACCTCTCCCCGTCGCTCGAATCAGCCTGAGCTCGATGCCAGGGAGGGCAACTTGCGCATCTGCCCGAGATGCGGCGCATTGCAGCCAGAAGGGACACAGTGTGCCGCCTGCGGCTTCAAGTTCGAACAGCCCTTACAGACAACGCAGGGCACCAGGGTAACGGTGAGCCAGTTGCGCGATTACGCCCTGCTGATTGTCGGGCTGGCCCTCATTCTCATGTTGGCCTTTGCCGCCATTGTTGTCTCTTGCGTCCTCATCGCGCGATAGAATCGCGCCCTCTCCCTACCGATATCGCCAGTAGACAAACCCCAACACGCCCATCTCTTTGTCCAGGCTCGTGAGTCGCGTGCGCACGCACTCCCAACCGCAGATGTTCGAGTCCACCAGCGCAAAGCTACCATCAGGGAACACAGCGTCAATATACGCCACGTGTCCATAGACGCCGTGCGCCCGGCCATACACGATGATCGCGCCGGGCAGCGGGCGCTGCCCTATGGCAAAGCCGCTCGCCTGCGCATCCTGCAGCCAGTTGATGGCATCGCGCGAGGAAGGCGGGATGCGCCGCTCCGCCACGTACCAGGTGCATTCCCCCCGATAGTGAGGGGCAAAGACGTTCACCCCCTTCTCCGCGTGGGCCAGCGGCGCAGCGTCGGCGATGGCATCCAGCAGCGCCGGCGGGATCGTCCAGATGCGCGCGGCGCGCCAGCCATAGGCGGCGAATGTCGCCTCATCCGGGATCAGATGCTTGCCCTCGTCCAGAAGGTACACGGGCGCATCCGCTGCCTCGCTGCTGCGCAGCAGGCAGCCCTCATAGAGCGACGGGACGATATCGCCCTGTGGGATCAGCCTCATCAGCCACGGCTCCAGCTCGCGCACCGGGCGCTGGCGCCAGCCGCAGACTCTTACCACCGCGGTATCCGGAATCCAGTACCGGCCTGCCGCCAACAGATAGAGACAATCGCTGCCGGCTTCCCGTACAATGTCGCCGGTATGAAGCGTGGGCAGCGAATCGCGCAGCGGCAGGAGCGCCAGCAGTGCTCCTGGCACCGGCCGCGCCGAATCGAGGCTCCAGCCGACCGCAGAGAGGGTGGCGGCATCCTCAACCGGGTGGCGCCCGTACCACAGCAGAACAAGCTCGCCGCTCTCTTCATCGCGCAACAGATCGCCGCCGGAGAAGGGGAGCAGATTCGGCCCCGTGGGATACGCATCCAGCAACGCGCTCTGCCAACGCACATCTTCCAACGTCAAGCCAAAGGCCGTGAGCGTGGACAGGTCCGGCAGGAGGCGCTTTTCGCCCGCCACGACCAAGTATATAGCGCGCGTGGCAAGATCACCCAGCAGGACGGAGGGCTCAGCCGCCACCGGCGCGACCGGCAATAGAAGGGCTATCACGAGCAAGCAACTGAGCGCGAACCTGCTGGGCACATATGTCTCGCTAGCTGGGGCCGCTCCGTCATCTCCCCGTGACGGAATGGCGTGAATATCCGTCCGCTAGGGCCACGACTAGATCATCTTACGGACGGCAGCAACGACCTGATCCGGCACAGGCTGCTGTCCGGTTTGCTTCTTGGAATACACCAACTTGCCGTTGGCGGTGATCTCGTGCACGCCACCACCACTCGGGATCAACGTGACCGAGGCGAGTTGTTTGCCAAACGCCGTAAAGAGTGCTTCCGCCACACTGGCGGCAATGCGCTGGTACCCTCAATCCATACAGAAGGTGATCTCGATCTTCATCAGACGGCCTCCTTTCACAGATCATGTCGCCATTATAGCAGGTGCTGGCGTGAATGCAAAGCGAAACCGCGCCGCCACAACCGGCCCACTAGGCGAGCTGAACGACCTGCTCCGTACGCTGGGAGGCCAGCGCGGCGGTAAAGAGACGGTGGCTGAGCGCCGCCTCTTCCGGCGTGGCACACGGGAAGGGGCCGTTAGGTCCGCGCGATAGCTCGTCGCAGAAAGCCGCCATCATTTGCAACATCGCGTCGGTAAAGCCGAACTCGAAGATCGGGCCGGTGATAGTGCGGTACGGCGGCTCGTAACCGATGTCAGTTACCTGCCACGACTGGTCGCCGCCCGGGGTATAGGCCAGCGTGCGCAGCGTGCGCGGATACTTGGTGGAGAACTCGGCGGAAAAGCGCGTGCCGAGGACGCGGATGAACCAGGTGTTCGCCTCGCCGGGCGCGATACGCTTGGTGGAGAGGAACATCGGGAACTGCTGATCCGCCGTTTGCACCTCACACGCCAGCGTCGCGTTATCCCATGTTCGGCAGGGAACCCTGTGCCCCTGCCCGTCTGGTCGCTCCGTGATGATCTTGGAGAGAAGCGCGCGCACGTTCTTGGGCTGCCACCCCACGCGAAACGGCAGATGCACCACATGCATCCCCAGATCGCCCATACACCCGTACTCGCCGTTGACCTCGATCATCCGCTTCCAGTTGATCGGCTTGTCCGGGTTCAGATCGCTGCTGTGCCAGAGGCCGGCATGTACCTCGATGATCCGGCCAAAGCGGCCCTCCCGGATGAACCGGTAGATCTTGTACGCGCCGGGATAGTACGGGAACTCGGAAGAGCAGCGCACGAGCAGCTCTGGATGCGCGCGCACGGCATCCATGATGGCGTCATTCGCCGCCAGGTCAATGCCAAAAGGCTTTTCCCCCAGCAGATGCTTGCCGGCCTGCAACGTCGCCACATATACCTCTTCGTGTAGGTTGTGTGGCACTGCCGCATACACCGCATCCACCATCTCATCCGCCAGCAACTCGCGATAGTCGCTGGTCGCCAGCCTGATGGTGTCGAAATTGCGCTGGAACCAGTCGAACTTGCCCGGGCTGCGATTGCAGATGGCGACGATCTCCGGCTCGACGTCCAGGTCCAGCAGATGGCACCAGCGCGCCGCCGCGCTGGCAAATTCGCGTCCCATCAGCCCCAGGCCGATGATGCCAAAGCGGATCTTCCTTCGGGCCGTCACCTTGCCTCTCCCCTGCGCCTAGGCATAGCCGTATTCTTCTTCCACCTCGGCGATTGACTCCTCAATGATGTCCATCGCCTTCAGGCCAATCTCTGGCTCCATCACCATGGGCGGCGATAGGCGGAGGATATGCCCGGAGGGCACCCACGCCAAGCCCTTGCGAAACGCCTTCTGATAGACCAGCCGGCCACCCTCCACGAACGGCTCTTTCGTCGCCTTGTCCTTCACCAGCTCCAGGCCGAGCAGGCAGCCGATGCCGCGCGCCTCACCCACGATGGGATGCCGCGCCTCTATCTCCTTCATGCGCTTGAGCAGGACTTCACCCAGATGTGCCGAGCGCCGGTTGATATCTTCCTCCTCGATGACCTCCAGTGAAGCGAGGGCCGCGGCGCACGCCATCGGATTGCCACCATAGGAAGTGCTGGCGCTGATCTTGTCTAGCACATCCTTGTACTGCTCGGAGATGAGCATGGCCGTCACCGGGAAGCCATTGCCGAACCCCTTGCCCAACGTCATGACATCGGGCAACGTGTTCCAGTGTTCCATGGCGAACATCTTGCCGGTGCGCCCCATGCAGGTGAGCACCTCATCGGCAAAGAGGAGCATCTTGAACTCGTCGCAGATAGCGCGCAGCTTCTGTATCCAGCCGTCCGGCGGGATGATGGAGCCAGCCCAGCCCTGCACCGGCTCCAGCACGATGGCCGCCAACTGGCCTGAGCTTTCCTCCGCGATAACGGTGCGGATATAGTCGGCGCAGTAGAGGTTGCAGGATGGATACTTCATCTGGAAGACACAGCGGTAGCAATAGGCGCGGGGCACGAGGAAGAAGCCGGGCGCGCGCATCCCCTGCGTCCGATCCACCCGCGCCAGGCTCACCGCGCCCATCGTCTTGCCATGGAAATCGCGATGGAAGGAGATGAACTCAAAGTGATTGGTGGCGGCGCGACAGGCGCGCAAGCCCGCCTCCACGGCGGTGGTGCCGCTATCGTAGAGCTGCACGCCATTGAGCTTGGTTGGGCCGCTTCCCAGGGTGATCTCGTTGATCTTTTCCAGGAGCTGCATCTTGATCGGTGTGGTAAAGTCATGGCAGTTCATCAGTTCGCCGGTGGCCTTTTGCACCGCCGCGACGATCTTGGGATGGCAGTGGCCCAAGCCGGTCACATAGATCCCGGACGAAAAGTCAATGTAAGTATTGCCGTCCACATCGGTCAGCGTGACACCATGCCCCTTCTCCCAGACGACGGGAAAGAGCTGCACCTGCGAGGAGTATCCCTTCATGAGCTTGCTGGCGCGGCTGTGATACTCGACCGATTTGGGGCCAGGCGGTGTGATTCTGATGTCGGGCACGCTGCTCGGATCAACATATGCCCAGTTTCGATTCGCTGCCATAATTTGCCCATCTCCGCATAATGCGCAACACTTTACGTTCAAATACAAGAATAAATCAAAATGCCCAGGGAGTCAAATCAACAGCGGCGATGCATAACTGCGGGTGCAAGAAGCATCCCGCGGCAAGAGCCTCTGGCGGCAGGCACAGCACTCTAGATCACACGCCCCTGTTCCGCTACTTCTTCAGTTGGTCCGGATGCCGGTTTGGCCCCGCATGGAACCAGATATTGATACAGGGGTCTTCCTCGTCCGCGGTCAGATAGTGCTCCTCCCCCGGCTCGATGACGAAAACATCGCCGGTCACCATTGGATAGACCTTGCCATCCACTTCCATGGTGGCCTTGCCCTGCACGATGATAAAGACCTCCTCATCGGTATGCCGGTGATTTCCCTCCGTGTGGGTGCGAAAGCCGGGCGCCTTGTACGACATGATCCCCTGGTAGATATACTTGCCGGGGATGAGGCCGCTCAGGATGTGACCTTCGCGGTTATCCGGTAGCTGGTTCAGGCGATAGCGTTTCATCTTCCCTCCTCGAGAATCTCTCAACCCGACAGCGCCGCAGGCTGTGTCTCGGCAAATGCAGCCTGCGCTATCCTGACGCTCTCACCACTCGATGCGAAAAGTCTTGATGGCAAAGGGGGTCAACTCCACCCGCAGCTCCTGGCCCTCGCGCACCGCCTCTGCGCGATCCTCCTCGACCAGATTCGTCTCGGTGATGCGCCGCGGCGGTCGCCTGAAGGAGAGGCGCAAGATCCCACGCCCGCCGTGCGGCTCGTAGAGACGCACGATCCAGCCCCGACCATCCGCCGCCGGCTTGAGCGCGCTCAGCACGACCGGCACGCCCTCAGCCCTCAGATAGCTCACAGCGCGACCGGCACCGCTTCCCGCGCTGATGAGCGCGACCATCGGCGCGTTCAACTCCCAACCGCGCGCCACCACGCCACCCTCCTGCCAGTTACCGGCGTGTGGCAGCAGCGAATAGACCCAGTGGTGCGCTCCCTGATCCGCCTGCGGGTCGGGATAGTCGGGGCTGCGCAGCGCCGTCAGCCGCAGCACATGGCCCTTAACGTCATAGCCATAGCGTGAATCATTCAGCAGGCTCACGCCATATCCCGCCTCCGACAAGTCGGCCCAGTGATGCGCACACACCTCGAACTTGGCCTGCTCCCAGGAGGTGTTGCGGTGCGTCGGCCGCTGCACCGCACCGAACTGGATCTCATAGCTCGCTTCCGGCGACCGCACCAGCACCGGGAAGGCGATCTTGAGCATCGTCTGCCGTTCCGTCCAATCCGCATCCGCGACGAAATCCAGCCGTGGTGTGCGCTGGTAAAGCTCGATGCGCCAGCTCAGGCGCGACTGGCGGTAGGGTCGCTCGACCAGCAGCGCCGCGCGGACAGGCCCCTCCTGCACGACGCGGATAGTGGCAGGCTCTGCGAATGGATACTGGCGCTTCTCGAATGTGTCGTGCACATTCCATGCCGCCTCGCGTTCCGGCCCATCCTGGAAGAGCTGCCACACGTTCCCCTTTTCTCCCGGCGGGATCACCTCGCGCTTATAGCGCTTGTCCAGAAGACGTGTGATCTGGCCCTCATCGTCCACCTCGACACGGAACATGGCATTCTCCAGGCCCCGCTCCCAGGCGCGCACGCCATCCAGCGCCATCGGCTCGCCCGGCTGCACGGTAAAGGTCTCCATGCCAAGCGGCGGCACCTCATACGGCTCAAAGAGGATCTGCACCCGCCCATCCCCGCGCGAGAGCACCTGCACCAGGCAACTACGCCCCCGCGAGTCCTGCAGGTGGAACGGCGCGCCCGGATCGTCCACTACGGCTTGCACCGGGTCATGCCGCGGCCAGTTGAGCGAGTTGAACACGCACAGTTTGCCCGCCGGCGCGTTCTGGTCTGCCAGCCAACGCAGTGCTGCGTTGCGCACGCCGACGGCTGTCTCTTGTGCTCTGTCGTGATCCGCCAGCGCATCCACATACACCTGCCCAATAGAGCTGCCCGGGAGGATATCGTGGAACTGCTGCAACAGCACGCGTTGCCAGGCGTCTTGCAGCGGCGAGAGGTCCGCGTCCGCTCCTTCCATCTGCGCCACAGAACCCCACACCTCCGCCTCGCGCAGCATGATCTCGCTTTTGCGGTTGGCACGTTTGGTGCGGCTCTGCGTGGTATAGGTGCCCCGATGCGTCTCCAGGTAGAGCTCGCCCACCCAGGTTGGCAGATCGGGGGATCGCGCCGCGACCCGCTCAAAGAACCCCTCTCCATCATCCAGACGAGTCGCCGGAAGGCCAGGGAAGCGCTGGGCGCGATGCGCATATTCCATCATCTCCGGTGTCACGCCGCCGCCGCCATCGCCATAGCCAAAGGTGAACATCAGCTCGTCGTGCGCCACCTTCTGGTTGTAGTTCTCCCAGGCGAACATCAGTTGCGCCGGTGTCGGGTTCCCGTTATAGTAGTTCTGCAGCTTGGGGATATGCGCCAGAACGCGGGAGCCATCCAGCCCCTCCCAGTGAAAGAGGTGGTGCGGGAAGGGGTTGGTCGCCTGCCAGTGTAGCTTGCAGGTGAAAAAGTAGGGCACATCGCACCCGCTCAGGATCGCGGGCAGCGACGCCGGATAGCCGAACACGTCCGGCAGCCAGCAGACGCGTGGGCGCGTGCCGAACTCCTGTCGGAAAAAGGCGAGGCCATGCAGGATTTGTCGCACCAATGATTCGCCAGAGGGCACGTTGCAGTCGGATTCGACCCACATGGCGCCGGAGGTCTCCCAGCGGCCGGTCTTGGCCCATTTCTTGATCTCCGCGTACAGCTCCGGGTAATGCTCCTTCGTGTACGCATAGAGCTGTGCCTGGCTGCAGGCAAAGTGGAAATCGGGGAACTGCTCCATCAGCCGCACGGCGGTGGCAAAGGTGCGCCCGCACTTGCGGACCGTCTCCGCCAGCGGCCAGAGCCACGCGGTGTCTATGTGCGTGTGGCCGACAAGGCAGATTTGTCCTGCCTCCGGATCAGGCTGGATCGCCTGCAGCCGCGCCTGGAGCAGCTCGCGTGCCACGCGCACCTCCGCGACCAAATGCTCGTCAGGCAGCGTCAGGTCTATGGCAAGCATAGCCTCTTCGAGCGCTGCCGCGAGCAGCCCCTTGCGCCGCGCGTCCTTCACCTGCGGGATCGCCTCGTCCACAAAGCGCAGATCATAATATGCCCGCTCCAGCTCCGTGTCCACCTCCAGCAACGTCGCGCCGCCAAAGGCGGCCCGCTGCGAGAGGAGTTCGGGCATGCACATGGCGCGCAGCCAGGAGATTGCCTCGATCTCCAGCTCGTGCGGCCCGGGCAGCGGGGCGATGATGCGATAGTGGTTGGCATCCACTCCGGCATAGCTCCTGCCGTCCACCCGCAACAACCCCTCCAGGCCGCTGATATTGGCGGTGACGCCAAAGGCAGCCAGCGCGCTCATCAGGTCGTGGGAGCCCAGCAACAGATAGAGCTGGCCGTGCGGCGTCGTGGGGCTGGGGACATTCACCTGTGCTTTGAGAAACACCGTTTGCAGCGCGGCAAAGGTGTCTTCCGGGCGGAGCGGGCGCCAATCGCCTTCATACCGGTATGCGCCGTCGGGCATGTGCTTGGCCTCGCGCACCAGCCACGGCTCTATGCGCCACTGCTTGAGCACAGCACGACGCTGCAAAAGCGACAGCTTCTTCTGGATGATCCGTTCGTCCATCTCGACCTCCTCTGTGGCCTAATAGCGGCATTCCTTGGCTGCGTCCGCAAACGCCTGGATGTTGGCCGGGTCGCCGTAGAAAAAGTGATCAGAAGGGGAGCAGATATAGCCACCGTCCGGGCAGGCGGCGTGCAGCGCAAACACCTGCGCGCGAGCGCTCTCCGGCGTGCCCTTCTCAAAGCCCGCGTTCTGGTCAAAGCCACCGATGAAAAAGAGCCGATCCCCCACCCGCCGGTTCGCCTCGGCGAGATCGCAGTCGCCACCCATGCTGGGTGGCGTCATCGTCTCCAGACCGTCCGCGCCGTTCTCCGCCACCATCTCCAGCATCTGCATCAGCCCGCCGCAGAGATGATATACGATGCGATGGCCCGCCGCATGGAGCGCCGCGTGCTGCCGCCGGTCATAAGGGAGGCAGAACTCACGGAACATCTTGGGGCTGATGACGGTGTTGGAGCCCGCGCCCCCGCCGGTCTCGATGAGATCAAACGGGGCATCGCCCCATCGTTCCAGCCAACGCAGGCGCTTTTGCAGGATCGTCTCCAGCATATAGTGCATCCACTCTGGCTTGTCCAGCGCGGCAAAGATGGCCGGCTCTGTGCCCATGAGGATGCAGACGTCCTGCCAGGGTGATCCCTGCCCAAAGCCGTAGGCGTGGCCGCGCACGATGCCATGGTCGCCGATCTTGTCCTTGGCCGCGCGCACCGGCGAGATGTCCACACGATCGGGCACGGGCGCATACTTGGCAAAAAGCTCGAAATCGCGCTCGCTCTTGATCAGCGGCTCGGTCTCCCAGACGGTGATGGCATTCCCTGCGCCGCGCCGGATCAGATCTCCTTCGGGCGTGTGGATCGCCTCCACCCAGAGGTCGTTGCCGTCCGTGTCAGTGCCCAGGTCACGTCGCTCCACCTGCCATCTGACAAGGTCCGCTGCCGCATAGTGGTGCTCCGGCCCGACATAGATGACCGCATCCAGGCCGAAGCGTGCGTACGCCTCGTACTGGTCGCAGCCGCCGAGGTAATGATCCAGATAGTACCGCATCCAGCTGTGCACCTGCGCTGGCAGATGGTCGGGCTTGCCATTGGATAGCGCCGTCAACAAGCGCTCGCGTGCGTTCATCGGGGTACCTCTCGCGTGACGGATTCAGACGCCAGCCCATGATGCCATCGAACCAGGAGACTGTCAAATGATCATGGCCGAGGGGGGCACGGCGCGCATTTGACCCCAGTGGCAAGATCATGTAAAGTACGCGCATGTGCAGCCAGCTTGCGTATGCGATGGTTCTCCGCGCCCCTGCGTGGAGCGTGGCGGGCAGCGTGTTGGGAACATGAGCGAGCGCGTATCCGTCATTCTGGTGAACTGGAATGGGCGTGCCCATCTGGAGCGATGCCTTTCCGGCCTGCGGCGGCAGAACTATGGCAACTATGAGGTAGTGCTCGTAGACAACGCCTCGCAGGACGGGTCGGTGGCGTTCGTGCGGGAGCGCTTCCCTGAGGTGCGCGTGCTGGAAAGTGGGACAAACATCGGCTTTCCCGCGGCCAACAATCTGGGTATCGCGGCCACCAGTGGCGACTATGTCGCCACCCTGAACGTGGATACCGAGGCGGAACCGGGCTGGCTGGCAGCGCTGGTAGCGGGGATGTCGGCAGTGCCGCACGTGGGCATGTGCGCGTCCAAGATGCTCTTCCTTCACGCTCCAGAGCAGATCAACTCGACCGGCATTGCCGTGGATCGGGCTGGTGTCGCCTGGGATCGCGATGGCGGGCGGCGAGACGATGAGGCCGGACAAGAAGCGGGTGAGGTCTTTGGCCCGTGCGCGGGCGCGGCGCTCTACCGACGAGAGATGCTGGCCGAGATCGGCGGCTGGGACGGCGATTTCTTCTACCTGTACGAGGATGTGGACCTGGCATGGCGGGCGCGGCTGACCGGCTGGCGCGCCTGGTACTGCCCGGAGGCGCGCGTCTATCACGTCCATGCCGGCGCCGGCACCGAGGGCTCGCCGTTCAAGCACTATCTATTGGCGCGCAATCGCATCTGGACGATCATCAAGGACTATCCATGGCCACAGGTGGCGCAGTACGCGCCGGCGATGGTGCTGTATGACCTGAGCGCCATCACCTACCGTCTATGGCGAGATCACGACACCGCCGCGCTGCGCGGCAGACTGGCAGGGTATGCAAGCCTGCCTCGCCTCTGGCCCCGCCGCCGCGAGATCCAGCGGCGGCGAGTCGTGGATTGGGCAGAACTTGCCCGCCACCTCGCGCCTTTGGCGATGCCTCGTGCCGTGTGGCAGCGATACGCGCACCTGCCGCGCAAACGCACAACCTGACAAGCGGCCCCATCGCCGGGCGGGCTACATCCCCGCCGTCTGAGACGGACAAATCGAGAACAATGGAGGAGCAGATCAGCATATGAGCCTACGCCAATTCGCGACTCTCACAGCCAGGCTAGGGATCGTCATCGGCCTGTTGGCGCTTGCGCTGGCAGCGTTGGCGTGCAGCGAATCGGCGACGCCGCCGCCAACCATCCCGCCCACCCGCACGCCGAAACCCACCTTTACCAGCACAGCCACCTCGTTGCCGACCGCAACAGCCGCGCTCAGCGCGACGCCAACATCTGCGCCCACAGATACACCGACCTCGGTACCGCCCACTGCCACTCCGACCGCCGTGCCGACCGAGATACCTACACCAACACCTACTCCCGATATGCATCTCAATCCGCTCAACGGGCTGCGGGTGGACGATCCGGCGCGACTCCAGCGGCGTCCGGTCCTCGTGCGCTATGGCAATGACCAGGGCGGCTGGCCGCTGGCCGGCCTCTCACAGGCGGAGATCGTCTATGAGGACTTGATGGAGGGGAACTGGATCACGCGCTACACTGCTGTCTTTCTCGCCCAGGATCCAGACACGATCGGCCCGCTGCGCAGCGCCCGCCCGGTCAACCTGGAGATGGTGCCGCAATACGATGGCATTTTCGTCTATTCCGGCGCCAGCATCGGCGTCAACCAGCTCTTGGCGCAAACCGACTTTCCCAAGCTCCAGGAGGGAATGGCTGGCAATGGCTTTTACCGTAACGCCAGCAAGAAAGCGCCTTACAACCTCTACGGCAGCCTGGTGGCCGTCCGCCAGTATATGGCGGACAAGGGGCTAGAAAAGCCTGTCGAGCTGAAGGGCTTCACCTTTTCGCCGGAGGGAGCGCCGCCACCGCAGGGCCAGCCAGCGCGCAAGGTGCACATCCCCTACCCGAGCACAAGCGTAGTGGACTATACTTACGATGAGGCATCCGGCCTCTACCTGCGTTTCGTACAGGGTAAGCCGTTCGTCGAGGAACTAACGGGCAAACAGCTCAGCACGGCGAACATCGTCGTGATGTACGTCGAACACAAGAGCACGGACATCGTCGAGGACAGCCTCGGCAACACCGCCATCAACATCGTTACCACCGGCGAAGGTCGGGTTCTGATCTTTCGAGACGGGGTTGTGCTAGAAGGCATCTGGCGACGCCCCGCGATCACCGACTTTCCCGAGTTTCTGAATAGCCAGGGTGAGGTGATCCCGCTCAAGCCGGGCACGACCTGGATTCAGTTCGTGCCGCCCACATACAGGATAGACGTCAAAGCGGAATAGGCCTGGCGCTGCACAAAGAAAAAGCCACCCCGCGATGAGCTGCAGGGTGGCTTTTCTATCGGCGACCACGTTGAAGGCGCGTAGGCTGACAGGCAAAGACACCTGCTGGACGTCAACTGGCCCGATAGTGGCAGCCGCGGCTTTGTCGGTTGGACCATGCCGCATCGGTAACGATGATGGCCGCCTGTACGCTGTTGCGCAAGCCGATCAGCGCATCGGTCAGACGCACGCGGCGGTAGAACTTGTCGATCTCGAGCGATAGATTTCGCAGATCGCCGATGGCGCGCTCCAGACGATGCGTGGTGCGCACCAGCCCCACGTAATTCCACATGATGTTCTTGATAGTGCTCATGTCCTGGCTGATCAGCGCCGGGTCGGAGGTCTCGTGCAGGCCCGAATCGTCCCAGGGAGGTACATTCGCGGCGGGGAAGAGCGACACTTCCGGGGCGCGTCGCACCATATCCTCAGCGGCGCGGTAACCCCATACCAGCCCTTCCAAGAGCGAGCTGCTGCCGAGACGATTCGCCCCGTGCACGCCGGTGCAAGACACTTCGCCCGCCGCATAGAGGTTCTGGATATTGGTCCGGCCGTACTCATCCACCCAGACGCCGCCACAGAAATAGTGCGCTGCCGGGACTACCGGGATCAGCTCCTTGGTGATGTCAACGCCATAGAATAGCGCCTTTTCATAGATGCTGGGAAAGCGTTCCTTGATCTTGTCTGCCGGCATGTGCGTGTAAAGGTCCAGATAGACGTGATCTGTGCCGCGCTCTAGCATCTCATGGTGGATGCTGCGCGCCACTACATCGCGCGGCGCCAGATCAGCCCACTGTGGATCATACTTTTCCATGAATGGTCGGCCACGCTCGTCCACCAGCTTGGCTCCCTCGCCACGCAGCGCCTCGGAGATCAAGAACACCGGCGCGTCCCGATGGTAGAAAGCCGTGGGGTGGAACTGCACGTACTCGGCGTTGATGATGCGCGCGCCGGCGCGGTAGGCCATCGCCAGACCATCGCCGCGCGCTCCCGGTGGGTTCGTCGTGTGCAAAAAGATCTGGCCCAGGCCGCCGGTGGCCAGAAGCGTGAACTTGGCGAGGCATGTCTCCACACGGCGAGTCTCCTGGTCAAAGATGTACGCACCAATACAGGACAGCGGCTCGTATACATCCAGCGGATCGCGCGAGTGGTGCGCCGGCGTCAGCAGGTCCACCGCCGAGTGTCGAGACATGATGCAGATGTTGGGTGTCTGCTGCAGGCGCTCGACGAGCTTCTCCTCGATGGCGCGACCGGTCAGATCCCCCACATAAAGGATGCGCTCGGTGGAGTGCGCGCCTTCCCGCGTGTAATCCAGCCGTCCATCCGCGGCACGCGCAAACGGGACATTGAGGCGCTTGATCAGCATCTCGTTCAAAACGCGCGGGCCTTCCTCCGCCAGGATGCGCACCGCCTTGGGATTGCTCAGGCCCGCACCCGCCTTGAGGATATCGCTCACCAGCAGATCGGCGGAGTCTTCCGGCCCACGGTGGATGATGCCGCCTTGAGCATAGTATGTATTGGATTCGTACAACTCGGCAGCACGGGTGACGAGCGTTACGCGCAGGCCCGCTTCCGCCAGACGCAAAGCGGCCGTGCCACCCGCGATCCCCGCCCCAATAACCAATACATCTGTCTGCCTACACGCTTTATTCATAGTCAGCTCGCGCCGAGCATCCTTTCCAATGCGATTTTCGCTGGCTCCCTGATCTCCGAGGGCACACTCACCTGCTCGACCGGCTCTCCCGCCAGAATGCTTTCCACGCTGCGGAGCAGGTTCCAAGGGTTGATCCGCTCCATCGAGACACAATAGGAATCGGCCAACGGGATCACCGTCTTGTCCGGACACTCTTTCGCCAGCCGGTACACCAAGTTGGCCTCTGTGCCGACGGCGATCTTGGCGCCAGCCGGAGCCTCGCGCACATAGCGAACGATATAAGACGTGGAGCCGTTGGCATCGGCCAGCGCGACCACGTCCGGCGTGCATTCGGGATGCACAACTATCTGAATATCCGGATACCTGGCGCGGACGGCGATGACGTGTTCGATGGCGAATTGCACATGCACGTTGCAAAAGCCGCGCCACACGATGAACCGCGCCTCCTCTATATTCGGGTTGCCGCCATATGGGCGGCTGGGATTCCAGATCATGATCTCGTCCGCCGGAATACCCATGGCCAGCGCCGTATTCGCCCCCAGATTCTGATCCGGGACAAAGAGGACATGGCCCGTCCGTTCCAGCGCCCAGCGGCAGATCTTGGCCGCGTTCGACGAGGTGCAGGCGATGCCGCCGTGCGCGCCACAGAATGCCTTGAGTGAGGCCACCGAGTTCACATAGGTGATGGGCGTCACATCGCCGGGCCACAACGCGTCGAGATCCGCCCAGGCTCGCTCCACCTCATCTGTCTCCGCCATGTCAGCCATAATGCAGCCAGCACGCACGTCAGGGATCACTACGATCTGATCCGAGCGGCTGAGGATGGAGGCGGTCTCGGCCATAAAGTGGACGCCGCAGAAGACGATATAGCGCGCCTCGCTCGCCTGCGCAGCGCGCCGCGACAGCTCCAGCGAATCGCCGCGATAGTCCGCAAACTGGATGACGGCATCGCTCATATAGTGATGGCCAAGAATGACCATCTCCTTGCCGAGCTTCTCTTTAGCCGCCCAGATACGGGCAGCGACCTCGCTCTCTGATAGGCGTTTGTATATCTCCGGTAGGACCAAGGCCCGGCTCCTTTGTTCAGAACTGCGGTGCGGCCGCTCTATGAGATGGAAGGAAATCGAGACTGAGATCGAGCGCCTTGGCAGAATGCGTCAGCGCGCCGCTGGAGATGAAATCCACGCCCGTCTCGGCGATCTGGCGCACGGTCTCCAGCGTGACGTTGCCAGATGCCTCCAGCGGCACGCGCCCGTTGACGAGTTGCACTGCCTGACGCATCTGCTCGCACGTCATGTTGTCCAACAGAATGCGGTCCACTGCCAGCATCGCCGCCTCGCGCACATCGTCCAGCGTGCGCGCCTCCACCTCGATCAACAGCCCCGCCGCGTTCCGCGCGCGAACCCGTTGCACCGCTCCGGTGATACTGCCCGCCGCTTCGATGTGATTATCCTTGATCAACACCATGTCATAGAGGCCGATACGATGGTTGGCACCGCCGCCCATGCGCACGGCATACTTTTCCAGGAACCGCAGGCCCGGGGTGGTCTTGCGCGTATCAAGGATCACCGCTTTGGTACCGGCCACCGCGTCCACGAAGGCGCGGGTGAGGGTGGCGATGCCGGAGAGGCGCTGCAAGAAGTTGAGAGCCACCCGCTCAGCGGTGAGGATGCCACGCGTGGGGCCAGCGATGCGGGCCACCACATCCTTCGGCTGCAATCGGTCGCCATCAGTGAGCAGCGGTTCAAAGCGGATGCGCTCATCCACCAGCGCAAAGACATCTCGCGCCACATCCAGCCCGGCGAGGACGCCGGCAGTCTTGGCCAGAATGATCGCCTCCGAACGCTGACTCTCCGGGATGATCCAATTGGTGGTTACATCGCCGGGACCGATGTCCTCTGCGAGGGCACGCCTGATCACGGCCAGCCGTTCCTCATACGAGACGTTCATCATCTGTTCGTCATCCTCTCGTCGAGCTGATCACGGGATGCCAAGCGATGTCCATCAGGGTCTTGGGCCCAAACCATTATATGCCGAAAGAGAGGGGCGTCAAAGGTTGGGAAAGGCCTTCTGCCGCCGCCGCACATGCCCTGGCTCACTGGCGCGCTTCGCCGGACAGGGCCTCAACCGCGGGCAGCGTCCGGCGGATCACCTCCCATGCCTCACGGGCCCGCTGCAGCGTGTCCGTGGCGTCCTGCACGCTGCCATAGTGCGCGCGCACATACGCCTCGGTGAGAAAGCTGATCTCAGCGCTCTGCTCCGGCCATGCCCGCTGCAACACGGCGCGATATTCATAAGGGGTCTGCGACTGGCCCCGGGGATAGCCCCGTTCCGCCGCCAGCGCATTCAGGCTGGCATAGATGCGCCGGATCGAGATCAGCGAATAACGGTCGCTGAGCCGGCGCGCCAGATGACCAGCGCCATCGCGCAGCCGCGCCCAGCCACCACGCAGCAATGCCGCCAGATCATCCAGGAAATCGTCGCGTGAAAAGACCGACTCGCGCGTTTCGTCCCGCTGGGTGGCCCGCAGTCGCAACTGCCGCCGAAATGCCAGGAACACCAGCAAGACCGCCAGCAGCACCAACCCAATCAGGAACGCATCCCGGCCTATCTTGAGCCATTGGAGGAGCGTGCCGCTCGCTGCCTCTTCCGGCAGCTCATCCAGCTCACCCAGTTGCGGCAGTTGCAGCTCGATCGGCTCCGCTTCGCCCATCAGACTGCGCACCCAGTTGATGAGGCGGATGATGAACCAGAAGATCACATTCAGGATCGCAATAAAGATGCGCGCCAACAGCTGCCCCAGCGGTTCGGTGATGGGGCGCAGCAGATCGAAAAACGCGCGGATGTGATCTAGGGAAAAGAGCGACGTGGCAAACAGGGCGAGCAACAACACCAGCGCCGCGCTGACGATCAGGATGATCAGCCAGCCCCGGCCAAAGGGCGCGCGGGCGCCGCCGCGCGTCAACCCCACTTCGGTGATGCGGCCCAACGCCAGCGCTAGCAAACCAAAGTAGAAGAAGAACAGTAGCAGCGCGGTGTGAGTGGGCGGCGCGCCAAAGGCCGCGGAAATCATATAGAGCATAAAAGAGACGATACCGAGACGGAGATGAAACCCCGCGGTCGCCAGCCCCAGGCTATCTCGCGCCAACTGCAGGCCCCGTCCCCATATCAGGAGGCCGAGCACAAAGATCAGCAGGTGCGGCGGGATGGCCAGCCGATATGCCATCACATCTCGTGCCAGTTGCCCGAGCCAGCGCAGCGACAGCCAGGAATAGCTGCCGTATAGCTGGAACTTGAGCGTCGCCAGAACCGCCAGCACCGCAAGGGCCGCGTTGAGGGCTTGCTGCTGGCGCAGGTTGAGCGTCAGGTTGTTCAGGGCACGCGCCACATAAACCGCCAGCAGATACCAGAACCCGATGGCGACCGGCGAGACGAGATACGCCGGGCCCGCTGCTATGGCCAGAAAGAGAGCGATCCAGGGATACACCCAACAGGTGTCCATCGCGGCCACAGCGAAGAGGAGGAACTCGTGGCGCCAATCCACCAGGCGGAGGAAAAACCTCATACGGGCACCGCCTCCTCCTGCCGCGTCGGAAGGCTTTGCGCAGGCGACAGGTGATGAACGACAATGCCGGGGATCTCTTCCTTCGGCGCGTCGGCATCCAGCGAGACGAGCACAAGCCGCCGCCCCGCATCTCGCAATGCGATCATGGTCGCCAATAGCTCTTCAGTTACCACGGAGGTTACAACCGCCAGCGTCGCGCCCCACGGCAGGTGCGGGCTTTGTCGGACCAGCAAGTCCTCGATGGTGAGAGTGGGCAGCGAGGAGACGACGGCCAACGCTTCCAGAATGCGCATAAGCTGGTCCGGGTCACGGCTGGGGAGCACCTTCAGGAGTTGATGCGAGTAGGGCCAGCAACCATTCGCCAGCACGCCAACCTGATACCGCCGTTCGACGGCATCGCTGGCCAGCGATGCCGCCACGCTCAGGGTGCGCTCCAGCCGTTCGGGGATCACCCCCTGCCAGTACTTGGGCAAGGTGGCGATGTTCACCATCAAGACGAGCTGTGAGGTGGTCGTCGGCTCATACACCTTGACTTGCAGCTCCTGGCGACGCGCCGTCGCCTTCCAGTGAATCCGCTTGAACTCGTCCCCCGGCCCATAGTCGCGCACGCCGATGGTGCGGCTGGGGTCCTCAAAGATGCGCTGCCTAGCCTTGATCTCACCAAAGGGGTCCTTGGGCGGAAAGCCCAACTCCGGCAACGGCCTGACTTGGGGATAGACGATGAGCCAGTCGCGCTGGGGGAACGAAGCCGATTCGCTAAAGAGGCCAAAGAGATCGCCGGAGGCAAGGCGCGCAGGGCCAAAGGCATGATACCCGCGCTGATCGCAGAGGAGCCGGTAGCGCCAGCTCACCCGCTCATACCAGCGCAGCGACATGAGATTGACCAGGTACTCGGTGCCGGGCGCGGGGGAGATCGTCACCTCGTCCAGCAATGTTACACGGACAGGGAATTCGTCCTCGATGCGCAGCCACGCCAGCGGTAGGATCTTGCGGTTCGTCACCTGCAGCATCAGATCAACCGTTTCCCCCATAAAAACGCGCTGTGCGCTCAGCGTGCGTGTGTACTCCAAGCGGCGCAGCGCATAGCGGTTCCAGAGCCATGCCACAGGGATGATCGTGCTCAACAGGATGGCGAGCATCAGCATCCCTCCCTGTTGGCCAACCACCCCGATCAGCACCATCAGGAAGATCAGGCTGATCCAGCGATCGTTGAACATACAGCCGCCTTATAGCGTATCCACCGGAATCGGCACCGCGGCCAGCGCCTCGCGCACCACCTCGTCCGGCGTATGGCCACGCAGCCGCGTCTGCGGACTGACGATGATGCGGTGCGCGAGCACCGGAAACGCCAGCGCTTTGACGTCATCCGGTGTGACGAACTCACGCCCGCGGATGGCAGCCAGCGCCTGCGCGGCCTTATAGAGCGCCAGCGTGCCACGCGGGCTGACACCCAACTGCACCACGTCGCGGTCGCGGGTGGCGCGCGCCACCTGCACGATATAGCGGCGCACCGACTCTTCCACCCGCACCCGGCTGCGGGCAGCCTGTGCCGCGATCAGATCGGCCGCCGAGATCACCGGCTCCAGGCTCGCCAGCGGGTCCTCGCCCTCGAAACGGAGGAGGATCAGGTTCTCGTCCTCCTCGCTGGGATACCCCAGCTTGATGCGCATCAAGAAGCGATCGATCTGTGCCTCAGGCAGCGGGAAAGTGCCCTCCAGCTCGATCGGGTTCTGCGTTGCCAACACGAGAAACGGACGTGGCAGCGGACGGGTCTCGCCGTCCACCGTTACCTGGCGCTCCTGCATCGCCTCCAGTAGCGCGGATTGCGTGCGGGGTGTGGCGCGATTGATCTCGTCGGCCAGCACGATCTGCGCCAGGATGGGCCCCGGGCGGAATTCGAACTCCTGTCGCTTCTGGTTAAAGTAGGAGATGCCCGTTACATCCGAGGGGAGCAGGTCCGGCGTGAACTGGATGCGCTGGAAGGTGCAGCCGAGGGAGCGCGCGATCGCCTTGGCCAGCGTGGTCTTGCCAATCCCCGGTACATCTTCCACCAGAATATGCCCCTCTGCCAGGAGCGCAACCAGCGCTAACTCGATCACCTCCCATTTGCCTACGATGATCTTTTCGACATTCGCGATGACGCGTTCGGCCATCTCCTGAATCATCAGTCACTCCATCCAACAGATTTCGCAAGATATACCTTCCGATAATACCCCCGTGCGCCGCATGCGGTTCAGTCAGCAGCCAACAACGCGAAACAGGCCCCCACCCACGGACGTGAGTGGCATCGCCTCACTTCACCTCCGCCGGGCAAGGGCCTGCTCAGGATGTCGTATCACATAGCCAGGTGCGCCCGCCCCGTGGGGGCGGCAGGCAGCGCTAAAATGGGAGATCCTCTTCGTTGCCCGGCCCTTCCGGCTCCGCCATCTCGGCGCCCGGGCCAAATGCGCCTTCGCGCTCGCCACGCCCGCCGAGGAACTTGACGTTGCGAGCGGTGAGCTCAAGGGTGGCGCGCGGGGTGCCATCCTGGCCGCTCCATGCCGAGGCATCAATCTCGCCTTCCACGAGCACCAACCGTCCTTTTGCCAGATACTGGTTACAGGTCTCGGCGAGTTTGCGCCATGCTTTGACGCGGAACCAGGTAGTCTTCTCCTGCTGCTCGCCATTGGCATTGGTCCAGCGGCGGGTGGTGGCAATCGAGAACTCGGTTACCGGCGTGCCGTTGGGCAAATACCGCATCTCGGGATCGCGGCCCAGATGCCCTACCACGATAGTCGTCTGGTACATTGGCTGCCTCCTTACGCTCTTGCGCGTACGCTCTGCCCATTCTAGCCGAATCGCGCCTCTTGTCAAGCCAGATCAAGAGGAAAACAGAACTTTTGTTCTACTACAATGTATCCCAATTCGGTTTTTTTGTCAAGCAGCGGGTCGCGGCTTTACTCGGGCACGATCCCATACCCCTGCAAGAGGCCCAGCCGCGCCAACACCAGCAGCGTGCCCACGACAAAAGCCACCATGCCACCAAGCCAGAGCCAGTCGCTGCGCCGGACCCGCAGGTGGCGATAGTAGGTGCGCGTGGGAGCAGTGCCGAACGCCTTGCTGTCCATCGCCAGTGCCACGCGCTCCGACTTGCGGATGGCGCTCGCGAGGAGCGGCACCGCGTAGCGGCGGAGCTGGCGCAGCGCATTACGCCAGCCGCGGCGCTCCCCCACACCGCGTACCTTGTGCGCCGCGCGGATGATGTCGTATTCGCTCTGCAGCATGGGCATAAAGCGATACGACACCAGGACGCCGTAGCCAAAACGATAGCTGAGATGCGCCTGCTGGATCAGGCTGAGCACAAAATCGGTGGGGTCGGTAGTAGTAACGAACATCATCGAGTAGGAGACGAGGGCGAGGGCACGCAATCCCAGCGACACCCCGGCCCTGATCCCCTCGCGCGTGATCAGCAACGGCCCCAGCCGGGCGAGGATCGTGGGCGACTCGGCCAACGCGACGTTGTAAAAGAGGGCATTGGCGATGACAAAGCCCAGCGCCACTCCCCAGAAGGGCAACAGGCTGCGCAGGATATAGGGGAGCGGCAGCCGTCCCAGCCAGCACATCAGGAGTAGCGCCGAGAGAAAGAAGATCAGCGGTGTGTAGGGGTCAAAGGCTGGGACGACGCTCACCAGGATCACCAAGACGCCCAGCAGTTTGATCGTCGGATTGACGCGGTGTAGGAACGACTCTTGCCGGTAGAACTGAAAGAGCCTCATGCCCCCTCCCCGGCGAACGCCGCCACCCACTCGTCCAGCGTCAGCAGGTCGGGGAAATCAGGCCTCTCGGCGCGGAGGAGGCGGGCCAAGCGGCACAGCGGTGGCGGGACCAGCGAGGCTTGCGCCAAAAGCGACTCGGCGCGAAACAGCGACCGCACATCACCCTGGTAGATCATGTGGCCATCCACCAGCACTGCCACATGGCGAGCGTATTGTGCCACCAGATGCATCTCGTGCGTGATCATGATAATCGTCACGCCCTGCGCATTGAGTTGTCGCAGGGATGCCATGATTTGCGCGGCGCTACGCCGGTCCTGACCAAAGGTTGGCTCGTCCAGCACCAGGATGCGCTGGCCCACCGCCAACATGGTGGCCAGGCTCAGGCGTCGCTTCTGTCCCTGGCTCAGGCGAAAAGGGTTCGCCTTGACGTAGGGCGCTAGCTCAAAATCATCGAGCAGTCTGAGCACGCGCTCATGAACCGTGGCCTCGTCTAGCCCCCGCACGCGGAGGCTATAGGCCAGCTCGTCATACACGTTGTCGGTAACGAACTGGTGCTCCGGGTTCTGAAAGACATAGCCCACCTGCAACGTCAGCTCGTCCGCCGCCAGCGTCGCCACATCTCGCCCCAAGATGCGTACCGTTCCGGTCGGCGGGTGCAGGATGTCCACCAGATGCATCGCCAGCGTCGTCTTGCCGGAGCCGTTCGGCCCCACCAGCGCCATCAAGTCGCCTGCCGGCACGCTCCATGACACATCATGCAGCACATCGTTCCTGTTCGGGTAGGCAAAGGACAGATGCCGCACCTCCACGGCGGGCGGATCCACGGCTACCTGCGCCATCGGCGGAGTCTCCGTGCACCTCCTGGCTATCACAGCGTGCTGCCACGGCAGGCCACGCAATGCCACAGCTGCTTCTTCGACATCAAGCGGAAATGGATCGAGCGAAACACCGTGTTGCGCCAGCCGCCACGCCAGCTCCGAGACCTGGGGCAGCCAGATGCCTTCTGCGTCCAGCAGCGAAACGTTCGCCGAGAGGATGTCGCGCGGCGCGCCATCCGCCACAATCTGCCCATGGCGGTTCATGAGCCATACGCGGTCTATCAGCGCCATCAGGTCGTCGAGACGGTGCTCGATGATTAGGCGTGTACGCGCCGACGGGAGGCCGGCGAGCGTCGCGAGGAACTCGCGCGCGCCCGCCGGATCGAGATTCGCGGTGGGCTCGTCCAGCAGCAGCGTCTCCGGGCGCATCGCCAGCACGCACGCCAACGCCAGGCGTTGCTTCATGCCACCGGAGAGCTGATCGAGGCGCGTGCGCCGCTCATCCGCCAGGCCGACGAGGCCCAGTGCCTGCTCGATGCGCCAGTCCATCTCCGCTTGGGGCACTTGCAGGTTTTCCAGGCCAAAGGCGACCTCATCCTCCACTGTCAGCATGCAGAACTGGCTTTCGGGGTCCTGAAACACGATGCCGATGCGCCTCGTCAGATCGGCAACGGTCAGCGCGCGTGTGGAGGTGCCGTCAACCAGCACCTCCCCGCGCATCTCGCCCTCGATCACATGCGGGATCAGGCCGTTCAGGCAGAGGGCCAGCGTGCTCTTGCCGGCACCGCTCGGCCCCAGCAGCAGCACCGTCTCGCCGGGGCGCAATTCAACAGTGACATCGTCCAGCGCCATTCCCCTGGTATAGGCGTAGCGAAAGATGAGATGCTCGGTGCGTATCATCGCCGGCCTAGGCCGATTCCTCCGCCTTGGCTCGGCCGATGGCGTAACCGGACAGAACGCCGGTGTTGACCAGCGCATCGGTGAGCACTTTGCCCAGCCACCCCGCCAGCACTGCACCGCTGATCATGCGCGCCACGAACATGACGGCCAAGACGCCACGGGCCAGGGTGTAGTACTCGATGACATAGTCCACCACAAAGCTGCCGATGCCGGCGGCGATGCCTGCCAGCGCCAGCACCGGCAAGGACCAACGACGATAGCCGGTGGCGGCGAAAACCAGCTCCGACGCGCCACCCTGCGCCAGGCCGCTGATCAGCAGCGTCGCTCCCCACTCGCCGCCGGCCAGCATCTCCGCCAGTGCCGCCAGCACCTCGCCGGCCACGGCCGCGCCCGGCTTGCGGATGATATAGGGGACGACGATACCGCCGATGTACCAGAAGCCGTAGAAGAGGTCGCGCAGACCGGTGGCCTTCAGCGGTCGGGCAAACCCCCAGATGATGTTCCAACCCATGAACAGGATGCCAAACACGAGCCCCAAATTCGCCGCGAGGATGATCTCGCGCGTGTTCCAACGCCAACGTTTGCTCTCCATGTTTTTACCTCCCTCCAGTCATATTACGCCGCCCACCTGCCCGATGGGACACGCTTCACGCCATATCTCAGGCCCGCGACCGATGTTGGATAGCCAACAAGAGGCCTTCTCTCAAGCGCACCTCCGCCACCGGCGCGGTCAGCACGTTGCTGATGCCACGCGCCAGACCAAAGGGCAGCGTCTCGTCGCGCAGCGGATATTCAAGCCCTTGCGTGGTGATGCCGCGCACGTCCCCACCCACCGGCAAGAGCGACAGCACATCGCCCGGCTTGCCAACAAAGCGTGCCTCATCCCTGATCAGCGACACGATCTCGTCCGGTGTGATCAGAGCGACGTGGATGGCGGCGAGCTGCGGCATCGCCAGGAGAAAGATGTTCGCCAGCGCGTGATCCAGTCGCCCGCCCAGCGCGCCGAGCAGCACGATCTCGCTGGCGCCGTGCTGCGCTGCATAGAGCAATGCTAGCTCCGTATCCGTCTCGTCCTTGTGGGGCGAGTGCGAGATGAACTCCACCCCACGTTGCGCCAGTTCGCGCTGCAATTCCGGCTCCAGCGAGTCCAAGTCACCGATAACTACGCGCGGCGTCAGGCCAAGATGCAGCGCGTTCCGTGCCCCGCCATCGGCAGCCACCACCCATGTCGCGCCCTCACAGGCCTCCTGCCACCACTCGCCCGTCTCCACTGTGCCGTTTGCCACAACGATGACCTTCACGCCAGACACCTCTCATGAGCCGCCTGCTATGCAATGAAAAAGCCACCGACCTGAGGCGGCCGGTGGCTGACGATCATGAGGCATCGCTTCCCTACGCTAGCATTACCTAGGTCAGGTGAACAGGGTCGATGGCGGCATACGGTGGCCATCCTCTCAGCTCGGCTCCCCAAGCTCCCCTAGCATCTTCAATTGGCATTAGTATAGCATCGTGGTTCAAAGTTGTCAAAAACAGCGCCACGCCATATCCAGCGGGAAGAACAAAAGAGAGCTGCAACGGATTGCAGCTCTCTTCCACATTCCATCCCGCTCAGGCGTTACACAGAGCGGAACTCACCCTCAACGACGTTCTCGCCCTGGCCGCTTTCGGCCTGGCCGTTGCCGCCGCCCTGCGCGTGCTGGCCCTGGTACATCCGCTCCGAGAGCCGGTAGCTGGCTTGCTGCAGCTCTTCCATGGCGCTGCGGATGGCGCGGGCATCGTTGCCGTTCATCACCTGCTTTAGGCTCGCGATCCTGTCCTCGATCGCCTGCCGATCGGACGGATTCACGTTCGCGCCCGCCTCGCGCAAGAGCTTTTCCATCTGGTAGATCATGTTGTCCGCCTGGTTCCGCGCATCCACCACCTCGCGCTGCTTGCGGTCCTCAGCGGCATAGCGGCTCGCTTCCTGCACCATCCGCTCCACATCTTCCTTGGTCAAGTTCGTGGACGCGGTGATGGTGATGCGTTGCTCCTTGCCCGTGGCCTTGTCTCTGGCCGAGACATTCAGGATGCCGTTCGCGTCAATGTCAAAAGTTACCTCGATCTGCGGCACACCGCGCGGCGCGGGGGGGATCCCTTCCAGCTTGAACCGGCCAAGCGTCATATTGCCAGCCGCCATCTCCCGTTCACCTTGCAGCACATGGATGTCCACTGCTGTCTGGCCGTCGGCTGCGGTGCTAAAGACCTCGGTCTTGCGGACAGGGATCGTCGTATTGCGCTCGATGAGCTTGGTCATCACGCCGCCCAGCGTCTCCACGCCCAGCGACAGGGGGGTAACATCGAGCAAGAGCACGTCCTGCACTTCGCCCTTCAGGACGCCCGCCTGCAATGCCGCGCCGACCGCCACCACCTCATCGGGGTTCACCCCTCTGTGTGGCTCTTTGTTCGTCAGCCGTCGCACCAGCTCCTGCACCACCGGCATGCGAGTGGCTCCACCAACAAGCACCACCTCGTCCAAGTCATTGACCGAGATATGGGCATCCTGCAAGGCGCGATGGAACGGCCCCTCGAGACGCTTGGTGAGATCAGCCGTCAACTGCTCAAACTTGGCGCGAGTCAGCTTGGTCTGCAGATGCTTGGGCCCAGATGCATCCGCCGTGATGAACGGCAGATTGATCTCGGTCTCCATCACCGAGGAAAGCTCGATCTTGGCCTTCTCCGCAGCCTCGCGGAGCCGCTGCAATGCCTGCCGATCGTTACGCAGATCAATGCCGGTCTCCCGCTTGAACTCGTCCGCCACATAGTTCACGATTGCCTGATCATAGTCGTCGCCGCCGAGGTGCGTGTCACCATTCGTCGCCTTGACCTCCACGACGCCGTCGCCAACCTCAAGCACCGACACGTCGAACGTGCCGCCGCCCAGGTCAAAGACGAGAATCGTCTCCGCCTCTTTCTTGTCGAGGCCATAGGCCAATGAAGCCGCTGTCGGCTCATTGATGATCCGCAGCACCTCGAGGCCAGCGATTTTGCCCGCGTCTTTGGTGGCCTGACGCTGCGCGTCGTTGAAATAGGCAGGAACCGTGATCACAGCCTGCGTAACCGGTTCCCCCAGATACGCCTCCGCATCGCGGCGCAGCTTGCTCAGGATCATCGCCGAGATCTCTTGTGGTGTGTATTCCTTGCCGGTGGCAGGGATAAAGACGCGAGCATCCCCCGCCGGCCCCTGCCGCACCTGATATGACACCATCTTGCGCTCGACATCCGTCTCGTCGTAGCGCCGCCCCATGAAGCGCTTGATCGAATATACTGTATTCTCAGCATTCACAACCGCTTGCCGCTTGGCAAGCTGACCAACCAGGCGCTCTCCGCCTTTAGTGAACGCCACCACAGAGGGGAGCAGCCGCCCGCCCTCTGCGGTCGGGATTACCGTAACGTCGCCGCCTTCCATGACGGCAACAACCGAGTTCGTTGTACCCAGGTCAATGCCCACTGCTTTCATAATTCATCCTCCATAAGACAATCCGATTACATCGTTTCTCAGGCGCTGTCCAGAGAGCGCGCCACGACCGCTAACTACGGCGTTTCCGGGCGATCCGCGCACGCGCCTCGCGTGGCCGTTTGGCCTGTCTCTGAGCTACGGGCAAGTTACCATAGTCACAGCTACAAGGGCCGCCCCGACTACATCCGACGCAGCAAAAGGTCTGACCGCGCACGGTGGTGGGCTGCCAACGGATAGTGATTCCACAATTAGCGCACACGGTCGCCATCAGGCGCCCCTCCCCTCCGAAACAACTCACTACGTAAGTATATCGCGTCAGCGTTAGAGGCGCATTAGCGCTGTTGTAGAGAAGCGTTAGAACTGGTGCGCACACTCTAGCAGAGCTCTAGCGCTCCTCTAGTAACATTCTAACGGACGCCGTGATATCATAGGCAACGAAAGAAAGACATGAGATTCGAGAGGAGGGAGAACGATGGATACCTTGATGAACTGGCGACCCATGGAGGATTTCATGACTCTGCGCGAGGCGCTCAACAACCTCTTTGAGGATACAATGGTGCGCCCGCGGCGCGCTGCCACCGCCACTGGCGAAGCGGTGCTGCCGGTGGACATGTACGAGACGCCGGAGGCGGTGATCGTCAAGGCGCGAGTGCCTGGCGCATCGGCGGACGAGATCGAGATCACTGCCGCGGACGATACATTGACTATCCGCGGCAAGCTCAGCAGCGAGGCAGAAAAGGAGGAAGCAGCCAAGTGGAACTGGCTCTACCACGAGCTCTGGCACGGCAAGTTCTCGCGGGTCCTGCCGCTGCACGCACAGGTGGATACCGGCAAGATCGAGGCCAGCTTTAATAATGGTGAGCTGACGATCACCATTCCCAAGGCCGAGAAAGTCAAACCCAAGCAGATCAAGATCAAGGCCAACGAATAGGAAAGCAAAAGAGGGGCGCTGCGCGCAGCGCCCCTCTTTTATTCATGCATCCTAGCGTCGCGCTGTAACAGGCGACATTCTTCGCCGCGCCTCATGCGGCGCGGCCCAGATCCACCGGGTGATGATCTCATAAACTACATGCGGCCACTCTGCTGCCGGATGCGCCGGCTGCACCGTTTGCGCTGGAACGTCATGGCCGTCCAGTTCGCTCCCCAACGTGCCCGTGATCAGCCAACTGACGGCCAGTGTGCCGGTAGGCGTGGACGTAGCGATCAAGGTGTGCGTCGGCGTGGGGATGAATGTGGGCGTCCACGTGTGAGTCGGCGAGGGGCCCAGCGTAAAGGTCGGCGTCGGCGCGGTGGCAGTCGGCGAAGCAGTCAATGTAGGCGTCAACAGCCAGGTGCCCGTCCGGGTGGGTGATGCGGTAAGCGTAGTAGTTGCGGTTGCTGTGACGGTTGCCGTCCCAGACGGGGTGGGTGTCGGCGTCACGGTTCTCGTCGGGGTCGGCGTGCGCGTGGCAGTCTCGGTGCGCGTTGGCGTATGAGTGCGTGTCTCCGTAGGTGTCCTGGTCGTCGTCCAGGTGCGGGTGGGCGTTGCTGTGCGGCTCGGCGTTGCCGTCCGTGTGGCGGTCGGTGTCCTGGTCGGCGTGGAGGTGCGCGGCGGCGTATTCGTTGGCACCGGCCCGCAACTGATGTTCAAGAGGTACGGGCCTGCCGGCAAGCCCTCCTCAATCGCCTCCACCACGATATAGTACCGGCCTGGCACTGCGTTGTAGATGATCTGCTCGTTCTCGTTGAACAGGCTACCAGAAAAGGCCAGATCGTTCCCATCACCATCGTAGAGGGAGAGATCCCAATCCACATTAGTGGGCATATCGGTCACGGTGATAGTGAGCTGGCCCTCCGTATCGAGATCTATATAGTACACATCCAGGCGATCCCCCTCCGGAGGATTGAGGCTACACTCGTAAGCCTCGCCGCAGACCAGAGAGCCATAGGCTGAATGCACATCGTCATTGGGCTCAGCGCACGGCCCCTCGGCCTCGCGTGTGGGCGTGACGGTAGGCGTCCGTGTGGGGCCTACATCCTCCCCACAGGCCACATACAACGTATAGACCCCGGCCGGCGTCGAGGCATCCGGCGCTAGCACGGCGATATAGTATTGGCCTGCCGCAACATCGTGGGAGATACTGGGATTGGCGTTGCTGCCGCGCGGCGAAGAGATCACTTCGACCTCACTGCTATCAAAAATAGCGAGGCTCAGATTGCTCCCCTCTGGCATGTTGATCAGCTCCGCCAGAAGCATCGTGTCTTCCGCCAGCTCGATCATGTACACGTCCGCCAGATCACCACCCAGCGGATTGATGCGACATGTGATCACATCACCGCAGGCGACCGGTCCATACGCCGTGTCAAAGCCACCATTCGGCTCGGTGCACGGCCCCTCCTCGTCCGGAGTAGGCGTTACCAGTGGTGTGCAGCGGACATCCAGAACGTATGGCTGGGTGGCGCTAGCGCCGGAGATTGCCAAGATGCCGATGTAATAGGTCCCCGCATCCGTTCGATATGTGATCCTCTCATCCGTGTTCCCCAGATCCGTGGATGCGGCCAGTTCCCGCCCGCTCTGGTCGTAGAGAAACAGGTCCCAGTTGGCGTTCGCCGGGATGTTCTTGAGCTGCAGCAGCAACTCCGACGAGATCTGAACATTCACATAGTAATAGTCTGCCGTGTCGTCGGTAGGCCAGATCAGGCAACTGACCACAGCGGGGCAACCGAGTGGCCCATAGGCGGTAGCGATATTCTCATTCGGCTCGGCGCAGACTAGGGTCGGGTCAACGGTGGGGCTCGGGGTAGGTGTGCCGGTCACTGTCCATGTTGCCGAGGGGGTGCCAACCACCGATGAGGTCGCAGAGGGCGGCGCACTTGGCGATAGCGTGACCGTGCCGGTCAAGGGCGCGGTGATCGTGCCGGTAACGGTGAGGACGCCCGTCGCGGTGACATCGGGCCCCGGGGTCACGATAGCAGCGCCACGCGTCTCGGTTGGCTTTGGCGCCAGGCCAGGGAAGGCCATGCGGGCAAGGCTGGCAATGACGATGCCTGCCGCGACGACAAGGAGCAGCTCGACGACAAGCAGCAAAGGGCCATACTTGCGGTTGCGGAGCCTGGTGTACTTGTCCGCCAACGGTCTCAGTCTTTCATTCATCTTGATCTGGGCCACGATCTTCTGAGGACTCTTTGCCTGTCTTATAGTCCACAAAGCGGTATCCGACGCCGCGCTCGTTAAAGATGTACTTGGGGTTAGCGGGATCCGGCTCGATCTTTTGTCTGAGGTAGGTGATGTAGAGGCGGAGCAGGTGCGTATCGTCGCGGTACTCGTACCCCCACACTTTGGACAGGAGCGTCTCGTGCGTCATCACCCAACCCGCATTGTTGACCAGGTGATATAGTAAGCGATATTCTGTCGGGCGCAACTTGATGCGCTGTCCGCGCACCACCACTTCGCGTCGCTGGAAATCAACGGTCAGGTCCTCGTCAATCACGATGGCACTCTTGCCAACAGGCGCAGGGATGGCAGCACGGCGCAAGACCGCCCCGATGCGGCTAGATAGCTCACGCGGGCTAAAGGGCTTGGTCACATAGTCATCTGCCCCCAGGTGTAGCCCCTTGACCTTGTCATCCTCCTCATCCTTGATAGTCAACATGATAACGGGCACCGTCGAGATCTGACGGATTGCCTGCAGGGCCTCAAAACCGTCCATCTCCGGCATCATCACATCCAGCAATACCAGATCCGGCAAATCTTCCCGCACGCGATTCACCGCCTCCATTCCGTTCGGCGCCTCGATCACATCATACCCTTCCAGCTCCAGATTCATGCGAACAAAACGGCGCATGCGTGCTTCGTCATCAACGATCAGGATCAGTTTCTTGCGATCTTCGCTCATGTCCTCGCTCCCAGCCCCCGCAAAGGTCCAGCCTAGGTGGCAACCGTGTCGGCGCGCGGCAGCGTAAAGGTAAAGGTGCTTCCGTGCCCGGGCTCGCTCTCTACCCAAATGCGTCCGCCGTGAGCTTCGATGATCGCCCGGCAGAGAAACAGGCCCAGCCCCACGCCCGGGGTGCGACGCGAGAGGCCCGAATCGAGACGCGAAAAAGGCAGGAACAGCCGTTCCTGCTCATCAGGGGCGATGCCGATCCCCTGATCGCTCACATACACGACCACCTCATGCGCATCCGCATAGCCACCAATGCGGATTTCCTTCCCCTGCGGCGAGTACTTGATGGCATTCGTGAGCAGGTTGTAGAACACGCCCTCCAGACGAGCCGAGTCGCCGATCACCACGGGAAAGTCCTCAGGGAACTCGAGGATGAAGCGATGCGCCGTCTGTGTCTGCAGGCGGCTGGCGACCTTCTGCGCCAGCTTGGGAATAGAAAGATCGCTCATCTCCAGCTTGAGCACACCCGCCTGAATACGAGAGGCGTCCAGCAGATTATCAATCAGGCTGGCGAGTTTGTCGCTCTCCTCTTCGATGATCGAGAGACCCTCGCGCAGTGTCTGCTGATCCCAGTCGGCATCTTCGCGGCGCAGCGTTCCGGCATATCCCTTGATCAGCGCTACCGGTGTCTTGAGCTCGTGCGAGATCACCGAGATAAAGGTGGACTTCATCTCCTCGGCCTCGCGGAAGCGCGTGATGTCGTGCACATTGCAGATCACATTGATGAGCTGATCCTCTTCGTCGTAGAGCGGCGTGCACGTCACTCCGACGGTGACGATGTGTCCATTCGCCCGCACCAGATCTCCTTCATGGTAGCTGGGCGCGCGCCCTGTCTCCGCGAACAACGGGCAAGGGGTATGTGGCAAGGGTCGGCCTTGGCGGTCGCGCAGTGCCAGAATCTCATGGCACAAACGGCCTCTCGCCCGCTCAACCGGCCAGCCGGACAGGCGCGACAACGACCGGTTGATGACTTCTACGCGATGGTAGCGATCGAGGATCATGATGCCGTCGGCACTGTGCGCGATGATCGCGTCGAGGCGGCGTTTTTCGTCCGATACCTGCTGGTACAATCGCGCATTGCGCACCGCAATGGCCGCCTGGTCGGCAAAGCTGGCCAAGACCAGGCGGTCATTCGGGGAGAAGGCGTGATCACGCGTGCGAAAGACATAGATGATCCCTTCCAGGCTGTCTTCCAGGATCAATGGCAGCGCCACAACCTGGCGCAACGTGATGCCTACCGCCGCGCTCACCAACGCCAGCCGGGCAGGCAGGTCCGGGATACGCCAATGCGACAGCTCTGTCCGACCGTGGTACATGGGAAGGTCCGCCCATAGCGGCTTGAAGAGCGGCAGGACGGCGGCAGGAATGCCAGAGCCGGCACGGACGCTGAACTGGCCATCCGTTCCGCGCAGGGCGATCAGACCGATCTCGCCGCCCAGCATTTCTACGGCGCTGCCGAGGATCAAACGCAGCAACGAGGGCAGATCCAGCCGCGAGGTCATGGCGCGACTGATCTGGAGCAGGTATTCCCTCTGCCTGAGCTGATAATCCTCAACCACGGCGTTCTCCCCCACGATGCTTTCGCCCATTGTACTACTGTATCAGAGCAGAAGCAAAGGAATCGCCCGTTTGGGACAAATGAACAATGGTGGTAGAATATGGGAATTGGGAGCAGGCGGCGTTCCGCCGAATCGCAGAAAGGGCGTCTGACCTGGCGCGATCCAGGCAGAGACGCCGCGATGATGCTCACTGCTGCCAGGATGGGAGTGTGCCTCTGACACAGATGCCACAGAGCAGCGGCAGAGGAGGTATCCTTGCTGACAACGCGACAATTGGAGAGAAAGAAGAATGGCGAAAGCAGGACGTAAAGATGAGGAGTCGGGGATGATGGAGGAACTGAAGGCTTCCGCGTCTCTGACCATTCCGGCCGAACTGCCGATCTTGCCACTGAAGAACACGGTGGTGTATCCGATCTCGATCTTTTTGCCGCTGGTCGTCGGCCAGCCGCGCTCGATCCGCCTCGTTGATGAAGTCTCAGTGGGAAACCGCATGGTAGCGCTGGTGGCGCTCAAAGATGCGGATGTCGAAGACCCGCAGCCAGAGGACCTTTACACGATGGGCACAGCCGCAGTGCTACACCGCCTGTTCAAGGCGCCTGATGGCACCATCCGGCTGTTTGTGCAGGGTTTGGAGCGGATTCGTCTCGGCACTTTTACGCAGTCCGAGCCCTATATGAAGGCAACTGTTGAGGTCGTCCCCGATATCGTGGAGGAAACAGTCGAGGTGGAGGCGCTCATGCGGAACGTCTCCGACCTCTTCCGCCGTTTTGCCTCTTTGGTGCCAGCTCTGCCAGAAGAGCTGATGATGGCCGCGCTCAGCACTGGCGATCCTCGTCAGTTGGTCTATCTGGTGGCCAACTATGTACGGATGGACATGTCGGATGCGCAAGAGATCCTGGAGATCGACAGCGTCCTGGGCAAGCTCACCAAGCTGAACCGGGTGCTCAACCGCGAGCTGGAGGTACTGGAGCTCGGCAAGAAGATCCAGTCGCAGGCGCAGTCCGAGATGGAAAAGATGCAGCGCGAGTACTACCTGCGCGAGCAGATGAAGGCGATCCGCAAAGAGCTGGGTGAAGAGGATGAGCAGGCGCTGGAGGTGAAGGAACTCGCGGAGAAGATCGAGGCGGCCCACATGCCGGAGGAGGCGGAGAAGGAAGCTCGCCGGGAGTTGGACCGGCTCGCGCATATGCCGATGGCAGCTGCCGAGTACTCGGTTATCAAGACCTATATCGAATGGCTTGTCGGGCTGCCGTGGACGGTGGCCACCGAGGATATCCTGGACATCGAGCGAGCGCGCCAGGTCCTGGACGAGGACCACTATGACCTGGAAAAGATAAAGGAGCGGATTCTAGAGTATCTCGCGGTGCGCAAGCTCCGCCAAGAGCGCGCGGAGGAACTCAAGGCGACCGAGTCAGAAGGGGATTACCTGCGAAGGGAACGCGAAGGCGCGATTCTCTGCTTCATCGGCCCGCCGGGCACGGGCAAGACCTCCCTGGGGCGCTCTATCGCCCGCGCGCTGGGACGCAAGTTCGTGCGCATGTCGCTGGGCGGGATGCGCGACGAAGCAGAAATACGCGGCCACCGACGCACCTATGTGGGCGCCCTGCCGGGACGCATCATCCAGGCGCTCAAACGCGCGGGGACCAAGAACCCAGTGTTCATGCTGGACGAGATTGACAAAGTAGGCACCGATTGGCGGGGCGACCCAACATCGGCGCTGTTGGAAGTGCTCGATCCCGAACAGAACAACGACTTTCGCGATCACTATCTGGACGTGCCGTTTGATCTCTCCGAGGTCATGTTCATCACCACCGGCAACCAACTGGAGCCAATCCCAGCGCCGCTGCGCGACCGCATGGAGATCTTGCAGCTCTCCGGATACATCGAGGAGGAGAAAATCAAAATCGCGCAGGGTTACCTGATTCCACGACAACTACGTGAGAATGCCTTGCGCGAAGACGAGATCACCTTCACGGTGGAGGCGCTGCAGAAGATTATCCGCGAGTACACCCGCGAGGCGGGTGTCCGCAACCTGGAGCGCGAGATCGGCAACATCTGCCGCAAAGTGGTAACCAAGGTGGCGAGCGGCAAGAGCCAGGCGCCGGAGGTGATCACCGCCGATAACGTGGGTGAGTACCTGGGCAAGCCGCGTTACTTTGGCGATGTGGCGGAGCGCACCGAGATCCCAGGTGTGGCAACTGGCCTGTCGGTAACTGCCACGGGCGGGACGATCATCTTTGTCGAGGCGACCCGCATGAAGGGGAGCAAGGGACTGCTCTTGACAGGCCAGCTGGGAGATGTGATGAAAGAGTCGGCACAGGCAGCGCTGAGCTATGTCCGCTCCAAAGCGCGCGATTATCATGTGCCCGAAGATTTCTTCAACAAGAGCGATATCCATATCCACGTGCCGGAAGGCGCTATCCCGAAAGATGGGCCTTCCGCTGGGGTTACGCTGGCGACCGCGCTGCTCTCGTTGCTGACGAACACGCCTGTCAAGTCGAATGTGGCCATGACTGGCGAGATCACGCTGCGGGGACAGGTGCTGCCGGTGGGGGGCATCAAAGACAAGGTGCTGGCAGCGCGGCGCGCGGGGCTGGATACGGTGATCTTGCCGCGGCACAATGCCGCCGACCTGGAGGAGCTGCCAGAAGAGATCCGCAAAGAGATGCACTTTGTGCTGGTGGACAAGCTGGACGAGGTGTTCAAAGCAGCATTGCGCGATGGCGCGCAGGATCAAGGAGCGCCCAGTGGCCAAGATCGTGATCGTGGAGAATGATACGGATATCGCCCCTCTCGTCCAGAAGTTGCTAGAGTTCGAAGGGCATCAGGCGATTCTGGTGCAAGAGCCGCGCGAAGCGGCAGCGGTCGTGTGGCGAGAAAAGCCCGATCTCGTCTATCTCGATGTTCGCCTCACGGCAGAACTGGACGGCTTTGCGATCTTGCGCCAGATTCGCAGCAGGCTCGATGTGCCGGTGCTGATGTGCTCCGGCTTAAGCCTGGAACAAAAGTGTCTAGACGCGGGAGCCAACGCGTTTTTGCTCAAGCCGTTCGATTTCCGCGAGTTGATGGATGGCATCAAGCGGGCGACGGCGAGTAGTAAGGAGGTGAAGAGGCTATAGGCAGAAGACCCGAAACAAATGAAAGAGGAAGTACAACAAGAAGAAAACAGATGGAATGGCACAGAATTGATTTGCACATTCACACACCCGCATCCCAGCTCTGCTATGAGGAGCCGGAAGTAACCTATTTGCAGATCCTGCAAAAGGCGGCAGAACGCGGATTGGATATCATAGCCTTTACGGATCACAACACCGTGGCGGGTTATGCGGGCATGCGCGCCCGGATTAGCGCTCTGGAGATGCTAGAGAAGCTCGACCGGCTGCGGCCGGAGGAGCGGCAGGAATTGGAGGAGTACCGACGGCTGCTGAAAAAGGTGCTTGTCCTCCCCGGTTTTGAGCTGACCGCGACATTGGGCTTTCACATTCTCGGCATCTTTTCGGAGCAAACGAGCATTCGCGAGCTGGAACATATTCTGCTGGACTTGCGCGTCCCGCCGGAGAAGTTGGACCTCGGCTCGAGCGAGGTTGGGGCCACAGTTGATGTATTGACTGCGTACCGGATCATTGCCGAAACAGGTGGTCTGGTCATTGCCGCGCATGCCAACTCGACTCATGGCGTCGCCATGCTGGGGTATGATTTCGGCGGTCAGACCAAGATCGCTTACACGCAGGACCCCAATCTGCACGCCCTGGAGTTGACGGATCTAGATAGCACCCGACGTCGCTCCACGGCGTCTTTCTTTAGCGGCGCCAAGCCGGAATATCCTCGCCGGATGCATTGCATCCAGGGGTCGGACGCGCATCGCTTGGTGCGAGACCCAAAAGATAAGAACCGGCTCGGCGTGGGCGATCGCGTTACCGAGGTGTTGCTGCCGGAGGTGAGCTTTGCAGCGTTGCGCGAGTTGTTCTTGCAGGATGACTTTGCGCGCACGCGCCCCTACCGGCCCGAGACCAAGCCCTTCGATCATATCCAGGCGGCGCGTGAACAGGGGCCCAATATCGTGCAATCGTTTCACGAATCGGCCAGCCGGCAGCGTGGCCGTCTGCGAGCTATCCTGCGCGATGTAGTGGCCTTTGCCAACACGAACGGGGGCACGATCTATGTTGGCGTGAGCGCTAATGCCAAGACGCCGGTTGTGGGCGTGCAGCGATCCGAAGAGGTGATGAACACGCTCAAGGCCGAAGTGCAAAAGATGATCACGCCGCCGCTGAATCTGACGATTGACGTGCAAAAGAGCGACAATAAGGATGTCATCCGCATTGTTGTCCCCAAGGGGTCGACTCCGCCGTATGTGCTAGGCGGCGACCAGATCTACATCCGTCAAGAGTCCCAGACCAGCCTCGCCGTCCGAGATGAGATCGTCGCCCTCGTCAAGCAGCAGCTGCTGGAGCAGGGCGTCATCCCACAGGAGGAGCCAGTCAAACAGGAGGAGGTGGCGGAGGCGGGCGTGCCCGCCGTCGAACCACCCAAAACCGGCGTCGAGATCATAGAAAGCGTCGAGCGCAAAGGGGTGGTGTACCACTCACTCAAGGATTTGCGGAACGGCAGCGTGGTGCGAGACGTTACGCGTTCCTCAGCGCGCCGCCTTTGGCGTTACGCCATCACTCAGGAAGAAAACGGCAAGGCCAAGCCAGACGAGATCAAGTGGGATGGGGATATTGGCCTCTGGCGCAAACGCAAGTGGGCCGGGCGCACACGCTACGATTTCGTGCAACGGGACGCCGAGGGCAAGATACACATCTATTATGGCGTCTCTGATGAGGGGATCCACGGCGAGTGGCGCAAGTTCGTGGAGACCGTATAGTATTTCGATCTGATCTGACGGGTGGAGGCGCGAGTCTCTGACCTATTCGGGTAGCGATGGATGAGCTGGCGGGCATAGCAGCGCTAGACCGCGATGCTCGCCAGCGGCACGGTGCGAATGTGCAGATGGCACAGCTGAGATCGCGCGTGATCTCTCGGCAGAGCGAGCCTTGTGTTCGTGGTCACGCTTCTTGATACTGCCTGCAAAACGCGCCCTTGCGCGGTCGCCATGCCCATGATCCGTCATGCCAGCCATGTCGCGACGATAGGAGATGCATGTTCGAGCTGACCTTTTTGGGCACATCGGCGTCCGCGCCTTCCATCGAGCGGGGTCTGCCAGCGGCGATGTTGCTGCATCGCGACCAGCGATTCCTGATTGATTGCGGCGAGGGCACCCAGCGGCAGCTCCTAGCCAGTGGTCTGGGCTTCAAGAAATTGGACAAGGTGCTGCTCACGCATGGCCATCTGGATCACATCCTCGGCCTGGGCGGCCTCGTGTCCACCTTCGCCCGCTGGGAGGCGGCATCGGAGCTTACCATCTATGGCGGGAGGTGGGCGCTGGAGCGCGTGCGTAATCTGCTACAGGGCGTGGTCTTTCGCGGCGAGGATCCAGAGATCGCCATCGCCTACCGCGAGGTGGAGGCCGGCGTAGTCTGGCAGAGCGACTATCTCACTGTCAATGCATTCCCTGTCAGTCACCGCGGCCCCGGCTGCTATGGGTACGAGTTCCGCGAGGCCAGTCACCGCCCCTTCCTGGTGGAAGCGGCGGAGCGGCTGGGCGTGCCTCCGGGCCCGGAACGGCGGCGTCTTGTGGAGGGGAATGCTATCACGCTGGCCGATGGGACGGTAATCCAACCCGATCAGGTCTTGGGCGAAGAGATCCCGGGCGCACGTCTGGTCTATGTAGGCGATGCTGGACGCACCGACAACCTGGTGGATGTCGCGTGCGGCGCGGACGCGCTGGTGATCGAGGCTACATACGTTCACGCTGAGGCAGAGCTAGCGGCTACTTTCGGCCATCTCACGGCGCGACAGGCCGCGGAGTTGGCCAGCGTTGCCGGCGTCAAAACCCTCTATCTCACTCATCTGTCGCGGCGGTATCCGGTCAAAGCGATCCTGGATGAAGCGAAGACGATCTTTCCGAATGCCATTGTGGCGCGAGACCTCGATGTCGTGCGCATCGTAAAGGGGTGATAGTCAATGAGCCTGCGAGACCTGCTGAGCAAGATGAAGCAGTTGGGGCTGGTCAAAACCATCACCGAGCCGGTGGATCCCTACCTTGAGGCAGCGCGGCTCATCCACAAGCTGGAGGGGCAACCTGTCCTCTTGCGTGCGTCGCGTGGCTCTGCCTATCCCATCGTGGCGGGGATCTGCTCAACCCGCGATCTCATGGCGCTGGGGCTGGGCGTGCCCAAGGAACGGCTCCTGTTCCGCCTGGCAGAGGCGCTGGATAACCCCGTGCCGCCGCTGATGGTGTCCGACGCGCCGTGTCAGCAGGTCGTCGAGCCGACAGTAGATCTGCGGTCTCTGCCGATCCTCACGCACCTGCCCGGCGATGGCGGCCCCTATGTTACATCGGGTGTGGCGGTGATCAAGGACCCGGACTATGGCCGGAACAGCGCCTTCCACCGGCTGATGCTGCTGG